>NZ_RQFT01000008.1 GCF_004769525.1 Leptospira bouyouniensis | reverse complement strand
CAGCCAAGTGATACTAATCGCTCGATCGGCTTGACCATATTACAATATACACGTGTTAACGTGTATGTATAGATTGAAGCGTTGTTTGTTTTACTTTGTTCTGTTTGGCGGTCAGCGCCGAACGACTTTGATACTAGAGCTCGAAGCTCACGCATCAAGTCGGGTGCTCGCAGTCGCGGCAGTGCCGCTTGGTGCTTCCGCAGGCTTTCCCTCTTGGTGAAAGATGGAACCTTTGTCGTATATAGTTGAAGAAGAGTAGAAGAAAAGAGAAGCCTTACATCGAAAGATGTGAGGCTTTTTTTGTTTTTGGGGGAGGGATAAATCCATTCCTACGCAAATTTCCCTCTTCTCGTATAATAACAGTAAATGCGATTTGCAGTAAAACACTTGCTATACTAATATAATTGGATAAAATTAGGTGCGAATTATCTGTCTCTGATGAAAAACGAAAAGGAAACCAGAAAAGATCTAATTGATAAACGGCTATTAGAAGCTGGTTGGAATGTTCAAGATCATACCCAGGTCGTCCCTGAGTTTGAAATTGTTGTAGAGCCAGTTAAGGACAATGTAAAGCCTAACAGTGTATACCACGGTCTGCAATTCAGTGATTATGTTTTATTTGGTAGAGACGGAAAAGTAATAGCAGTCGTTGAGGCAAAAAAGTCATCTGTCGATGCGGCAATAGGTCGAGAACAAGCCAAACAATATTGTTACAACATCCAAAAATCGAAAGGTGGAGAACTTCCCTTTTGCATTTATACTAACGGACATGATATTTATTTTTGGGAGTTGGAACATAGTCCTCCAAGGAAAGTATATGGATTTCCCACTCGTGATGATTTGGAACGATATGCCTACATTCGGAGAGCTCGTAGGCCACTGACTGGTGAACTCATCAATACCAAGATCGCTGGCCGTGATTTTCAAATCCAAGCAATCCGATCTGTCTTAGAAGCTGTCGAAAAGAAGAAAAGAAAGTTCCTTTTGGTTATGGCAACGGGAACAGGTAAGACAAGAACTTGTATTGCTCTTGTAGAAACTTTGATGAGAGCAGGATGGGTCGAACGCGTATTATTTCTCGTTGATCGAATCTCCCTTAGAGATCAGGCCCTCGATGCATTTAAAGAGTTTATTCCCAATGAACCTCGTTGGCCGCATAAAGGGGAAACTGAAATTGTTAAAGACAGAAGAGTGTATGTCGCGACTTATCCAACGATGCTCAATATCATTCGAGATGAAACGAATCCACTCTCACCGCATTTCTTTGATTTGGTGGTTGTGGATGAATCTCATCGTAGTATTTATAATACCTACCAAGAAATTTTAGATTACTTTAGTACAATGGTTCTTGGACTGACGGCAACTCCCACGAATGTGATTGATCACAATACCTTCAAACTGTTTGAATGTGAAGATGGAGTTCCTACGTTTGCCTATTCCTATGAAGAGGCAGTTAATCATATTCCACCTTATCTCTGTTCGTTTCAAGTGATGAAGATCAAAACCAAATTCCAAAATGAAGGGATTAGCAAACGCACCATTTCATTAGATGACCAAAAGCAATTGATCTTAGAAGGAAAGGAAGTGGAAGAGATCAATTATGAGGGAACAGAGTTGGAAAAAACGGTGCGTAACCGTGGGACAAACACTCTTATAGTGAAAGAGTTTATGGAAGAGTGTATCAAAGATCCGAGTGGTGTGATCCCTGGAAAAAGTATTTTTTTCTGCGTGAGTATTAGTCATGCCCGTGAGATTGAAAGTATTTTTGATACATTATATCCCGAATACAACGGTGAATTTGCCAAAGTGATTGTCTCGGATGATCCGCGCGTGTATGGGAAAGGTGGACTCCTTGACCAATTTAAGACGCAAGATATGCCAAGAGTGGCAATCAGTGTGGATATGCTCGATACAGGGATTGATATCCGAGAACTTGTGAACTTGGTATTTGCAAAGCCTGTGTTTTCCTATACGAAGTTTTGGCAGATGATTGGTAGGGGAACACGATTACTCGATACGGAAAAACAAATTCCTTGGTGTTTGGAAAAAGACCAATTTCTCGTTCTCGACTGTTGGGATAATTTTGAATATTTCAAATTGAATCCGAAGGGTAAGGAATTGAAAAGTCAGATTCCGATTCCGGTTAAATTGTTCGGAATGAGACTTGATAAATTGGAAAAGGCGCTGGAGCTTGGTGAGTCTGACATTGTTCGGCGTGAGATTAAGAAATTACAAAAACAAATTACCACGTTACCAGAAAACTCTATTGTGATCAAAGATGCGAAGTCAAGTTTAGAGAGAACTACAGATCCCAATTTTTGGAACCAACTCGGATCGCATAGCGAGAATGAGGCGCTTGTTTTTATGAAAGAAGTGGTCAAGCCACTGTTTCGCACTGTATCGAATGTGGATTTTAAAGCGATGCGTTTTGAGCGTGATGTTTTGGAAGTCTCCCTTGCAAAGCTAAGCCGCGAACCAGAAAAATTTGAAACCCTAAAAGTAGGTGTGATCGAACTCATTTCAGAACTTCCACTTTCGGTAAACACTGTGGCTCTAGAAGAGGACTTGATTCGAAGGGCACAAACCAACGCATACTGGGCAAAGGCAACGGAAGACGACTTTGATACCTTGGTCAACAAACTGTCTCCACTGCTTAAGTTCATTGATTCCTTTGCGCCGCCTTTCCAGGTGGCGAAGTATGATCTCAAGGATTTGGTTGCTGTAAAGGAGTATGTGGAATTTGGACCACAACATGAGTCAGTTAGCATTAGCCGTTACAAAGAACTTGTGGAAGAAAAAATCAAAGAACTTACCGAATCCAATCCCATTTTACGAAAACTAAAGATGGGAGATGCGCTCAGTGAATCGGAAGTGGGTTTACTTGCGGAAGAACTGCATGAGGAACACCCCAATATCACCATAGATTTGTTGCGACGTGTGTACCAAAATCGGAAGGCAAAACTCGTTCAGTTTCTAAAACATATTCTTGGCATTGAGAGGCTTTCCAGTTTTCCTGAGATTGTGACCCAATCCTTTGAAAGCTTTATCCAAACACATAGTTATTTGTCAGCAAGGCAGTTGCAGTTTATGGAACTTCTCAAAAACTTTATATTAGAACGAGAAAGTTTGACAAAGAAGGATTTGATCCAAGCTCCGTTTACACAGATACATCCCGAAGGAATTCGAGGTGTGTTTTCGCCCAAAGAAATTGATGAAATTTTAATGTTAACAGATAAGGTTCTCGCCGCATAATGGTTTCTTTTAATTCAACACTCAAATCACAAATCGACAAACTCTGGAATTTATTTTGGAGTGGTGGGATTTCCAATCCGCTCACAGCCATTGAACAAATCACCTATCTTATCTTTATGAAACAGATCGATGATTTGGACGCCAAACGCGAAAGAGACGCTGAGTTTACGGGTGAAAAGTTTGTATCGAGATTTCACGGAAAGTATAAAGTTCCTGGAAGTAGTGAGACGATACAGAAATCGGAACTGCGATGGAGTGAATTCAAACACAAACCCGCCGAAGAGATGTTACTCCATGTGCAAACTAAGGTGTTTCCTTTTTTAAAGGAATTGGAGGGTGGTTCTCCCTTTACCAAGTCCATGGCAAATGCCGTTTTTATTATGCCAAAACCTTCCCTACTAGTGGAAGCCATTGGAATCATTGAAAAAATCTTTGAAGAGATTGAACGAGATGCAAGGGAAGGGGGACATGCGTTCCAAGACATCCAAGGGGATGTGTATGAAATGCTTCTCAGTGAAATTGCTACCTCTGGGAAGAATGGACAGTTTCGAACACCAAGGCATATCATCAAACTCATGGCAGAGCTTGTGAGTCCTCAATTGGGGCAAAGGGTGGTGGACCCAGCTTGCGGGACAGGTGGGTTTTTGCTTGGAGCCTATCAATACATTTTGACCGATCTGGCTCGAAAAAATAACAAATCCAAATCGGCGAAAGTAACCGAAGTCGATGAAGACGGATTTGAAAGAGCTGTCATCAGCTCTGGCTTAAATGAAAAAACAAAAACGATCTTAGAGTCTAGTTTTTACGGTTTTGATATTGATACAACAATGGTGCGCCTAGGTCTTATGAACCTAATGATGCATGGCATCGACCAACCTCATATTGATTATAAGGACACACTGAGTAAGTCCTACAATGAAGACAGCCAGTTTGATGTGGTGCTTGCCAATCCTCCCTTTACTGGCAATATCGATAAGGGAGATATCAACGAAGGATTTTCCCTTCCCACAACCAAAACCGAACTTTTGTTTATCGAGCGAATCTTTCGGATGTTAAAGATCGGTGGGACTGCCGCTGTGATTGTCCCGCAAGGGGTTCTTTTTGGCAGTGGCAAGGCCTTTGTCGAAGCTCGTAAAATCCTAGTTGAGAAGTCGGAACTGAAAGCCGTTATCACTATGCCGAGTGGAGTTTTCAAACCGTACGCCGGGGTGAGCACTGCCATCCTACTTTTTACCAAGGGAGGTACCACGGAACAGGTTTGGTTTTATGATATGGCCGCCGATGGGTATACGTTAGACGACAAACGAACTAAAATCGAGACCTCGGACCTCATCGATATCGTTACCCAATTCAAAAGCCGTGACCCCAGAAAACCAAACGACCGCAAGGCGAAGTATTTCTTTGTTCCCAAAGTCGAGATTGTTAACGAAGGTTATGACCTTTCCATGAGCAAATTCAAAGAAGATGTCTTTGAAGAAGTGAGTTATGAATCGCCAAAGGTGATTCTGGAAAAACTAAAGGGTCTCGAGAAGGAAATCGGAAAGGGCTTGGATGAGTTAACGGGGATGTTAGGGTGATGCTTCGGTACGAATCCTATGGATTCTACTCAGCATCCCTATTCGATAGGAAAGGGTCTCGGGCTCTCAGTGGCGAAGCGTATCGGAGAGATCGATTACTGTATAAGATTTTTTTTTATAGTTTTTTATTCAAATTGAAAGGAAAAAATAACGAAACTTGCAAATCATTAACACTTTTTGCCTTCACAGATTCTTTCGCAAAGGCAAGTTTATATGAATAGTCGTTGGCCAATTCGGAATCTTGGTAAGTATACCAAACAGACAAGCCTAAGAAATCGAGGTTTACATAATATTACAGTGTATTCCGTTACAAATTCCCAAGGATTTACTAGATCGGAAGATTATTTCAGCAAAGAAGTATTCAGTAAAGACTTATCGAATTACAAAATAGTGAAAAAGAATGAATTCGCTTACAACCCTTCGCGAATAAATGTTGGCTCAATTGCATGTTTAACTGAATCTGAAGAAGCATTAATTAGTCCACTATACATTGTCTTCAGTATTAACTTACAGGATTTGCACCCAGGTTACTTACTACGATATTTGAAAAGTAATAATGGGATAGTTCAGATTAAAAATAATACACAAGGCTCCGTTCGAGATTCTTTAAAATACGAAGGATTAGAAAAAATCCTCATCCCGCTCCCCCCTCTTCCCGAACAAATCGTCATTGCGAACATTCTGTCCAAGGCCGACTCATTGATCGCCAAAAGGAGAGAAAGTCTGGCCTTGTTAGATGCGTATTTGAAGAGCACCTTTTTGGAGATGTTTGGGGATCCGGTGCGGAATGAGAAGGGGTGGGAGGTGAAGAGGTTTTCCGAAATTGTTGCACCAGATTGTCCATTAACCTATGGAATAGTTCAACCTGGTGAAGAATTCAAAGATGGTGTCATAATTGTAAGACCCGTTGATTTAACTTCCGATATTATACACAGTCTTGGACTAAAACGTATTGATCCAAAGATTGAAAATAAATATAGAAGAACAAGACTTAAAGGTGGAGAACTATTAATGTGTGTTCGAGGCACAACGGGAGTTGTGTCGATTGCCGGTGAGGATTTGAAGGACGCAAATGTAACTCGGGGAATAACTCCAATTTGGTTTACCGATAATTTCAATAACTTGTTTGCTTTGTCTCAAATCAAATCACAATCAATGCAGAAAAAAATTCAAGAAAAGACCTATGGCATAGCTCTTAAACAGATCAATTTAAGGGATGTAAGAATAATAGAGTTTATCGCTCCCCCCCTCGAACTCCAAAACCAATTTGCGGCGGTTGTGGAGAAGGTGGAGTCCTTGAAAGAGAAATACCAGAAGAGTTTGGGGGAGTTGGAGAATTTGTATGGAGCTTTGAGCCAGAGGGCGTTTCGGGGGGAATTGGGGTTGGGGAATTAAGATGCCATTAGTTGAGAGTGAGTTAAAGATTGTCACTTTGGAAGAACTTCTGAAACTGAAATTACGACTTCCTGATTATCAAAGACCATATCGGTGGACTGAGAAATCCGCAAACACATTATTCCAAGATATCTACGAAGCTTTTGAAGAAGAAAAGAAAGAATACCGAATTGGTTCTGTAATACTTCATAAAAAAGAATCAGAGTATGATATTGTAGATGGGCAACAGAGAATGATTACAAATTCTATACTGCTTCATGCACTTGGAGATGATAGGTCAAATTTATTAAAAGCAAATATAAACTTAAGTTTCAAAGAACCTCTGCTTCGAAATTTTTTTGTTTTAAAGAGAAGACTCAATGAGTTGAAGACAGATGAACGAAAACGAAATTTTAAAAATTATCTTCTGAAGAATAGCACTATTGTTCAAATCGTGACAGATAGTGAGCAAGACGCCTTTCAATTCTTTGACTCACAGAATTCTAGAGGAAAAGAGCTGGCACCTCATGACCTATTAAAATCCTTCCACTTGAGGGAGATGCATGATGAAACTGAGGAATCTAAAGTAAGTATTATCAGAAAATGGGAAGCTACCAATTCCGAACACTTGGAGGATTTGTTTAAGAATTATTTGTATCCTTTGACTCAGTGGTATAAAGGCAATAGCGGTTTGGGTTATTCATCTAGTCGAATCGATTTATTCAAGGGGATTTTAGGTGTTAATCGAACAAATTACGCTATCTACCACAAGGCAAGCAATCTCTACATAGAGCAATTCAATTCCACAGGTGGAAATGAATTGATAGGATCCATGTTTTTGAATCAATTTCAACTCACACAACCAGTCCTTTCAGGGAAAAGGTTCTTCCAGTATGCTTTGCATTATGGAAGTTTGTTAGAAAAAATTCAATTTAAAATAAAAAACAATCACCCGCCTGAAAATGTTCCGACTAACGGAAGTGGCGAAATATACATAAAACAATTGTACGAATCTGTTTTAATGTTTTTTGTGGATCGTTTCGGGTTGGAAAGCCTTAATGACTTCATCTTTCAACAACTGTATTCCTGGTGTTATTCATTGAGACTGGTAATGCATTCGGTGTATCCTGAGACAGTCAATAAATATGCGAGAGGAGAGCACGAACGATTAAATTATGGAATGAATCTATTCACGATCATTAGTGAAATGAAAGATCCGTCAGAAATAAAATTGCTAATTTTTGAAAAGCCGTCAGTCATCAAATTAGAAAATAAGAATAAATACGAGAGTATTGTTAACACTCTCAATAAAATTAATGGGTGGGATTTGTAATGGAGCAGGAGCAATTAAAGAAGGTTGCCGTTTCCGATATTTTTATCAATACTAACTTTATTATACCCATTTACCAGAGGAACTATTCTTGGAAAGAAAAAGAAATTGAACAATTAATTGAAGATATTGATAGCTCTATACAATCTCCAAACAGCAGTTATTTTCTCGGAAATCTTATAGTGAATCAAAAAGAATCCAGATTATATGAAGTGGTTGACGGTCAACAGAGATTGACAACGTTATTTATTCTTCAACGATATTTAAGCACTATTTTCGCGCGAGACGCATTGTGTTTCGAAGCCAGAGAAAAATCCAACCGAACTCTTTCGGCACTTGATGATACTGGTAAATTGGATATTATCGATGAATTCTTTTCCTCGGAGATCCTGGACGGCCTTAAAATTATCTCAAATTACTTTGGTAAAAAACAACTGGATAGAAATAATTTTAAATCAAAGTTAAAAAACGTTTTTTTGATCCAAGTTCAAGTTCCTCAAAATATTGATTTAAACCATTATTTCGAAATCATGAATACTCGTGGAGAACAATTGGAGCTCCACGAGATTGCAAAAGCGAAGATTTTGGAAATGCTAGATTCTACTGAACAAAGAAAAGTAGGAGCCATAATATGGGACAATTGTTCAAATATGGATTCCTATGTTCAGATGAATTTTAAAAAGGAGTATAGAGAAAAAATATTTACAGGCGATTGGAGCAGTCTTGATAAAAAAGTTACTAGTTTTGAGAGCATTGTGAATTTGTTAAAAATTCAAGATAATTCTAAAGAAGAAAAGTCAATTCTCGAGATTCTTGGTCAAGAGAAGATAGTACAAGATAAAAAACCTTCTGGGGAAACCGAACCAAATGAGGATGAAAGGTTTGAATCCATTCTCTCTTTCCCAAACTTTCTTTTGCAGATTAATTCATCGAAAAACGACAATCTTTATGAAATGGAAGGAAACCTGGATGATAAGAAATTTATGCTCAACTTGGAGTGGACTTGGAAGAGTTCCATTAATGCAAAAAGTTTTCTTTTTCTACTTTTAAAATCTAGAGTTTTATTTGATAAATATATCGTAAAAAGAGAATTCGCCAGGGATTACAAAGATACCGGTAAGTGGTCTCTCCAACGCCTGGAAAAATATACAGATACGACAAAAGGTAAATCAAACGATAAACCGAATTATGTTGCTACTTTCAGTGATAGAATTAACAAGCAATTAAGAACACTCCAATCTTGCCTACGAATCACTTATACTTCTCCCAAAACAATGCATTGGATTACATTGGCAATTCAGAATTTATTGAAAGATGAAAACGCAAACTTAACAACTATACTTGAAAATTATTGCAGTGAAAAAATAAAAAATTCAGGTTTTGAAAATGAGAGTGGGTTTGCCATTGAGCGAATCGTTTTCACATACCTTGATTATCTTCTCTATCGTGATGGAAATACAAAATATGATATTAAGAAATTATCGGAAGATTGGCAATTCCAATTTCGGAATTCAATAGAACATTTCTATCCGCAAAATCCTAGTGAATTAGAAAAATGGGAAAAACCACATTTGGATTGTTTCGGGAATCTTGCTCTGATTACAACTTCTGACAATTCAAAGTTTTCGAATGTAACGCCGCTTGCAAAAGTTGATACATATAAAAGCATAATTGATCAAAGTTTGAAATTGATGATCATGGCAAAAATGGTCAAAGATAATCATTCCTGGACGAAAGAAATGGTAGAATTACATAAAGATGAAATGTTTGAGATTCTTGCAGGAAACTAAATTTGCATGCGAGGAATAAATTTTAAGTTCCTGAAGGCAATAAGCCAATATAATTTTGAGCAAGTTAATATCCTGCCGTTGGATCAAAAATCAACTTCTCTTTCCAAAAAACTCGAGACGTATTTCACCGGTTGAATTTGTGAGCCTAAGTAAAAAATCAGCCGGAATTCTCATTTCCATCGATTTAAAAAATTCATCAAAAATCAAATTTCAAAACATAATCGATGCAGGAAAAAGAGAACTGTACACGCAAGCTTTTTATCAACAGCATACAAAAGTTTATTTTCAATTCATTGAGAGTCTTTGTAAGACGAATAAAAAATACATCGATCAAGTATTTCTGATTAAAAATATCGGAGATGAATATTGGATCATTGTTATCCTTCCAGAGAATGATAATAAATTCTTAAAAGAACTATCGATTGCTCTTCATGATGTTATTCACTTTAAACCTAAATTCAAATTAGAAGAATTAATAACTCTCAACTACCGAGTTTATGCAGAATATTATCCGACTATTCTAACATTTCAAAACGTCTGGAGTTTAAAATACTCAGAATTCATTCAGGGTTTTTTTGAGAATGAAAAATTGGATCAAGTTGAGTTAACAAATCACATAGAAAAGTATTCACAAACTATAGGGAATTTTCAGGTAGAGCGTAAATCGCCAATAGAGTGGGACGCTACTGTTAGGTATGATCCTTTCGGAACTTAGGTTGACTTGTTCTTTCGTTGCTCCAATGAGGTGAAGGACGTAGGTGATTTCTGCTTGGGTGAAAATTTGTATCATCTTGTGAAATCTACGCTTACTGAGGAGAAGGTGGAGAGAGTGTTGCTCTATGGTTTGAAGGGTTTTGAGGGTTTGAGAGTGCCAGTGTATGCAGTGGATGTCGGGTGAGGATTAAAATGAAAACACTTTATTTATTAGGTGCTGGTGCGAGCGCGACTGTTGTTCCAACTGTTCAAGAAATGAAGGAGAATTTTGAGAAAATTTTCGATCTTCCTTTTCAGTCTTCCACATTGAGAGATAAAATGCCAACCGAATTGCTAAGTGATTTAAGATTTTTATCTTCGGGAATCCGCGAGTACGGAACTCCAGATATATTTGCCAAAAAGGCATATCTCTCAAACCAAACAACTGAATATTTGAAAATCAAACGTGCCTTATCCTACTATCTAATGATGATCCATATATTTCGTGGAATTGATTCAAGATATTATGCATTTCTTTCAGCTCTTATTGAAAAGAGGAGTAATCATTATAAACTTCACCAAGAGGTTTTTGTTGCAACGTGGAATTACGATCTACAGTTTGCATCTGCATTATGCAATTTAACAAATAAGACTATTGGTTATTTGAATGATCGGTTTGATAAATTAACTGATGATGCGTTCGCACCTCCAAACACATCAAAACAATTTTTTAGACTAAATGGATATGCTGGTTCCCACTTATATTTTAATAATTCTCTTGATGCAAGTATTTCAGGTGAAGCATTTGGATTTATATATGAAAACATTTCTCAGGAGGAAAAGCTAACAAGGTTATTCGACTTGTATGATCATTTTAAGTCCAAAGAAAGTGATATAAAGTATAATATTTGTTTTGCGTGGGACAAAAGAGAAACGGATCATCCGAGTAAAGAAGATTTATTTGATTCTATCTCGGAGGTTGAAGTATTAATTGTAATAGGCTATTCCTTTCCAAATTTTAATCGAAGCATTGATCGACGAATTATAAGATCTATGCCCAAATTAAGGAAAATTTATTTGCAAGATAAGATAAATTATATGGAGAGCAGAATACTGCCTTTAGTTCCAGAATCGGTTCACCTAGAGCGAAGTCCAAGGGAGTTTATTTCAGAACTTAGTCAGTTTTTCATTCCGCCAGAGCTTGGTGATTTTTGAGATGAAATTAATTTCCAGCTCGTTTTGAAAAAATTTATGGGTGCAAAAATAGGAATTGTCTACCTATAATGGAATGGGATTACCATCAATGCCAAAAGACGAAGAAATAGATTGGAATGGCTTAGTTACTTTTGGAAGTCTCATCGGAAATCTAATCCAAGCCACCAAACAACAGCAGACTCAAGACCAATTGGAAGCATCCAAAAGGGATATTGAAACACTCTTACAAGATAGGGTAAAATTGATCCAAAGCCTCAATAGTTTTCAAAGTGCGATCGAGAGCTTTAAGAAAAAAACGGCAAACCTGGAGAACATTAATCATCAGTTGATCGCGCAAAATAAAACCCAATCAGATGAGATCGAAAATCTAAAATTAACAATTGCTTCATTAGAACAAGAAAAGGGTTCTATTCAGAAATCGTTGTCTGAAGAAATTGAAAATCTGAAAAAGCAAATAGAGGAGATTCAGAAATGATTTCCATTCCATTAGAAAAAGAGTCAAAAGATATCATTGATGACATTCACGCGTTCAATGAACTTTTCTTTGATCAAATAAAATTTCCTTATGTAGAGATTGAGGATGAAATTCCATTTAGTCCATCTATGTTGGCTGAAGCATATTCCGATGAAGAGACCGAGTATACAACTAAGGATTTAATTTGGAAAAATCCTAACTATGATCCAAGTCGGTAAAATATGTTTGGCAGAACTTCCGCAAGTTGATGGAAAAAAGAAAAAGAGGCCAATACTAGTCTTATCTAAATTGCCTAGCAGGGACCATTGGTTTGTTTGCGGTGTTTCTCGTAAAACTTATGACGTGGTTGTTGGCTTTGATGAAATCATAAGTTCTGAGAAGGAGTTTTTTCATGAAACAGGACTCAAATCAACTTCATCCATCAAGTTAGGGTTTGTTTCTTACTTAGAAGAAACTAGAATTGAGGGATTTCTGGGAGAGTTGCCGAGCGAAGTTTATGATTTACTAATTAAACGATTTTTGGATCAACTATCTAAAAATTTGGTTCGATAGCAAATCGTTACATAGTAGAAATCAATCCCTCCCGCGTTAGGGATCTGCAGGGCTTGGTCCGAAGGACGGAAGCGGAGAGCGCACCCCGAAAGAGCCCGACCCTTACACATTCCATTTCCAATACTCCAATCCCATTGGGAACGTCCATTCTATCAAAATTCATTCCTCTACCTTGATATGATCCAAACCCATATTCTCGTTTCACACCCCAAAAAGAGAAATTTTTGACCTATCCAAATAGACTGCTTTTCTTAATTTTGGAGGATAGATACGAAGGCATATTTTGCAAAAACAAATTGAAACGTTTTCCGATCTGAAATTAGATCGATCCATCCAAAAAGCAGTCGTTGAGACTGGTTATACAAAACCGACACCCATCCAAATCCAAGCCATTCCTTTACTTCTAGACAATCACGATCTGTTAGGTTGTGCTCAAACAGGAACGGGTAAAACCGCTGCTTTTGCTTTGCCTATGATCCACAATTTAATTTCCACGAGGGCAAAACCAAATCCAAAACAACCCAGGTCTCTTGTGTTAGTTCCCACCCGTGAGCTTGCCATTCAAGTCCATGAAAGTTTTGTTTTATATGGAAAATATACGCAAATTCGAACGGCTGTCATTTTTGGTGGTGTGGGACAAAATCCCCAAGCCAAGGCGATTGCAAGTGGATTGGATGTACTCATTGCCACACCTGGTCGCCTTGTCGATTTGATGAACCAAAACCTGGTGTCTTTGAAAAATCTCGAAATATTCGTGTTAGATGAAGCAGATAGGATGTTGGATATGGGATTTATCCATGACATTCGAAAAATCATTTCGTACTTGCCGAAGCGCAGACAGAATTTGTTTTTTTCTGCAACGATGCCATCTGAAATAGAAAAATTGGCAAACTCAATTTTGGTAGAGCCAATTCGTATCGATATAACACCTGTTTCGTCGACAGTAGAACTCATTTCACAATCTGTGATGTACACAGAACTTGCAGATAAAAAAAATCTTCTCCTTCATTTGTTTAAAGATAAAAATTTTAAAAAAACAATTATCTTTACCAAAACAAAACATGGAGCCAATAAAATTTCGGAACTTTTAAACAAAAGTGGAATCAAAACGGATGTAATTCATGGCAACAAAAGTCAATCGGCTCGACAAAGAGCCTTAGAAGATTTTCGTTCGGGAAAAAACAGAGCTCTTGTCGCAACCGATTTAGCTGCCCGAGGAATCGACATCGATGACATCACCCATGTCATTAATTATGAAATTCCTTATGTTCCCGAAACCTATGTACACCGAATTGGTCGTACGGCACGTGCAGGGAAAAATGGAATTGCCATTGCGATCGCCGAGGCAGACGAAAGATCACTGATCAAAGACATTGAAAAAGTAATCGGAATTTCGATCCCAGTGGATCGGGACCATCCTTACCATGCAGCGCGGGTTGAATCGTATACAGGCAAGGCTCCAAAAATCCATGGATCGGGAGGTGGCGGCAATCGAGGCCAAAGACGTCCCTCCCAATCGGGAGATAATTCTTCTGGCCGTAATGCGAACTCAAAACAGAACTCCAAACAAAACTCACATCGAAGTCAAGGGCAATCCGAAAAAAGAAAGCCAAGTGATTCAGGCAATCGATCTGAGCCTAAAAAATCATCTCCTGGTGCAAAAAAATCACCGAGTGCCAAAAAGGCACGATTTAGGTAGTGTGACATTCTATACTAATACTTACGAACGTTAGGTTGCTAAGTGATTGGTTGGGGTAAGTCAGTCAGATGCGAAAGGCGAATTGATAGATCCACTCTTTAATGATCGCCATTCCAGCTAACCCAGAACCCGCGACCTTGTAATGCACTAGAATGCATGTTAGGTGAAAGCCGCGAGCCTAACGCGGCAGAATCAGGAGTTTGTCGTTCAGCTAATTTTTTTATGCCATAAAAAATAAGAGGCAAAAATTGCAGATAATGGTAGGATCATAAAGGAAAGTCTTGGGTCGAATGGGCCCGCCATGAGTGCGGAATAAATGGCACCGACGATATCGAAAACAAGACCAGCGTAAGCCCACTCCTTCAGTCGTCTTAGGTTAGGTAAAACAATAGCGATGCAGGCAGAAATCTTAGCGACACCTAAAAACGGCAATAAGTACGCTGGGTAGCCAAGTTGTTTGAAGACTTCAAGCCAATCCTCGGTTTGCATGATATTCATCACAGATCCTGGTAATAAAAAAAATACGACCAGGCCAGTGGCGATCCAATAATAAAGATTTACTTTTTTCATATTTTCTACTCTTCTAATGAAAGTTTCAATCTAGAAAAAACCAATCGACTTTTTGATACAACTCTTTTGCGGAGATATCCTTCGATTACGCATGTTTGTGATAATTCGAATCCAATGGAATCGTTTCCCGATTCACGAATCCAACTATCAATTATCCTCTGATCCCTAGTTGTTTTTTCCAACTCTTGGCATGAGTTTTGCCATACTGGTATCCGATATCAACTAGTTCATAAAATTTCTTCCAATCGAAAAGACCATATTGTTCAACAGGTAGCTCAGCAAAAATATCTGACTCAGCTTTTGCTTTGGCTTTTGCAGCGTCAGAAGCAACAAATGTAGCACGCATCAGTAAACTTAAAAGGTTTGGGACGTCTTTTTGTATTTGATTTTTGCCTATGAGTCGTTTGAATAAAAGTCGGAGTGCTGATGGAAGTGCTCCTGAATTATTTTTTTCATAAATGGAGCTGAATGCTTCATCTGCTGTAGAATCACCCTCAGAAGAGAGTGCCACCGATATTACAAAATCGGCTCCTCTTTCTCGCATCACAGCACCTGGTATGTTATCGAGTATAGCACCATCGACAAGCAGCTCATTTTTCTCGTAGAACGGCGGTAAGATGCCTGGTATCGATGCAGAAGCACGTAATGCTTTCCAAACAGGTCCACGGTCGAAGATCACTTTCTGGGCTTTGGTAAGACTTGTTGCAACAGCAAAATAAGGTAACCAAAGATCTTCGATCATTGTGCTTCCAACGAAATTTTTAATGACTGTATTGAATTTTTTACCACGAATGAGTGAGACAGTTGGAATTGTATAATCATTCAGTGTTTTTTTGTCGCTCATAAGTGATTTGGCGACGCGTTCTAATCCGGTCGCATCATAACCCATTGCATATATACTTGCCATAAGAGCACCAGCACTTGTGCCTCCTATCATATCAATAGGTATATTTTCTTCCTGCATGGCTTTCAAAAGTCCGATATGAGCTAGTCCTTTTGCTCCACCACCACCTAATGCGAGTCCTACGGAACGACCTGTAATAAAACGGGTTAGACTTTCAAAACCATGGCTACTGTAAGTCCGAATATGTCTGACGATTCCAATTTTTCGAATGCGTGTTAAGTTCGCTGTATTGGCTGGTTTTTCGTTCGGGTCAGAATAGAGTAAAACTAATTCCCGTGTTGGGCCAAAAAACTCTTCTGAATCGCCAAGAAATCGAATCTCTTCTGCAGTAAGACCTCCAGTTCTATGCGCCTCGCTTAACAGTAAAATACGATTGGTATGATGTAGTATCGTTTCAGTCCATAGTTTATCTTCAAAGTCAGGGCAAAGGATCAAGAATTCGTGAGAGTCTTGCATCTGGTATAATGATTCAAGCAAGTCTGAAACCGCATATTCGCGATTTCCAAGACGTTTTTTAAAGTCGCGGCTTTCAATGATCGCTGTGCGTCCGAATTTTTTTAGTGATTGTGAAAGGTTTGAGGCAAAATTACGAACTGAAAGATCCTTCTGTAATGGAAAAAGTGTAATGATACTACGAGCTTGTTTGGCAACTCGTTTCCCCATTCGGTCGTTTGTGAACCGTTCTGCGATCAGTTTGGTAATAGCCAACAGACTCGGAGGATGTTTGGAGAAAACGGATTCAAATGCAGCAGTACTGATTTTTACAATCTCACAGGAAAGTGTTGCGACAACTGTGGCGGTACGCGGCTCACCTGTTAATAGTGCAAGTTCGCCAATGATATCTCCTTTTGAAAAATACCCAGTTGAAACAATGAGGTTCTCATGATTTCTCACTTCGTATTCGAGAGTTCCATTGACGACAACATACATACCATCAGCTTTGTCGCCTTGGCGCATGAGTGTTTCGCCGCCCGGTAAAAATATCCATTCCATTTGTGGTTCCAGTTCAGCGATGAGTTTTGCACCGACACCGCTAAAAAGAGAAACTGATGAAATGAGCTCTTTGATTCGTCTTGGTTCAGGACGGAACACACTTCGATGCAGAGCACGCGACCGTCTGCTAATTAGCCTAATGATTGCATTTAGTTCTTCAGAGCGATCTTTGAAAGCCTTTTTGAATTCATCACGTCCGATTCGGTAGACTGTGCCATACTGGTCGCATATAACAGTAGCATTACGTGGTTCGTCTGTTACAAGCGCACCTTCGCCGAAACAACTTCCAGGTTTGATCTCACCTAGTTTCTGTTTTTTTCCATCTGCCGTCACATAGACACTAAAACTTCCGGTAGCAACAAGATACATTGCGTCGCCATGATCTCCTTGTTTTATGACAACCTTGTTCTTTGGCACCTTTACTTTAACGAACGATCTTGCAAGGTGTTCTCTGGTTTCCGGTGATAGGTTCAGGAATAAATCTGTTCCTGCGATGATTTCTTTGATCGATAGAGGAGATGTCTTTGACAACATAGTGTATTGGTAACGTTTGTTCTGCGATGAACACTCCAACTTTCCGTTGGAATCTGATCATTGCAACTCATTGAGAATCATGCGAGACTAGGTAGTTTCATGGCGAATCTATTTTTGCAAATAATTGAAAAATGTAGGGTCCTTTCAAAAGAAGGAATATGAGAAAAGCCCTTTAGAATTTGACTTTTTCGAAATGTGATTCACCAGTTCGGAATTCCGTTTTTTGACTAGACACCTATTTGATGTTAGATGGTTATCGATCGAATATTTAATCAATTAAAATCTGGAACCAATTCTATAGAACGTAATGAATACTAATTTCAAGGTTCCCAAAATCTAAAAAACAGTTCACGTGATTCTTTCGGGAGACAAAGGAATTGGTCACCGTTTGGTATGAAAGTCCTCTTTTTCCTTCCAGATATCCATGACAAACCCTTAGGAAAAGAGCTGAAATGTCGATTTTTGTATGTCATTTTCATGACTAACATAGATAAATATGGCATTTGTAATAATATTTGACACAAAATGGTCAAATTTGTAGTCGTGGAGTACTTGAAAAGGAGTAGAAGATGAAAATGACAATCAACCTAATTATGGCCATGCTGTTTGTGACAAACATAAGTGCCGAAACGTTTACCGTGTTCATTCACGGAAAATCCAGTAAAAACCACGATGGAGTAGGAACAACCGATGTGAACAGCTATTGGGGGACCAATGCCAATGTTGTATCAGGTTCAAAGGTATTTATTGGTTACGATGGAAGTACTGATCCTAGAACCTTTGGTGCTGCGAGAGCTCAAACAAATATTTCGACTGGACTAACAAATTATTGTAAGGGAGCAAATACCTGTAAGGTGGTATGCCATTCAGCAGGTTGTTATGCAATTGAATATTGGTTAGCGAATCTTGGAGATACGACTACTTCAAAAGGATTCAATATCACAAAGGTAACTGCTCTAGCCGCTGCTTCTGGTGGTTCAGAATTAGCAAATTTAGTTGGTGGATCTGGAAACGCAATGGATCTTTCACTTGTTGTGACAACTGCTCGTGGAGCATATAATCACAACTTGACGGCATCAGTTCTTGTGAATCATGTTCCAGGGTATAAAACTCGATTTGGATCTTCCTTTATTTTGCCAGGTGCTGATGACTATGCAGTTGCATTCCATTCATCTTGTGGATACAATCGTGCTGGTGGACTTGATAAGTGTCAAACATCCATTGTCAGTGGCCAAACAACTTACACACAATATGCGGGTCACGTACGAGCACCGTCCTTAACAGCAGCTGGATTAAATAAAAATCATAGCGAAATTATGAACGAAGGTACAAGATAAAATTTGTAAAATTTGGAAGGGTTCGGCAAAACAAATTGCCGAACCTAGTGATTTTTGCAAGAGAATACCTTTACTAAATACTCTTGATACAAAATCTTTTAAGGAGAATTGGAATCGATCGCATATTTGTCATAGGTATATTAACTTCATCTTAACAAAAATAATTTTTATGTAATTGATTAAGGATTGGTCCCTGAGGTTAAAATCACTGCTGGACTAGTACTGGTTCCTACGTTTCCATTAGGTGTTAAAAGACCATTTGATTGGTTGATCGTGAATATTCCAGCAGTAGCAATTGCTATATTCGTATTGTATAAAAATTTACCGGAAGGGTCCACTGTGATGCCAAGAGGTTCAGTCCCAGTAGCGATCGTTGTTGGAGACAAAGGAAACAACTCACCGGTTACGGGGTTCGTTGCAAACATAGAAATTGTATTTGTATCTCGGTTTGCTATATAAAAAAATCTTCCCTTAGGGTCAGTAACAATTGAACCAGTTACAACTCCCGTGGAAGGCATTTCGGGAAAGATTGAACTCATGAATCCTGTGTTTGAGTCAATTTGGTAGGTAGAAATAGAACTATGAGTTTCATATGCTACATATAAAGTGTTTCCATTGGTATGGAATGCCAATCTTCTTGGTCGAAATCCACTGCCGATCGACTGAATCGGGTTTTGGCTCAAAAAACCTGTATTGATATCAATCGGAAAAGATTCAATGGAGTTTCCATTGTAATTGGATCTATAGAAAAAATTACCAAATGGTTCTACAATGATACTCCCTGACGCATTTGAATGCGCCAATGTATTCACCAACAATAAATTCCCGGTCAGTGGATTAACAGAAAAAGTAGAATAGTTATTAGAGTTACCTACATATAGTAAATCCTTTTTGGGATGGTAGCTGATTGAAATTGGAGTATTCCCTCCACTCGGTACCGTTTCGACTAAAGTTAAGTTTCCATTGGTTTGATTGATCGAAAATTGACTGAGATTATTTGTATTTCGATTCGCAACAGTCAAAAACCTTTGGTTAGGACTAATCGCCATGGATTCTGGACCACCACCGGCTGCTACAAAACCAGTATTATTTAAGACACCAGAGTTAGCATTGATCGTATACGAATTGATCAAATTCGATCCTATGTTTGCAACGTAAGCAAATTTAGGAATAAACAAGGATTTGATGACCAATGGAATGGTTGTTTGTTTGTTACTACTTTTAGCTGTGATGTGATATTTAGTTGAATCAATTCCGACGAGTGAAGTTCCCGAAATCGTACAATTTGACTCATCTAAAATTAAACCTTGAGGAAGAGTGGGATTCGATTCGCAATGAACAATGGGTTCAGTTGAAAATGGAGTAATTGGATTGATCGTTTCATTCTGTTGTATAATTAAAAAATCGGTGCCATAATGAAACCGAAGTGGGCTTAAACCAGAAAATATAGGGCATAAAAATGATCCGTCATTTGAACCAAATTCAAGTAATGCGGTAATCACAAAACTTTTACTTTCTGGATCACAAGTTGAGTTTAATTTTGTTGGAGCACAAAAAAGATTTAAAAGCAAATAAGAAATAATAATAAATTTATTGACATTAATGGATTGATTCTTCACGACAAATTCCTGAATACTGAATTCTAATTCAAATTAAGGAATCTGTCTTCCTTGGACGGGAATCCGGAGTTAGTTTTCCGTTTTTATATTTTTATGGAAGATATATGAATCATAACCTGCTCTTAAGAAGGATTTCCCGTAGTGCATTAAACCACATTTCGGCTGCGATTGTCATACTAACAATATTTTCGTGTAACAATGAATCAACTAACAATAGTATATTGAAAGTTAAAAATGGGAAATTGATTCTGCCTGAAACTTTCGTTTTAAACCAAACTTCCATTAAACTCGATGGAGAATGGGATTTTTATTACCAAAAATTTCTAAGTTCAGCTGATTTTGGAACTTCGAATTCACAAATTGAAAAAGGAATCGTTTCTATCCCAGGGTTTTGGAATGAGATCAAATATGAAGGGAAGGAGTATGATGCAAAAAGTTACGGCACTTTTCGGATGCTTTTAACTCTTCCAAATCATTTAATCAATCAAAAACTTTCTTTTTATGTTCCCCATTCGTTTACAACTTATCGAATGTTCTTAAATGGCTCAATGATCTCAGAAAATGGAATTGTTGGAACCAATGAAGAAGATACGAAAGAGTATTGGTTGCCAAAAATTGTATTTTTCACACCTAATGCCAAGACGATTGAAATCATCATCCATGTTGCAAACTTTAAATCATTAAATGCAGGTTTTCGCCAAAGTATAGAGTTTGGAACCGAAGAAACGATGCTCCGAACAAAACAAACACGTGTTGCATTGGATATTTTTTTGATTGCGAGTTTGTTTGTTATTTCTTTATACCATTTTACTCTTTTTCTATTGCGTAAAAAAGATCTAAGTCTTCTTTATTTCTCTCTCTATTCTTTTTCTAGTATGATTTACCAATTTACGAGTGGAGAATTTTTTTTAATGATTTTGTTTCCTGATTTCGAATGGAGATGGTTAATTAAGATTTTTTTTATTTCTATTTATTTAACTTTTCCATTTTTACTTAGTTTTATAGGAAAAGTTTTCACCAATGAAATCAATAAAATTCCTTTAAATCTATTCCAATTTATATTTTTTAGTTTCTCAGTTTTTGTGTTATTTTCGGAATCAACATGGATAGAAAAAACACTTTTACCGGCAGAAATTTCTATGTTATTTTGTTG
This sequence comes from Leptospira bouyouniensis, assembly GCF_004769525.1. Classification (NCBI taxonomy): domain Bacteria; kingdom Pseudomonadati; phylum Spirochaetota; class Leptospiria; order Leptospirales; family Leptospiraceae; genus Leptospira; species Leptospira bouyouniensis. Next base: position 332,312 of record NZ_RQFT01000008.1, on the reverse strand, counting down.
TATTTATATTTTTTGGATCTTGACCAAGGCGGTCATTCATAAAAGAGAAAGTGCATCAGGGTTTTTGTTTGGATTTCTTTTTTTATTTCTTACGATACTAAACGATATACTATTCGAAAAAAATATTATTAAAACTGAAGTATATGCGCCCATCGGGAATTTTGTTTTGTTCTTTTCGCAATCTTTTTTCCTTTCGAAAAACCATTCAAAACTACATGTTACAATCGAAAAACAAAAGTTAGAACTTGAGCAATCAGTAATATTAAAAGATAAAATTTATCATGCAAATATTCAATCCAAGAGGATGGAATTAGAGTTATACAAAAAATCGATCCAACCACATTTTCTTATGAATTCACTTTCGGCGATTCGGTATTGGGTTTCCGAAAGTCCAGATAAATCGGAACAAATTTTAGATTCGCTTGTAGGAGAACTTCATATTATCTTAAAAGTTGCTTCTAAACAACTGATTCCAATTGTCGATGAAATCGCATTATGTAAATACCATATAGGTGTCATGAAAATGCGAATGGAAAAAGATTATCGATTTAAAACAATTGGTATCAGTCCAACGGAAGTAATTCCTCCGCTAATCTTCCATACGCTCATAGAAAATGCTTTTACTCATGAGGATTCCTTAAAAGCAAGGTTAAGCTTCGTAATCCTCAAAAAAAACATTAAAAAAGATGGGAATTTATTCTCAGTTTATTGTTTTATTGTATATAACCATTGTAAGGTCGAAAAAGAGAACATAATGAAACATGGATCAGGTACTGGATTAGAATATGTAAGACTTCGGTTAGAGGAGTCCTATTCTGGTAAGTGGTCATTACAACATGGAAAATCTAAAAAAGGATATCGGGTTATCTTTCAAATCCAAACTCTATAAAATGAAAATTTTAATATTAGAAGATGAGCCAGTTCATGCAAAATTTCTTACGAAATTATTAAATATAGTTTTGGAATCTACAATAAAAGAAATCAAACATGTAACCTCTATTGATGAAGCGGATAAAGAATTAAAATCCTCACCAATCGATTTACTTTTTTTAGATCTTAATATTTTTGGATTCGATGGTTTTGATATATTAGAGAGAATCCCAACAATTTTTACGAATACGATTGTAGTTTCAGCAAATACTGATAACGCCATTCGTGCATTCGAATATGGTGTAATTGATTTTATCCCGAAGCCTATTTCGGAAGAACGATTGCGGTTGGCATTGGAAAGACATTCTCTTTTTGCGATCACCTACCAAAAAGGAGCTGACCAACAAAAAAATGTGAAATCTCGTTTATTACAAGTGGATTTGGATCGAGTTCAGAATCGACTATTGCATTTAATGGAGATAGAAAAAATATATTTAAATGAGGATTTAACTCTCGAAGTTCTAGCCGAAGAATTGGAGTTACACCCGAGACAACTATCTGAATTTTTAAACGGTAAAAAACAAACAACTTTTAACTCCTTTTTACACAGTTATCGGATCAAAGAGGCAAAAGAACTTTTGCTCAAATATCCAGAAAAAAATGTAAGTGACATTGGTTTTGAAGTTGGTTACAAATCACTTTCCAGTTTTTACGAAGCATTCAAAAAAGAATTAAAAATTACGGCATCGGAATTCAGGCAAAAAAATTCAATCTCCGAAACCACATAACAGAAAATAGATTTTTTGGATTCGTTGATGTAATATTTTTTCTTACATTAATACTTACGAAATAGAGAAAATCATATTTCAATTTGATAAAAAATTAAATTCCTCTCCTGATTCCCGTCCCAGGAAGACAGAAAATCCAAAACGGATTAGAATCATTATGATTCGATGATGAATCGAATTCTATTATGTTGTTCAGGAGACTTACTCATGTTTAAGGCAGTGGATTACGTTAGCCGTTCGTTCCCCTTTCAAAAAAATAAAAGTTTGGAACATATGTTTTATTTAACATTTTTCTACTTTATGCTATTTCTTTCGTTATTGTTTCTCAATTGTGCACAGGAAGAACAAAAATCAGAGCAAACCAATACCCTTGGTTTATTGGGTTTGGCATCCGGAAATCAAACACCCACAAACTCAGAAACAGGTCAGCCAGAAGGAGGATTGTTACCTCCAATCCCACCCGTTGTGGGTCCACCTGCCAATCCTGGCCAACCTCTGAATGCTCCGATCCTGAATGACCCTCAAACACAAGTGAACAATGCACCGTTAGCTGAAGACCAATATGGACTTTATGGTAAAATTCTAATTGATCAAATTAGTTTCCAACTACCAGTCCATGACCAAACAACGATTACTGCCTATATCGGGAAACGAAATTTGAGATTGGAACCTGACGGAACCGTTGTGAATGCAACAAATTTTAAAACCTTTACTCCTGCCAATCCAAATCAGGGAGGAACTGTTTGGTTTAGTTTTATCCATCGTTCCAATCAAAAACAAAAACTAATTCTAGTAGCAAGGAATGAATTTGGTTCGTCTTCGAAAGAAATCAATTTTAGTCACAACCGGGACTGCGGTGGAGTGGCTCTTGCTCCCACTACTTATGGTAATTGCAACGGACAATGTATTGAAGTTACGAATGTAGCCGGACAATGGAATTTTAAAGCAAAATACAATCATGTCGGTCCTGGTATTGTTTATTCTATGATAACGATCCAAGGAAATACACTCAAGACAGGTGGATTGTTGGGATATGATGAATCTGAATACATCTGGGATTTGACTCATGGACCAAATTATCCCTTAGTAGTTGCTCCAATTTCATCAACGATAGGTCCTCTAGTGAATGAATATACCTGTATTGGTTTACAAAGTATTATTTACGTCGAAGATGAAAATGGAAACCTTAATACCTCTATTTTATCGGAAAAAGCTCGGTTCGAATAATCGGGATTAAAGCATCGGAATTCAATACCAAAGGAGTATAACTCCAATGGTTTTTTTTCCGATGTCGACTTTGAATCGTTTTATAATGTAAATTATCTTTCAACGTTAAAGCCAATTGTCTACTAAATTCCAAGGTTCTTTTCTGTAATATTATTTCTTACGTTATTACTTACGAAATAGAGAAAATCGTATTTCAATTTAATAAAAAATTAAATTCCTCTCCTGATTCCCGTCCCAGGAAGACAGAAAATCCAAAACAGATTAGTATTGTATAGATTATAAATATAAATCATTCATTTGATTCAGGAGACTTACTCATGTTTAAGGTAAAAGATCTGGTTAGTGGTTCAATCCCCTTTCAAAAAAATAAAAGATTGGAACATATGTTTTATTTAACATTTTTCTACTTTATGCTATTTCTTTCGTTATTGTTTCTCAATTGTGCACAGGAAGAACAAAAATCAGAGCAAACCAATACCCTTGGTTTATTGGGTTTGGCATCCGGAAATCAAACACCCACAAACTCAGAAACAGGTCAGCCAGAAGGAGGATTGTTACCTCCGATCCCACCCGTTGTGGGTCCGCCTGCCAATCCTGGCCAACCTCTGAATGCTCCGATCCTGAATGACCCTCAAACACAAGTGAACAATGCACCACAAGCTGAAGATCAATATGGAATTTATGGTAAAATTCTAATTGATCAAATTAGTTTCCAACTCCCAGTCCATGACCAAACAACGATTACAGCCTATATCGGGAAACGAAATTTGAGATTGGAACCAGACGGAACTGTTGTGAATGCAACAGATTTTAAAACCTTTACTCCTGCCAATCCAAATGTGGGAGGAACTGTTTGGTTTAGTTTTATCCATCGTTCCAATCAAAAACAAAAACTAATTCTAGTAGCAAGGAATGAATTTGGTTCGTCTTCGAAAGAAATCAATTTTAGTCACAACCGGGACTGCGGTGGAGTGGCTCTTGCTCCTACTACTTATGGTAATTGCAACGGACATTGTATTGAAGTTACGAATGTAGCCGGACAATGGAATTTTAAAACAAAATACAAACATGGTCCCGGTATCACTTTCGCTAATATAAGTCTCTCAGGAGTTTCACATAGCGCATATCCATTTGGCTACGATGAATTCCTTTATCTATGGGATCCAGCGAATGGACTTCCTTTGCCTGACGGAATTTTTTCGCTTTCTACAACGCTAAATCCTATAGTGAATGAATATTCTTGTATATTATTACAAAGTTATGTATTCATCGAAGACGAAAATGGCAATTATAGTATTTTTTATTTAGAAAAAAGCGCTCGGCTCGAATAATCGGAATTAAAGCATCGGAATTCAATACCAAAGGAGTAAAACTCCAATGGTGTTTTTTCCGATGTCGAATTGGAATCTTTTTATAAAGAAAAATATCGGTGAATGTTAAAACCGATTGTCCATTCTTTTTTATCGTAGTTGTAATCAGCACCACGCAGGAGTTGGGTGTTAGCAAGGGAACGACTGTTGGTCACAAAAAACTGAAAGACATGCCCACCCGTTTCAAAATCGATTCCCGTACTGAATGGTACAGATGTATATTCTACAGGTTTCGACAGAATTACATTATTTATAAAAGCATCTTCAGCCTTTCCTCTTGCGATCAAATCATTCACTTCTGATACAGAATACTCCTCGCTACCAATCTTCGTTTTCCGATCCTCATTTCTATATGAATCACCTACGTAATCTCTTTTGGGAGTAAAGATAGCAGCGAACGTAAAGTCTACTCTCTTAAAGAGATGAAGACGAAAGGATACATCCAAACCCGTTCTATCGTTAGACAGATTTTCTTTTACGTAATTTCTATGAACAAACATGGGAGATACTTGAATCGAAATTAAATCATTAAACCGCCGCGAAATCAGCATAGACGCTAATGTACTTTGGCGATCTGAATCACTCAATTCATAAGTATTAAATCGTTTTTCAAGATTGGAATCCAAAGATGGATTTCCTGTCGAAGGCCGAAGGTAGGGTCCAAAAAATTGTTCTTGTTTGGAAGTTTCTTGGCCAAACGCACCAAAAAAACTAATCGTCAAAGGAAAATCAGAATCTTGGGTCAACAAACGAACCTTTGATCTAGCTTCATATGTTTTTTGAAAAGGGGTTCTTGCTAGCCCAACTGATATACGATCTGAAATTCCGTAGTCCAAAGAAAGTTGCGTATTAGCTCCTTGGTCCAACCCAAAAAAATCATAGAAAGTGGACTTTGCATCTCCGAAGCGGTGGTTGATTCGAAAATCAATTCCGTTTTTGCCAACGTCTTCCGTACTTGGCATATGAATCAAACTAGTACCTAAAAAAGCAGTTTTTCTAAATTCTTGGGAGTCAATTGGGGAGACTAACAATAGTATAATGAGTGAGAGAATAAAACGATAAAAAAGTTGATTCATTCTTGGTATGTCCATAAAATTTCTGATTCGATTTGGATCGTATCGTTTAGTTTTAAGATCACTAAATGAGGTATTTCGATTTTAAAATCAGTTAGAAGAATTTGAAAATTTGATCGGATCAAAAAATCTTTTTCACGTGTTTCAATACTTCCATGGATTTTAAAATTCTTTTTAGTGACTCCGTGGAGAGTGAGATCCCCTTCAATTTCAACTACCTTAGATTGAATATCCCAGGTTGTAATCACACCATTGAAGATTGAAGTTGGATACTGTTCCGATTCTAGATAGTTCTCATGCATATGACGATTCATCAATCGATTCGGAACATTTATGTTCTTCATCTCGATTTGAATGGATACCTTCTTTGAAACCATATTTGCAGACCCGGAAACATTTGTTATGTTTCCTCGAATCGTTTCTTGGGGTGCCTCACTTAAAAATTGAATCTTAGCAACTTTCACCACCAGTGATTTGGTTTTTGTGTCTGCAAATAAATTGGTTGTTAATATCCAAAAAAGAAGAAAAAGAATCTTCTTATGAAAGAGCTTCAGGGGTTCCCACCTTTTAGTGTCCAACAATAGATTGCTTTATTGATTGCATTCGTATTATAAATTCGCATGGATCCTGAATTGATTTTATTAAATAATAAACTTCCCTTTGGGTTTCCAACCGTAATCCTATTTCTAGTGCTATTGTAAGAAGTGATGTCAAAACCTGCATTTGCATTACCTGCGTTATGACAATTGGAACAAGTAGCTGTTGTTCCCGCTTGGCCAAGTGATGCGAATGTTGGCGCAGGGTCAGTACAGTCTGCATCAGAAATTTCTGCAAGTGGCGCACTTGAACCGAGTAACAAAGCATAATATTGTAATATGCCTTCTTTGTCAGAACTCTTTTCGTTTTTGCAACTTACGAAAAAAGAAAGAGTAAAAAGGATAACGAGTACAATTGGTTTAAACATTTGAATTTTTGACATAAAACTACCTTTTAATTTTTTTTGATAACCGATACATCGAAGACGATGGTTCGGGGCTAAATTTCTAATTTTCCAAAATTCAATTTTGGAAAAACCTTCTGTTTTGTTTTTAAAGACCTTTCAAACATTGATCGCGAAACAATATTAAATTGGTCACCGGATTTACTGAAGCTTGGATTTGTTTGATCCGGCAATTCAGTATCAGGATTTCTTAAATCGTATTTGAATAATTTGATGTTAATGGAAGTGGAGCAAAAAAATGACTTATCATATCAACTTTTTTATCCTCAGAACAATTCACCAAAATTATACTAAACATTAACGTGAACAAAATTAAACTCAACGTAGGGACCGTTATAGTTTTTTCTTCTCTATTTGTTTTCAAGTTATCCTCCATAGAAAAATCTAAAATATCGATGAATTGATGTTACTATATTGATTCTAAACTGTCGTCCTGGGACGGGATTCAGGAGAAAAAAATATTCTAGAACCCAGACTATATAGAATTTGTAGTGATTGTATTGACGACGAAAAGTAATGATGAAGCAGCTAACTACAATTAATTTTGAGTTACTTTTTGTTTTAATGATCAAATGAAGGAGGAACAAAATCATTGGACTCCTGATTCCCGTCCCAGGAAGACTGGACTGTATAAATCCATCGAAATGAAAAAGATTTCAGATAGAAATTGATCTAAAGTTGGGTGAGTCTTCTTTGTTTAATGAAATAAGATTTATCTTAATAAGTCTTCATGCTGTAATAAGAAATTTAATCGATCAGAACCTTTATCTTTCTATACTTTGGTTGTGGTATTAAAGCATAGCGCACGCATGATGTGGATCTAATATATCCGATGGTTGGAAATTATCTTAATTATTACTTGTTACACATTTACGAAGAGAATTTTAAAGGTAATTGATTGATAACTAATATCACAAACAAACTACTTCATACACTGTGATTGGTTTCGATTTTCCTTTGACAATGACTTGGTCAATTTCTCTTATTTCAAAACCATCTTCGAGGGAATATTTGCCTGCAACTTGTTTGTATGTGGCTTCAGAAATTAAGATTGGGCAATTATAGTGTTTTGTTAAACCTTCAATCCGAGAGGCTAAGTTTACATTGTCTCCAATGACAGTGTAATCCAACCTTCGATCCGATCCAATATTACCTACAATTGCTTCTCCTGTATGAATTCCGATTCCTACATTTATTTTGTCTTCAGGATTTTTTTGTTTCTGATTTAAGGACTCTATTTCGTGCATCATGGCAACTGCAGTTTTTACGGCGCGGAGAGCATCGTCATCTCTTTTGAATGGAGCACCGAATATAGTCATGATTGCATCACCGATAAATTTATCTATCGTACCGTTGAATTTGAAGATGACATCAGTCATGCGAGATAAATAGTCATTTAAAAATGCAACAACTTCTTCAGCAGACCTTTGTTCTGAAAATTTTGTAAATGCACGGATATCTGAAAAAAGAATTGTGACTTCTTTGTTTTCGCCTCCAGGTTCTAGTTGAACTTTATTTTTATAGAACTCACCTACTAACTGTGAAGGAAGGAATCTTTCCATCATTTGTTTGGTATTGGCTTCTTTTACCATTTCAATATTTGATACCGTTGTCACATAACCAATAGCTAACAACATTCCCAAACCAAAAATCATGGGAATCAAATCAAATGGATATCCATCACCTAAACCAACTGAAACAACCATAAAGTATATAAAAGCTAGGATTGCGCCGTATATGGTTCCTGTCTTTGAATGCCTTAATAAATTGAGTTGGAAAATAAAAATGGCGCTTGTCATTGCAATAAAGTAAATCAGGCCATTTGATTTTATGATTGTTGGATCTAAAAACATCATTAGTCCGATGATGAAATAATCGAATGCAATAGTGAAAAATTTTAAGTAAGGTTTATAAGGTAAAAAATTAACAAAAATTAAAACGATACTCGCAAAAACGAGAAACGTCAAATCTAGTCCAACTGTGATCAAACTTGGTGTGACAATTGTATAACTGATCCATCCAAGATACGATACAAAATCTAAAATAGATGTGATTGAAAATAAAGCAAATCGGACAAGCGCTACTGTTTTTTCATTTTTCATCTCCCTAGCGATTAGGATCTCATCAACTAACGAATGTTTCATCTATTTTTCCAAAAAATACTGATTTTACAGTGAAACTACCAAAAATCGTGGTGGTCTCTCCATGGTTTGTGGTAACAATCGTCATGATAAAAGAGGAGTTGGGTTATGGGCGACTCAAATTTATTCCATACTTCCGGAATAGTTCAACTGCTTCCCAAAAAACTTCTGACGTTTGTTCTTTCAAAATTTTTAAAAGTAAGATGAGTGCTCTTTCATTCCCTGCAACTGCTTTGTAAGCGATAAAAAAAGCGATCAAATCAAGTTGGTTTTTGAAATTAGTCTGTTTTGTTTGTTTAGATTTCCAATCCTTCCAAAAATTGGAGCGTTGTAATCGATATCGTTCTCGGAGGAAGTAAAACAAAAATGGAAACACTTCCATTATTTTAAGAGAATTCCAAATGGTTTTTATGGTTTGCCATTGTATTCTTATCGATAAAGAAAATTGATTTATAGGTGAGGCCATGGTATTGAATTCCAAAAGTTGAATGGCGAGTTTTATTTTAATCTCAATTTCACAGTTTTAAATCAATTTGTTTTCCAATAGAGTATTTATTAAATGTTTTATTTGGAAAATATGGTATTTATGTCCATTCATAAGAAAGAAAATTATTTGAGTCAGTTATTATCGATGAACTTAAGGAATTCGAGAGATTACTTTCCTTCTTTAGAAAATTGACCGTATACTTCTTTGACATCAAGGATTCGAATATCATAAGGAAGCTCTATAGCCATCATCGATTTTTGTATTGGAAAAGAATCTCAGAAAATAGAAATGGATGTAGGAAAAATAGGAATCGATTTTTGAACATTCTTGTTTCTTTTTGAAAAACTATGCAATGGGTTGTATGAGAAGTTTGTCATTGTAGAATAGAAAGTTCAAAATCAATACCAATCATTCAAAATATTTTATTTATTTTTTGGCTTAAAGACTAAATACAAAACAAAAATCAATACGAGTATGGAATCAAAAACAAGTGCGATTCCAGACTTTGCAAAATAGGCTTGTCCATATACTAAATTCAACAAAACAAATGTACTTTTGCTAATTGAAGCTGCAACTAACACTAGATTACGATTTGGTTCATTGTAAGCACCATAAACTAGCATACCTCCAATTAAGGCAATTAGAGCACCCCAATTGCGGACAATGATATTGGCTAAATTTCCATCTAAAGTTTCTCCGAAGGTTAAACTTTGTCCTAAGGAAGGGTTTAAAGTTGATAAAATCATGGAACAAGTAACAATACCAGATCCTACCATGATCCATTTGATATTTGAAACAATTAAATTCATTCGATACCTCGCTGCTAAAGAAGAGCAGATGATTCAATAATTTGCGAGATTTTTTTTTCTAAAGAAGGAAAATTCTGAATCGTGAAATGAACTTTAAGTGCATTTGTTCTTCTATGTTTACAATTGATCGTGTTCTTTCCGTTAATAGTTATCGCGAATGGAAAGTTACTATGATGAGGTTTGATTTGTTTTACAAAATTTGTATTGTTGGTATTTATTTTTTCTTTGAAAATTTCTTTAAGTAAATGGCGATTTCATCGGTTTCCGGTGAATCGTAATAGTCATTGATAAAATCAAAAATGGTTTTACCTTCTTTGTCTTTTGAATTAATATCGGCTCCGTTTTCAACTAAAAATTGCACCAAAGGTTTGTTTATTGTTCTTGCCTCGACTAGTATTCGTAAGATCGATTTCCCATCTTTATCTTTTGCATTCAAATCAGCACCTTTTTTAATCATGTATTTGATTAAATCTAAATTAGGAGATTCTTTGGTGGTTAGATACATAAGTGCTGAATAATGATATTTATCTTTAACGTTGATCTTTACTCCTCGATCAATGAATAGTTGGATAATCTTGAAGTTGGTTGGAGTTTGGCTACTTGCAAATGTGAGCACTGTTCCTCCTTGCTTTGAAAATTCTAATTCCAATCCGTGGTCTAACATCATTTTCACGAGATCGTATTGGTTATTTGCGATTGCCGATTGGACGGCATGTCTTCCATTCGTATTGGTAACATTGACATCTGATTTGTTTTGGATTAAAAAACGGGCAATGTTGACTAAATTCCGATCCAAAGCATAGAACAAAGCAGTTTCTCCTTTTTTATCTTTTGCTTCTAATGGAACACCTGCCTTCACAAGTTTTTGGATTTTTTCCATGTCAGCTTGAAGCACTGCCTTGTGTAGATCAGGCAATTTACGATTTTCTATGTAATCTTGGATACCTTTGGTCGTCTTCGAATAACTTTTGTCAACTGCATCAATGATGAGCATTGGTGAAAGGATGATATAATGATACCATTCTAGTTTTACCATGTCTTTACTTTGGGAAAAAAGAAAATTGGGATAACAGAGAAAAACCAAAAGGCAAAAGTAACAACATTTTTTTTGTGAAATGTTGGTTTGAGATCCTTTTGCCTTCATTGTGAATGAATGAAACATAGAATATATTGTCTTTTCAATCAAAAAAATAATTGAATTAATTGGAAAAATTGTGGAGGCAATTTTACCAATGGTTTATACATTTATCTTGTGAACCTTGTATTGATTCCTTTGTTTTTTTTTCTCTTTTCTTGTGGAGGTTCTCCTACCGAGACTTTATACCTTCCAGAATCATTACCCTCAGAAGATACAATTAAAGAAACTCTTTCATCCGATACCCATCTTTCGCTGTTAAACGAGAAGGCGACTTCCTTAGGTAAAACTTTACAAGAATGGAAAGAATGGGAGAAATCACTTGTCACGGACAAAGAGATCAATACCTATTGGCAGACTGAAAAAAAACAATTCCACAGTAGTTTCCCAGATACAGATGCAATCGATCGTATCCGTGAATCCATTCGGATGCGTATTGTTTGGAGTCGAATCTTTCACAAAACAAATCTTAGTTTCAAACAAAAACCAACATACCAATCGAAATCGAACATACTATCAAAAATTAATCTTCAAAATTCACCTAGGTTTGGAAAAATGAATTCAAAATGGGTAATTGTCGAATGGAGCGATTATCTTTGCGGATTTTGTAAACAAACATTTCCCCACACGAAAAAACTATTATCAAAATACAAATCTGAGATAAATTATATACACAAAGATTTTCCATTAGACGGTGACTCGGATGAAAGTTTGATTCCACTTGCTGTTTCTCGATGTTTATGGGAAAAAGATCCAACTCATTTTTCTGATCATATGGAATTGTTATACCAACATGCTAAAAAAATGACTAAAGGAGAAAACATTCAAGTCAGCCAGTGGGATTTTTTTGAAGAATGTAATTCAAAGAATTCTAATGCTCGTTATCTTAACTTAGTCAAAAACGATTGGGAGGAAGCTAAAAAATTCGGTGTAAATTCTGTCCCTACATTTTGGGTCAACGGGAGATGGATTGTTGGGGCCTTGGATTCAGAAACTTGGGAGAAAGTATTGAAAGATACAAAACCTTAAAAAAATTTCTTGCCTTTTTTTCGTACATTCGGTTCTTATTAATCCACATTTTCAAAGGACTAACAATGAAATTCAAAACCAGCCTATTTTCTATTTTGATTCTAATGGCCTCATTCACTCTTAATTGTGGGAAAAAATTACATTTCTCCATGGTGACATCCACATCTATGGACAATGGTCTCCCCTTCTTAGTGTTAGATGAGAAGGAATGGAAAGCAGAACCTGGGGCCGAATTTGTCAAACTGCATTTTTATGCAGATAATGCATTTAGTTTGAGCCAAGTATCAATCCAATCTTGTAATGGTGACTTCAAAGATCGAATTGCAGCTTATGTAAACTTTGATGAAGTTTACGCAAGTACTGACATTGAAAAATCCAATTCGGATGTTATATTTGATCCGGTCGTTCAAGCACGATCAGTGACTTTGAATTTCCAAAGGAATCAAAATATTTGCATAAAATCCGTTAAGTTTTACGACGAAAAGAAAAAATCATACAGAACATTTTCACCTGAAATAGTTTCTGGAAAAGTGACTGCATCGGAAACAGCAGTACCTGAGCCAACATACTCCGTGATGAATTTATTTGATTCAAAATATGAGAATGGATATTCATCTGTCAAAGGTGGAGTAGGTGTAACGTTAAACTTTGAATTTGAAGAGAAACAAAAGATTTCCGTGATTAAGATTTGGAATGGTTACCAAAGATCGGATGTTCATTGTATCAAAAATGGTCGAGTCAAATCGTTTTTGTTAACAGGCGATGATGGCTATTCTGCAAAGATTAACGTGGAAGATACAATGGGAAGCCAAGAGATCCAACTTCCAACTACCTTTAAGGGCAAAAAATTGACCATGAAAGTGGAAGAAATTTATCCAGGGTATAAAGAAGACGGAATCGTCTTATCCGAATTACGTTTTGGTCATGATGGTGATTGGATTGCCTTTGACACTCTTCCAAAATCAAAAGATACAGCATCAAAGAATTTTGAATCTTTTACTAAAGCATCTCTTCGGATGGTGTTAAACCGTGGTTTGACTGGTAGAGAAGTGTATGCTGTCTCAGGTGAAGAAACAGTGTCGGATCAACCAACAGGTGCTGATAACCAAGTGCCAATTGAAGAAACTATGGATCCACCAACCTCTTCTGATTGGACCATTCGATTGCGATCTGATGGAACATTCTTTTTGGAAGGATCAACTGCTCGAACTAATTATGATGCGGGAGAAGAAAGTTCAAATCGATTTTATGGACTTGGTAATTATGAAGTCAAAGAAATGACTCCTGGGAAAATTCAACTTCGTATCTTCGGATTTTTGCGAAAACAAACATTCACAAACTTTTTAGATTATGGTGGTGGAGACTGTAATGGATGTGGTAGGGATTGTAACATTGTGAAAAATCCTGATCCCAATAATACAGAAAAAATATTCCAAGAGTTTGTAACCTTACAGATTAAAGGGAAACAATTTTATCTCATCAATTCTAAAAAAACGGACAATTTAGATTTTTCAACATTGGAACTTAATTTAGAGTAGAGATTTATGATCATTGGTTTATTTCGTCATTCGATTGTTAGCGTAATTTTCTTTGCATTGAGTATGTTCATTTTGAGCTGTAGTGAAAAAGAAGATAAACTAATGCACGATCATCACCAAACAACGGTGACGAATCCGCAACCAGCAAACAAAGTGAAACTTGATGTAAAATGGGAATACACATCTTTACCATTGGAAATGGAGATTCGAGAGCCAAGTGGTGCACAATCTTTAACACTCTGGACTACAGGTACTGTGCAAGAGGGGAAACGGGCTCCTTTCGGAGACCCGATCCCAGATGCTCAAATTGTGTTGAAACCTGGTTCTAAAAAACAATTTTTACTCGTAATGAAAAATACAACAGAGAATCCTGTTTATTTTTTTGCAGCACCACATTCAGCCATGCCTGTTGAACATAGTTTTGGATTTAAATTCAAGTGTTTATGTGTTAATCATGCGTTTAGTATTCCACCTAACGAAACATGGTATCGTGTCGTAGAAATACGTTTAGCACCTGATTTTTTAGGTGATTCATTGGTACTTACTCATAATTTAATTGGGATCAGCCGAGAAAGAATGTTACAATTTGAACAAAGTGCAAGTAAGTCAATCCAGAGTGAATTGGATTAATTAACTTTTTTAGTTTGCAATTGTAAGTTTTTGTTAATCATCTAAGTTTTGATTTTGAAATCAATCACTAGACATCATTGATCAAATAGATTAGGATTCTGAAACTCGCCTATTCGATTCAATTTTTTTTCACATTTTTTCCAATAAGCAAAAAAAGAAGGGTAATAACCTTGGACATCCGGAAAAATCCAATCTCTAGGTTCTTCTTTTCCCACATATTCTTTGTTTGTTGGGTGTTCTTTCCAATAGATTGTTGGTCTGAATGATTGTACTTGTTCTAACAAATCATCCCATTCTCCCCAAAAAAATTTGATATTTGGAATATTGAGAGCCAAAGAATGTATAAAATCCAAAGTTTTATGAGAAGAAGGAAACTGCTTAAAAAAATGAGGGCGCATCATGAAAACACGATGAATCTTAATATCTTGTTTCCAGTTTGGATCTAAATTATAAAAATCATACAAACAAATTGGTAAAGGTTGATCCAATCTTAATGGATTTTCGGTATCGCAGAAAGTGTCAAAAATTCCATTTTTTTGATATTCCCTTTGTTTGGATTTGAACCATTCTTTAGTTGAGTGAAATGCATTTGTTAGATCCCAGTCCATAAGCGACTCCAATTCTTTAGGAATGATATCTCTCTTTTGCAATTCATCGTAAGAGAAATCTAAATAAGTATTAAAATCATTTGTTTTTAAATATCGATTAATATTCTCTTGATTTGCGAAGTATTTCCTTGAGCTAAATGCACCTGAGATCCATTGCCAGCTGCAATTGTTACTTGCGGCATCGGCATCTAACAAGTGGTAATACATCCATTGCGATGGTTTTTCCCAATAGGCACCACCAATATTACAAACTATGGAAGCGATATACATTCTGACATGATTATGGAGATAACCTGTTTCATAAAAATCGATTAATTCATGATCAATTCCTGGAATTCCGGTATGAATAGACTTTTCTAAGATAGCTATCGGAATTTGCTTATGTTTAAAACCTGGTTGTGGTTGTTTTAAGTCATAAAAAATACCTTCGCGTTTATTTCTCCAAACTTGTTGGAAATAATCTCTCCATGTTAATTCCTGCACAAACTTAGTGATTTGGTAAGGTTTGAAACCTAATGAAACTACAGATTGAAATACTTGTTTGGTGGAAATAAAACCGCGTGAAATATATGGAGATAACAATGAAACTGCTCCATCAATATAATTTCGGGAACTTCCGTATTGAATTGGATCGATCGACTTAACTCTCGATTCTATGGAAGATAAATCTGTAGGGAAAGTTACTTTCAAGATACCAATGTTCCTTCTATTTTTTCAGCAATGCTTTCTAAACTTAGACATAACACTTTCACGAGTGACTAAATTTATTGACAATGATTCTTTGGTTTTATAAAGTCAGAACGAATTTTATATCAAGATAGAAGTAACACTAGAATTGAAGGTGATTAGGAGAAAATTATGAAACTACTTTTCCGTTTTGGAATAGGAATAGGAGTCCTTCTCGTGGTAGGAATTTCCTTTTATGCTTATATGGGTGGATTCAAACAAGTGGAAGTCACTCAGGAATCATTTGGACCTGAAGAAATATTTATCTATCCGCACAAAGGTCCCTACCAAAATCTAAAAGATAGTTGGGAAAAATTCCAAAAAGATTGGGAATCAGTTGGAATCACTGAATGTAATAGTTTAGCAGTGTATTTAGACGACCCCAATACACCACCCGAACAATTAAGATCTGTTTTAGGGTGTCGGATGGATGGATTGACTGACTCACAAATGAAGTCTGTAAAGAGTAAATTTGTAACGTTTTCAATTCCAAAAATGAATTGTTTATCGGCTACTTTTCCATTCAAAAATGTACTCTCTTATTTTCTAGCTCCTACCAAAGTATATCCAAAATTCCAAGAAAGTCTTCTACGTGAACCGAAAGAAACTTCTGTAGCGATCGAAGTGTATGGTGGATCTGCAAACTTTGTAGATAAAATTGATTTTTATATGCCGATTGGTGTGAAGCGGGATGTATTTTCTCCTTTAGAAACATTATTTATATCAAAATAATGCTATTTATAAACAAGAGTCTGATCGGTTAAATGGACTCTTGTTGTCAATACGATTAACTTAACAAAGTTTATGATTCACCTTCCCCTTATGAAAAAACTTAAATAGAATCAGATCAAAATTGTTTTGGATTTTGTATCCATTCGGTGTTTGAAATCTAAAGAGAAACCAAAAAGATTCTTACTTGATGTTCTTTTAGCAAAGTGAATAGTATCCTTGTTGAAAGTTTTGTTTTTTCAGCATGTGAAAAAAAATAACAATCAAATACGAAGAGTCTTTTGTCAGTAGGTGGTAGATATGCCAAAGATTGTGGATCATAATCTTTATCGAATTGAGTTACTTTCTAAATCCCTTCCCATTTTTGTGGCAAAAGGGGTAGCTTCTGTTTCAATGAGAGAACTTTCCAAAGAACTGGGTGTGTCAACAGGCACATTATACCACTACTTCCCAACGAAGGAATCTTTGTTTGCTTCGATGGTGAAACATTTAGTTTCTTCCGATGCAGAGGAAATCGTGAAGTTATCGGAAGAAACTAAAAATCTAGATGATATACTACAATTTGTCACACAAAAGGAAGGACATTTTTTAAATTTAATGTTACTTGCTGTTGATGTAAAAAGACATCATTCGAATTCTAAAGATTTACTCCAAGTAGTTGATGATTCGTTTTTAGCTTTCGAAACAGTATTAAATCGTTTTTTTCCTCTAGATTCAAATGGAAAAGGAGGAAAAGCATTCTTAGCATTTTTTGTCGGAATCCTATTTTTGAAATCAAACGTAGAAGAAAAAACTTCTTGGGTCGATTTGTTCGATGGACTCAAACAAATAATTAGTTTGTATTAGTTGATTTGAATTTCGCAATACCACTGTTTTCATTTGCAATTCTGGCAAGTTCGAGTTCTTCTTGGCTTGCAAATTTTCGATCCCATTCAAGTACTTTCGGCGTCATTAGATGATGCCATAAAGGAGGGATCAGAGCGATCACAATTGTTGTCAGATAACCACTAATCATCATTGGAGCATTGGGATAGGGTCTCAGATTTTGGTATGGCACTTCCCCTTGAGCGTGGTGGTGTGAGTGTCGCGTTAAATTGAACATAGTCCAAGAACTAATTCGTTTATTTGTATTCCAAGAATGTCTAGGTTGCACAGGTTCTTCTGGCATACGAACCATCCCGTAATGCTCCATATAATTAACAATTTCAAGTAGGCTTTTTCCAAATAAACCAGATGTTATAAAAAATAACATTCCAGGAATGCCTCCAATTAGATATGATAGTAATACTAAACAAACACTCATTAAATGTCCACGAATGAAAGCGTTATGGTAGGAAAAGATAGATACGTTTTTTCTTTTCAAACGTTTCACTTCGATTTTCCAAGCACTAATGTTCCCTTTAATTGTTGAAGCCAAGATATGATAGTATACATTTCTTCCACGTGGTGCTGTTGCAGGATCTTCAGTTGTGGATACATAACGATGGTGACCATACACATGTTCGATAGAGAAAATTGTATCAAAACTAAATGCTAACAACCAACGACCAATGAACATTGATATGGCGTCCCAAGTCCGGTGTGTTAATTCATGGGCAGTAATAGTTCCAACGAGTCCGATCATTAAGCCAGTTAAGAAGATAGCATAAACATGAACAATGGAGGAAGTGTTTTCCTTTGCTAAATTGAAATCAAATCCAAAAGTTTGAGTTAACCAAGACCCAAAACCAAAAGTATCAGTTGGACTGACTGTCCATACGGAACAAAAAAAGATCAAACATAAGATAGGCAAAGCCATCCAAAGTTGAAGTGTTAGTACTTCTGGTTTTGTGTAGTTTGGAGTATCCTTATCATCCCCAGAAAACGCATCTCCTATGATATAAAAAAATAAGAGTGAAAAAAAACCAAATGTAGTGTAACTTCCACCTAGTAACAAACTTATCATCGAAGAGATTGCTACTGCATGGAATAAAAAGAATTTTAAGTAATCGAAAATTTTTGCTGCGGATCTTGAGTTTTGATCATCAATATTTAAACTCAAACTATGATCAATTGTTGTAAATCGATCGGCATAAATTGAACGTTTGGAAATTCCACATTGGACAAGTTCTTTTTTTGCTGTGTCCACCATGGGAGGAGGTCCGCATAAATAAGCTTCTGTTGTATTGTTTATGTGTTCTTTGATTAAATTGGTAACATAACCTCTTTGTCCTTTCCAAGAACTTTTTTTGGGTTCATCAGAAAGGATCGGAATGAATGTAAATTTACCTTTCCACTCCTTCCCAATCTTTTGAATTTCCTTAAGTTTATATAAATCTTCTTTGGTTTTAGCTCCAAAGAGTAAGGTCAGCGGTCGTTTGGTACGAGCTAAGATTCCTTGTTTTAATATGGCAAGTATTGGTGCAAGTCCGCTACCTCCAGCTATCATGAGAATTGGTCTTTTACTATCTCTTAAATAAAAATCTCCAAATGCTCCTTTTAATTTTATCGATTTGCCAGCGAGATTGTAATCAAAAATATAATTCGACAATTTTCCATCGGGAACTTTACGTATGATGAATGTAACTATTCCCTTTTGGTTAGGAGGGTTTGCAATGGAATAATTTCTTTCTACGTTTAATCCTTCAATCGTAAGAGAAACATATTGTCCTGCGATGTAGGTCAGTGGTCTCTCTAATTGAATAGTGATTTCACATATATCATGTGTTAAATTTTTTTGATTCGTTATTTTCCCTGTGATTGTTTCTTTACCAGTTACACGAATCTCAACATCCGTTTTTGGAATACTTTGGCACGCAAGGATATACCCTTCGTCCAATTCTTCATCGGAAAGAATATACCCGGTTTCGGTCAGTTCTTTAACTTTTCCTGCAACTAATTGGCATTTGCAGGTTGCACAACCTCCTACGCGGCAGCTATGGGGAAAATCAAATCCTTGCCGGATCGCAGCACTGAGTATGTTTTCATCTGCCTTGGCATATAACTCAACTCCGTTGATTTTGACTCGTTGATTGCCTTCATTTGCCCCTGTCAGTAGATTTAAGTTCTCTTTTTGGATGCCGGTTCGATCTGTTAGAAACATAATTGTCTCCCGCCGTTTCTATTGGTCCGAGTTCACTCGAGCGCAAAAAACGGCTATGAAATGGATTTATTTCGCACGTTTGTTATAAATAAACTAAGGCAAAAAAATGTCAATTCGAATTATTTATGATTTTTCCAAATCAACGAAGGATTCACTCTCGCTGACAATGGGAACTGATATTGTATCTGAATCGTATCTGTTTTTGAAAGGAGATATAGGTGTATACGGACGAAGAACGTAATCTTATCTTCATCGAATCAAAACGTGAGTGCATGATAAAATTTGCAAACGTAGTTTCTTTTCACGTAGTTTCAAAAACCTCAAAAACGAAATCCACACTTGGGTTCTTATGTAGAAGAAATGCAAAAGAATAAATTGATAGAAGATCAACTGAAAAAAGTCTCTGGACTACGATTGGGAGAGAATCTCCCAATCGTTCATTTTCGCTCAATGAGATAACGTTTATTTTATGGTGACGTTACAATTTCCTGTTCCATTTGTGATGTCAATTTTGCAATCTACATCATATGTAAACTTATCTTTATTGAAGGATCGGCTAACATTCACATTTCCACCACTTACATTGCCAGGAACAGAGACAGTTCCCGTTAATGTATCCGTGAAAGAACTATACAACAATTATGCGAAGGATCTTCCGTACATTGCAGGCTATGATTCATATCTCGGAGAAAATTCAAACTTTTTTCCTCCTAAAATATGACAATTAAATTTCTATCTTCGAAAGATTGAGAAATGTTTTTACATATCCTGAAGGAATGACTAGTCCAATTGAGTTTCCAGGTTCACTACCAATCGTGGCCCTATTGATACCGATGAGTTTACCATCATATAAATAAACGCCAGCACCCGAACATCCTGGATAGGAAGTTCCGATTGTTTGGATGAGCGGAACCAATTTAAGATTTAAATCAACACCTGATCTATCAGTATTTGAAATATATCCTTTTAGAAATGAATTTGCTAATCCCCACGCTGAACCGAATAAAAAAACTGGTTCGTTGTTTTCTAAATCATTTCTGTCAATAAATTCTAATTTTGGTAGTTTCCGTTTTAGTTCTGTTTTTAAAATGACCAAATCAAGTTTGGGTTCTTCAATGATTACCTTCGCATCAAAAAAAGTTTTTGAATCTTGTGAAATTCGAACTCTATCTTCCCATCCAAGAATGACATGTCTCGAAGTTAACACATGCCCTTTGTCATCTAATAGCAATCCTGTGCCTTTTGCATAATCACTGATGTGATAATGCAAAGTGACAGTTCGATTTTTTGCGATTTCAATGATTTCTTTTGTTGGCTCAATCTGGATAGGATTGTAATTCTTTGAACAAAATGTGAAATAAGAAAAAAAAATTAATAGCAAAAGAAACTTAATGTATATTGTTTTTGACATAAAAATTATATCTATTATAGCCAAATTGGTAAAACCAAGGCAATCAGTTTCTTATCTTTAAATTTTCAAATTCAGATTGAATTCAAATATTTCAAAAACCCCCTAAACAGGGGGGTGAATCAAGTGAAATAATTATTTCCAAAATGAGATTAACAGGAAGGCTCTAACGAATTCTATGCATAAGTAGAACTTTTATGCGAAGAAATCTGAAATGAAATTGAGGAATCCATGTTACCAATCCCCGAACTTTCAATCCATCCATCAGCGATTGAATACTTTTGGCACAAACTTCCTTGGGCCATTCCAAACTTTTTAACCATCTTTGTTGGTTTGGCACTAACAACACTTGGAATCATTGCGACGAAAAGATCAGAAAACCGTAAGATTTTATTTAGTTTTATTTGTTTTTGTTTTTCCATTGCCTCTCTGGGTTTCGTATCATCAATCCGAAGTTTAATTGAAGATCAATCTACGATATTATATTGGAACAGGATCGGATACTTTGGAGTTATATTAATGGCTCCTTCTGCATCATTTTTGACATATTACTTAACTAACGAACGTTATAAGTTTTTAATCTTCTCCGGTATACTCACAATGTTAACTCTTATATTCGGGTATTATGGACTTATAAATCATTATGATTTTACAGGTAGTTATTTTTCTTATTCCTTTGGTAAATATCCAATTGCAAAGTTTCCTTTAAAAATTTGGGGGGTGGTAACTTTTTTTAATTATCTATTTTTATATACTCCGGCTTCCTTTCATTACCGAGTTCGGTTCAAGAAAGATTTTGAAGCAAAGAAATTGATCTTTTGGGGTCTTCATATATGCAGTATTCTTTTGATTACTAATTTTTTAAGTTTAGTTGGTTATCCAGTATTTCCATTAAGTAGTTTTTCATTTATACCATTATCGATTCTAGGTTATGGAATTTTTCGGTCAGATTTCCTGAATTTAAATGATTTACTATTCAAACAAAGGGGGTTATTCTATTTTTTATCAGGATTTATCACTACGATTTTACTGGTCATTGCTTTTATCGTTTCGTTTTACCTCCACCCTAATATTCAACTAACAGCATATGAACGACCTTATTTTTTAGTACCACTATTCTCTAGTGTTTTTGTCTTTGCATTAGCGATTTATATTGCCGGTAGTAATCCAGATAGAAAATTAAATATGTTGGCTTCTATTTCATTTTTTATGGCAGGAACGTTTGCTATCATTATGGTGATTTTCAAATTTGAAATGCCATTAATTGTCGCAAGAAGGATTGAACAAATTTTTTATACCTTATTTGTTTTTACACCTGGGATTCATATACGTTTTTGTTATGCGATATTTGGTAAAAATTCTCCTAAATTTGTTCGGTGGATCGACTTTTGTTCCTTTGTTCTATCTGTTGTGTTATGGACTCCTTATTTTTTTAGCGGGTTTTACGAATATTCTTTCGGACGAATTTCTGCAGGAGGAATTGGGCTTAATTTTTTTGGTTTTTTGGGAATTTTCGGTATGGGTGTATTTCTAAAAGACTGGATTAAATTACGTAATGAAACTAACAACAGGTTGGCGAGTGTAATTGTAACCTCCTTAATTTTTGGAGATTTTCTTATATTGTTAAATTTGCCTGCAACAATGGGATTACCACTCTATACATTCGGTGAATTACAGTTCATTCCTGCTCTTTTGATTTCTATTTTTATTCTTAAAATGGGTGCTATACCTACTTCAGGACAAGCTACATTGATAGGGAATCGAGTATCACTTATGATTCTCTTTTTTGTACCCATTTCAATGTCGTTCTATGTTTTGAATTTGATGAATGTGTACCCAGTTAGTGTTGCAATTTATCATGCCTTGATTGTTGCATCACCGATTGCCCTTGCATTTTATCTAGTTTCGTTTGTTTTTTTACGATCCACCGCAGTGAAGTTGGATCAAACCATATTAGCATTAGCGCAAGAGAAAATAAATACTGACCAAGCTCTCATCCAATCAGAGGATGCAAAAAAAGAAATCGAAGCTTTTAACCATTTTACCAGTTTAATCAACTCAGAATCTGAATTAGCAAAAATCATTAGCGCTATTGCAAATTATGTAAATCAAAAATATGGAATACTTGCAACTTGGTTATTTTTATTGGATGAAAACAAAGAAGAAATCAAGAGCGTACATGCAGAAACTTTTGTTGAAGCGACAAAAGAACAAAGGGAATTTGTGAATAACTTGCGAATTCCTATGAATCAGACAGGCGGGGTTCCTTATCTAGTATGGAAACGTAAAAAAAGTATGTTTCTTCCTCATGTCAAAAAATTTGGGTTTGATATTGATCGACGAATTAGTGAAGGAGTAAAAGCAAATTCCTTTTTGCATGTTCCTTTAGTATTAAACAACGAAACGATTGGGCTCATAATGTTTTCCAACTTCTACAAACGTTTGGATTTAACAAAATCGAATGCTAGATCTATTGAACATTTATGTGCACAAGTATCAGGAGTCATTCAAAGAGTACATTTGTTAAAAGAAACTGAAAAACAAAAAAAGGATATTCTTGCTCTCAATGATCTGATCAAAAATTTAAATGAAACAATGGATATCCATTTGATTATGAAGAAAGTACAAACATATGTAAAAGAAAATTTTAATATAATGTACTATTCGTTGCTAGTTGCAGACAGCGAAAAAAAATATTTAAGATTTATCGATATGGACATTCCAGAATCTGTTACAGAATTTCAAAAGAAACGCATCTATGATATGCGTATACCGATAAAAGGAGGGAAAGGTGCTCACGAATTATCGCTACGCAGAAAAAAACCTATTTATATACCAGATCGTAATGGAAGTTTTGAAAGATGGTTATCTGACGATGATAAGTGGGTTCAAGATGTATGTAAAATACGATCCTTTATCTTTATACCTATGATACTAAATGGGGAGGTAATCGGTATTCTAGATTTATCAAATTCGGAAAGTAAGTTAGATTTAAGTGAAGAAGATATTTCTAAGTTATCGATTTTAGCGGATCAACTTGCCGGAATAATCTATAGTTCAACTCTCTTTAAGGAATTGGAAATTTCTAGAAATATTGCAGAAGAAGAAAGAAACAAAAACGAAAAACTCCTACTCAATATCTTACCAGTTGATATCGCTCAAGAATTGAAAGAAAAGGGGGCTACAGAACCAATTTTATATGAAAATGTAAGTGTAATGTTCACAGATTTCAAAGGATTCACTCAAATTGCAGAAGTTTTATCGCCGCAAGAGCTGATTCGTGATTTGGATGCATGTTTTGTCCAATTTGACAAAATTACAGAGAGATATAAATTAGAAAAATTAAAAACCATCGGAGATAGTTATATGTGTGCAGGTGGAATTCCAAAGCGAAACCAAACGCATGCTATAGATTCTATTCTTGCAGCTTTAGAGATTCAAGCCTTCATGAATATAATGAAACAAATTAAAGCTGACCAAGGGTTACCTTTTTGGGAACTCAGATTAGGAATTCATTCAGGACCTCTTGTGGCAGGAGTGATTGGCGAAAAGAAATTTGCTTATGATGTTTGGGGAGATACTGTAAATACGGCCTCAAGAATGGAATCTTCCGGAACTCCAGGAAAAATCAATATCAGTGGAACTACTTATGATATGATTAGAGAAGTATTTGAATGTGATTACAGAGGGAAAGTAAATGCAAAAAATAAAGGTGAAGTCGAAATGTACTATGTGTTAGGACTAAAAAAAGAATTTTCCCTTTCAGAAGACCTTAGAACACCTAACGAGAATTTTTGGAAATTTTATGAGACCATCGCAGGAACAAGAGAACATGTCGCTTAAAAATAATAACGTAAAGAATAGTCCTTCCATTCGAATTGGTATACTTGAGAATGATGAGTTTTTTCTAGAAGAGCTTAAAACAAGAATCTCAGAATTGGAGAATGTTGCCGAAATTCTTTCTTGGAAAACAGGAGAAATGTTATTACGAGATCCTCAACACAAAAATATTGATATTCTGTTTTTGGATATCATGTTACCAGGGATCAACGGAATCGAAGTAGTAAAAATATTATCAGAAAAAATTGATAATATCAAAGTTATCATGTTGACGAATATGAATTCCGATGAAATGATTTTTAACTCCATTAAAAATGGTGCCCTTGGATATCTTTTGAAATCAGAATTAGGTCAGATTAAAAGTATAATTGATGTAATTTTGGATGGGGGTGCCTATATCACACCGACGATTGCACTTCGAGTATTTTCTAGTTTTAGAAGTCCAGTTGATAAACCCAAGGTGTATCTTACTGATCGAGAAAAACAAATCCTTGAATTATTAGTAAAGGGGAAAACAATTCCACTCGTATCAAAGTTTTTGGATTTAAGTGAACATACAGTTCAAGGATATGTAAAATCAATTTACCGAAAACTACAAGTTCATAATCGATCTGAATTAGCCCTAAGAGTTCAAGAATATTCGATCTTATAATGAAATTTATTTCTAATGTTGTTTTAGTAATTTTCTATATACTTTTTCAATTAAACTGTTACAAAAGTTTAAACCAGCTTGAACAAAACCAGTTTTATGTAGATTTATCGCAAATAGATTGGGAAAACTCGGAACCTATCAACATCTCATATGGCTGGAAATTTTATTGGAAAGAATTGTTAGATCCAGTTGCATTACAAACTCATAAAAGTATTAGTAAGGTTCCCCTGGTTGATTTTCGACCATGGACAAATTTAACCACATCTAAAAATGAATTCCCAGCGCAAGGTTTTGCAACCTATCATAAAAAAATAAAAATACAAATTAGTGAAAGGCCAATCCATTTGGTCCTTTATTTTTCTCACCTATATACCGCATCCAAATTATTTATCAATGGAGAGTTGATGCAAGAAAAGGGAGTTGTCTCAGCTTCTATAGAGAAAGTACGGCCAGATAGAACAAACTCAACAATAGATATCAAAACTAACAAACAAGAATTAGATATTGTGCTTCAAATTGCGAATAAAGATTTTTATCATGGTGGTCCGAGAAGTGAATTTATAATATCTTCACCTTCAAAAATGAGTTTATTTAAAAGTAAAAGTTTGATGGTAGAAATATTTGTTTTTGGACTTATCTTTGGTTCTGCCCTCTATCATATGTTTTTTTATTTGCACAACCGTAAACAAAAAGCATTTCTCTATTTTGCGATTGTCTGTTTGACATTTTTAGTTCGCATTCCTTTTTTAAATTCAAAATTATATGAATATTTTTTCCCAATATTCAGTTTCAATCTGCAGTCCATATTATTGCATTATATAAATGTAATAACGTTTTTGTTTTCTGTTTTGTTTTTGAAAGAAATGTTTAGATCGAATCAATATAAAATGATTCGTTATACTTTTTATATGGGTGCTTTGATTGCATTATTTACTCCACTTACTCCTTCCACTATCCAACATTATCTGAACTTTATTTATCTCGTTGTATGCCTTATTTTGTTTTTATTTTTTTCCCTATTCTTATTAATCAAACATAAAAAAGAAGCACAGGGATTATACTTTATGGCAATTGCATTAGTATCGCTTGCTGTGTTTTGTTTTTTGGCAATTTCACTCAACTATTATGGAATCCAAGGAGGTTTATATCTAATTATAGGATATTTATTATACGTTATTTTTCAAACTGTATCTTTAAGTAAATATTTTGCATTTGTAATTGAATCGAGAGCCAACATTGAAATGTTACTTCATGAAGAATCTATCTTAGCTTTGTCCAAACAAAGAACTGAAATGCAATTGATGGTGCATGATCAACTTGGTGCTAATTTAACAGATTTGAAGGTATATTTGGAAAGAAATATGCCCAAACCTATTGATACTTCGAGTGACTTCTTGAATTTGGAATACATCTACCAGAAAGTTAATTCTATCATCCAATCTCTTAGAAACCAACTTCTTTACATTGAAGATATGAATTTAATTTTTGAAAATTTTATCACCGGATTACATTTAACTTTGTTAAGGAGGTATTCTGATGTAGGAAGAGAGTTTGAATTTTCAACTTCTGAAAAAGTAATAGAATACTTTAATCAAACAAAGATTATCGGAAAAAATCAAAGTTATTTTTTAAATATATTTTATATGTTATATGAAGTTTGTACAAATGATATAAAGTATGGTTTGGGTGAATCTGTTTGGTTATTTGATTACGTGAACGGTTTTTTTACCATTAATCAAAAAAATATGTTCAGAAAACCAAATATTCCATCGCCAGGTGAAATTGAATTAAAAAGCATCCAACAAAGGTTGGAACAATTGAATGGAACTTTTGACATAAGTATTTCAGAAGTATATTTTGAATTAAAGATTCGTTTTCCGGTTGAACGCAGTTTAAATCCTTAGAATAAATGCATTTTTTTAATCCATTAAAATTAAGAATCTTAGTTTTTTGGTATCATTTATGAAAAGGTAAAGGTTCAAAAAACATACGTTAAATGAAAAATAGTATTAAATCGTTTGCTATAAATTCATGCCATATATATATTGGCAATAGATTCAAAATATTATCGTTTTTTTAACCACTAGTAGTCCTCACTTTCTTGCATTCTGATTTCTTTTATTAGTTTTCCCCTGCATTTTCGTTGTTGTTTTTACCTAAATTCCTTACCGGAAAGTCGTTTTTAATCCATTAAATTTCAGAGTCAAATTAAACTAATAAGGACATCACATGTCAACAAACATCTATGTAGGAAACCTATCATACGAAATGACGGAAACTAAATTAAACGAACTTTTTTCAGTTCATGGTGCAGTTTCTTCTGCTAAAATCATCACTGACCAGTATACTGGCGGGTCAAAAGGTTTTGGTTTTATCGAAATGAAAGACCGCAATGAAGCGGATAAAGCAATTAGCGATTTAAACGGAAAAAATATATTAAACCGTGAAATGAAAGTGAATATTGCAAAACCAAAAACTAATAATTGGAATTAAAGATTCTGAATTAGCATTGATTGAACAAACTGACAAAGGTATTTTGATAAGAAATACTAATGTAGTTTGTTCTTTTTGTTTTCACAAATTTCCAAGTTACCTTAGCCTTCTACAAATCTAGCAACATTCAAATCACGAGATTCTTAAAAATAAATGCATTAATTTATTGGATTTTTGGCTTACGGACAAACATGTCCAACCTTCAAATTGTATTTGTTAGATAAATAACATTCAACAAGTTCTCTATCACTTTGAGAAAGTAGTTGGTCAAAATAAATGAAATCTCCAATATTTCCATCCAAATAATCACCGTTATTTGGGTAAATTCCAGAATTCCAGGTGTATCTGCCAATACTTAGGTCATATATTGCACAGTTATAAGATGAACCCGATATGGGAATTGAACTGACAGTTGCACCAAATTTATAAATATTCCCTGTTGTTCCATTATAATCTAGAGACATGAGAACATTTTCTCCCGTGGTATTATATGCGAGAGAAGAAATAACTTTTGCATTGTTGAGTTGGAGATCAAATAAACTAAGATTATTATCTGGTCCATTATCTGGTAAATACAAAAGTTTTGCACCATTATGAAAAATTCCATCACTACCTGACATACCGAGATCATTAAACACAGCAAAGATGGTATTATTTGTACTTAATAATTCTGGAACACATGCTGTTGATAGATAAGTTGAAGCGATTCCAAAAAATCGAATTCCAGGTTTCCCGTTAATACCGGTTAAACTGTAGCTTGGTTGAGATGCTGCACTAACTTGGCTTACGTGAAAATTATTTCCACTACGATCATTCCAAACCCCAACACAATTGACTCCGCCATTGCAACCACCTGCTCCAAATACAGCACTCTCAGGTAATAGAAAAAATTTTAAACTACTGCTAGTCACTGTTTGGTTCCAAGTACTTACTTGTGTTGGATATGGACCCGAAAGTGCACGTATTTCCGAAACGGTTAGTGGCCTGTCATATATCCTAACATCATCAATATCACCAGAAAAGTATCCAGTAGCCGTGATAAGACGACCAATGTCTAAATTAGTACTAACTCCTGTTGACCATGAAGCTTTTAATTCTGAGTGCCGGAGTGTTCCGTTTTCGTATAAGTGAACAAATTGAGTTGCTCCATCATAAACACCACATAAATGAATCCATTGGTTTCTAAAATCCTCATGTGATATGTTTGCATCGTCATTCCAACCAAACATACCAATAACAGGTGGAACTATAACCAACCCGTTTCCAGTTGATATAATTGGAGTTCCAAAACTTATGATATATTGGCCAATGTTATTCGATGTATTGAACCAAGCACAGATAGTACGACTACTCCCACCAATGGGCAAACCATTTGGGTTAGTTTTTTGCAGGTAGTTCGTTCCATTAAAATAATAAGCTGAATTTGGGAAGCCGTTTCTATCATTTGTAATCGCGGCACCATAATTTGTAAGATTGTTAGAAAAATTTCCATAATCTTTACCATTTCCATTGAATGGAAAATATGAAATCAATCCGGAAGGTACTTGGATCGCCAATTTTTGGATGGAATCGTCATCTAGGGCGCCGTTAAAAAATTGCACATTCGAAATTTTTCCTTTGAAGAAATATCCATTCCCTGCATCTCCCACTTTGAAGGTGCTAGTTGCCAAAGGTTGAATCGGATTTGTTGAAAAAACAATACCATCTGATATACCATTGATAAAAATTTGCCAGTTATTTGATAACCTTCTCACTGCAATATGTGTCCATCTATTTAGTGGTAATTTCATCGTTGTAGAAGGACTATCCATTACTGCACCTAATGAAATTTGTAAACTTCCTGTTGCATTAATACGTATTCCATAACCATTTGCTCCACCTAATCCATTGTACATAATGAATTGATTGGAATTGTTCACAGAAGAATGAACCCATGCAGAAAAAGTGATATTATCAATATTTTGTGTTAAAAGTCCAGAGGAGGTTATGTAATCGGTTGAACCATTAAACTCATAGGCTCCATTAGACAATCCATTTTCATCTGTTGTTAATATAGGCGATCCATTAAGAATTCCATGATTAGTTCCAATGGAATCATCCGGATTCCCATCAAAGTTGTATTTTAAGATTTCAGAAGGTTCTAAAAATCGGATGGCATGGTTCCCTCGATCAGCTATGTAAACTTTTGTTCCATCTGTAGTTACATAACCTGGGAAGTTCAATAAACCATTCCCACTGGTGTTATCAGAATAACCAGATATACCACCTACAAGTGTGATCACCTGATTGTTCGTAAGATTGAGATGACGAATGCGATGTCCAGACCATTCCGATATGAACAAATTTGTTCCGTCAGTTGTAATGCCGTGAGGGTCATTAAATTGGGCATTAGTTCCAAAACCATCTGTTGAAGCTTGCACACCATCTCCTGCAATTGTATCAACAGCATTTGTACCAGTTAAGGAGATCCTTCTAATTTTATAACCACCACCCGGACCTATATCAGTCACATAAAGATAACTTCCTATTCCAACAATCGCAAGTGGTGAAACAAACCGAGCATTTGTTCCGATCGGGCTATTTGCAAAATTACATAAACCTGCGCTACCAGCAAGAGTAGACACTGCTGAAGTAGTTGGGTTTAAGGTTCTGATTGTGCAATTGCCTCTGTCTACTATGTAGAACATTCCATTATGTAAGGAAATCCAAGTAGGGTTGTTAAATGATGCAAGAATACCTGATGTATTATCCGTCGAGCCAACACTTCCAGAACCGGCAAATGTGGAAACAGTTGCTGTTGCTAAGTTGACAACTCGAATTCGATTTCCGTTTAATTCTAATACAAATAAATTGTTACCATTCGTTGTGAGACCAACGAGTCCATTGAATTGTGCAGCACTACCTACGCCATCCAAACAATTAGTAGTAATAACACCCGGACATACCGTTCCGCCACCAGTATTCCCTCCTGCAAGAATAGTTGTGATACCAGTTGATTTGTCAATTTTCCTAATGACTTCATTTGTTGTATCAGCAACATATATAAAATTTGTATCTGTAGCCAACATACTTGGATTGTTAAACCTTGCTGAAGTTGGCATTGCGCTTGCAACTGCTGGACCTGAACTAACACCAGCACCACCATTGTTAGTTGGGAAGGATCCAGCAAATGTTCTGATATAGGTTTTTCTGTTGATTAGATTGGATCCAAGATCTGTCCCAGTGGTTGAAAATAAATTTCCTGCGACGATATAACCAGATACACACGTGATAAAAACAGTTACATTGGTTGCTACTACAGTGCCAAATGCAAGTGATGGATTGTCAAAAGAACAAACTAGACCAATAGGTTGCGAAGTAATTGTAATAGCATAATTTGTTCCAGAAGGTTGTATCGTAGTAAACTTTACCAAACCATTGGAGTTAATGTTTAATGTTTCGATTCCATTGTTTTGGACGGAGATCATGCCGCTAAGTCCTGAAACATTTACACCTATTTCATAAAATCCGGGTCCAGTTCCACACGTAACGCTAACATTTGTTATTGAAACATTTTGTACGATTCCTTGAGCATTCGCAATAGAACAAGACAATCCCACTCCATTTGTTGAAAAGGTAACATTATAACTTTGACCTGTGCTTAATTTAGTTGGAAATGTAAAATTTCCATCTGAGGATATTGTAATTGATTCCCCAGAATTTATTAACGTTACTGAAGTATTCGGTAATAAACCAGAAACCGCACCTCCAATAGAATGCCCTGTAAATTGTGGTCCTGTAAAAATTCGAAGAAACGCAAAATAGTCCAACGGACTTCTAGATATTGTTGGGAATGAGCAGGAAAATAAAAATAAGGAAACTAATGCAACAGCAACTTTCTTCATTCAGCAGCTCCCTTTTCTTTCAAGTTTTAGATTCTCAGTAAATAGTTCAATATATTTCATAACCAAACAATCACTATCTAAATGTTTATTATGTTCACTTTTCAATAATCGGATATGTACGTAGCGAAATTTACTGATCAATGAATTGATCAAATGGGATAATTGCGTGATTTAATCTTGGTTGGATTTTTTTCTTGGAAACTCTAAGAGAAATGAACTACCTTGATCAGATTCCGATTCTACTTGTATATTTCCATTATGTAATCTCATCAATTCAAAACATAACTTAAGACCGATACCAAAACCTTTTTCACCCATAGTTCCTGGTAAACTCATTGGTTCATTGAACAATAGTTTTTGTTGTTCAGTGGAAATTCCTGTCCCTCGGTCTTTGATAGCGATTATAGATGTGTCTGTAGTTTCTGAAAAGCTGAATTGAATTTTACCTTGTGGGTGGCTAAACTTTATCGCGTTTGCTACTAAGTTACGAAGAATTTCAAGTAGGATTGAAGAATCAGCATAGACTTGAGCTGTGTCTGGAATCGAATTCTCGATTACCAAAGATTTTTTTTGTAAATCAAAAGTAAAAGACTCTATTACTTGTGTTAATCGTTCGTTGATGAAATTATTTGATAGATTTAAACGAATTTGACCTTTATCAATTTGAAAACGATTAAGGTTTAGCAAATGTTCAACGGTTGACATTGCATTTTCCAAAATAGTATAAACTTGCTTAAAAATGTGTTTTTTATCTTCTTCAGTTGTATCTGCATCATTAGTTAACATTAATGCTGAATAGACGGTACTCAATGGTGATCTGAGGTCGTGGGCAACGAGTGATATGAATTTATCTTTCCATTTATTTGCTTCTTCAGCATTTTGTTTGGCCTCTTTGTAATCTTTTGTTCGCAGAATTACGGTTTGTTCGAGTGATTCGTTTAAGGCAGAGAGTTCATTTTTAAGAGTTTCATTTTTGATAAAAGTTTTTGTAAAAAAGGAAGCAAGGAGTAATGATTGAAATAAAACTGTTGATAGATATGAATATTTTAAAATCAAAGCATATTGAAAGATGCCATATAAATACAACGTATCATTAATCGCACTAAAAAGTAAAAATACTTGAATGAGAAATAAAATAATAGATAGAGCTTCCTTTTTTAAAGCACTTCTGAACAAACAAATCGCAGAATAAACCAAACCCAAAATTGAAAAAACAAGTCCAATGAATGTTGTTTGTGAACCCAATTCAGTAGGTCCTAAAATAACAAATAAATATAAAAGGAAACAAATCGTTGAAAATACCCTTAGAATAGGTTTAGAAAACTGAGATGGAAACAATTCCGATAAAAAATATAGATAAAATGGCATCGCGAGATAAAAAATGAGAGAAAGTGAAAAAGCAATTCTATAAGAGATAGATGGAATCAAATAATATAAAACATCACCATTTAATGAAAGTGAGTGAAGAGCTGTCGTGATACTAAATAAACCGAAAAATAAAATTAATTTTTTAGTACGTCTGAAAAAGAATAAAACAAAATGATAAAATGCCATAAAGAATAAAGCACCTGATAATAAAGTATCTAGTGCTAATTCTTTGATAAAATTATTTTGTATATTTTTATATAGGCCAAATTTTGGAGCATACCAAAATGAACCATCATCGTGATGAAAATTCGATATATGGACCATAAGATTTACAACGTTAGTTGGATTCGGTATTATCAGAATGCCTGAACTCCTTGTAGGTTCCATAGATGTTTTATCGATTCCGACTTTCCCAAGTGTTAAAGATTCTTTGCCATTTACAAAGACTCGCATAGCTGCGCCACCAGTTTGGAAAAACCTAACTGCGAATATATTTTTATTTGAAGTTTCTGGTAAAATCAATTTGACTTGATAAGTTGCATAACCCTTTCCAAAATGAATATCTTTCCATCGTTTACCGATACCCAAATATTCTTTTTCATTTTCTGGAGCCAGAGTGTTGGTTAATACTGTAGATTGGATTGGACTTTGAATTGAAACTGGTGTGACAAATGTGTTCCAGTGGAATTCCCAATCACCAGAAAGTGGAATGGAAGTTTGGTTATCGAAATGAATGTTTGACAAATCAATCATTCCATTTTTGACAATTGGATTTAAATTAGATTCTCCATTGTATTTACAGTGAGATAAAGAAAAAAAACACAGAAACAAAATCCAAATTTTCAAATACATGATGGTCTAGGAAAAATTCTCTAGACCATTTTTGGAATTGTTACTCTATAAACAAAGGAATATTTCTTCTATCCTTAAGGAAGTTGAACAAGTCCCTTTTTATTTTTCCACAACATGTACTTCTCTAAAATTATTTTACCAAAATTATAGAATAGATTTGGAATCATGATTTCAAATTGTCTCGGTTTGAATAAATGGTTAGTCAGGATCCAAACTTCTTTTTCCCCTGCATCCATGATGCAAATACCTGGGATTTTACCAAATGGCATCGTTTTGAATTTTCCATTTCCTTTGATATCGTTTTTAATATTTTCTGCGACAATTTTACCCATAACATCGGAAGGAAATCCTGTTTTTGGTACTCCAAATGGTGCAGCACATTTTGGAAAAGGAGTTATCACTTCCACTGCAAGACCAGCAGCATAAACATTTTTAAATTTTATATGTTGATATCCGTCATTTGTAACTACAAAACCTTTTTCATCCACAAGTTCAGGAGAATTTTTCATTACATCTGCACCTAAAAAAGGTGGGATCATCATGGACATTTTGTAAGAAATTTCAGTATTATCACCTAACGTTATTTTTTCTTTTTCTATTTTTTTAATCGTAGCATTTGTAAACCATTTGATGCCGTAAAGTTTCATAAAAATTTCTAACATTTTTTGCCCACCCCAAATTCCACCGATACCAAAATGTCCTAAAAATGGTTCGGGTGTTACCCAAGTGATCTCCACTTGATCACGGACACCTCTTTTCCTTAGATATTTATCCAAGTTAAATAAATATTCATAGGCTGCACCCATACAACTTGCCCCTTGGGTTGCTGCGACAACAACTGGACCGGGGTTTTTTACAATTTCTTCAAAAGCAATCGCTGATTTTTCAGCCAATTCGGGTGTGACTATACATTGTATCATATTGTCTTTTGGATTTAAATTTGGCAATATATCAAAGTTAAGCGAAGCACCTGTTGCAACGACTAGATAATCATAACTTATTTCACCATTTGATGCGGTTATTACAATATTTCGATCAGGAATTACTTTTGTTGCCCGGTCCTGAATGAATTTGACTCCTTTAGCATGTAACATTGGCTGTACGGCAAATGTAATATCCTTTACTTTTCGAACTCCAAATGGAACCCAAATCAGGGAAGGGACATATAAAAAATTTGATGTTGGTGATATAACGATGACTTCTACTTCGTTCCCGAGTTTTCTTTTCACAGAAATGGCAGCCGTTACACCCGCAAAATTGCTACCTAAAACTAAAATTCGTTTCATGATCGAGTTTCTCCATATAGTATACAGGGTATCCTATATGACTTAATGGTGTAGTAAAATTTTAATCATGATGTGATTTTTTAAGAAAATTTTTCGCTTTCCCTCGTATTTTAGTTAGAATGATTCTAGATTAGGAAGATTTATACGATGGTAACCATTGTAAGGTTGGTTTCCTTTTTCTGTAATATTTCCGCAAATGAATAAATAATTCCCAAATCGTTTTTGGTTGGTTGTAACACCTGTTTGGGAAATATCCCATGCTTTAATTTGATTTGTGTTAAGGTTGATAAATACAGTACCAGATGCGTTCGTTGAATTGACAGATGTGAAAGCACCATGTAAAACCATTAAACCTTCATTAGAAATGAACATATTATAAAAAACACCACCATTTAATTGAAATTTGTTGGAATCAAAAACTCCTGTCGCCTTTCTAAAACTAGCCAAATACTGATTAGATGATCCACCAACTGTAGAAAAGTTTCCACCAACATAAATGATATCATTATAAGAGGCAAATCCAGAAACATCAGAGTCAGGAAAATTCGTTGGGATGTTGATTGCTAAACCATCAGATTTATTAACTGCTCGAATGAAATTTGAAGCACTCCCTCCCGCTGTGGTAAAAAGACCACCTAATAAAATGCTTTCGCCTAAATCAAACATCGTACTCACTTGGTTATTCGGATTAGGCGTCCAATTTGTCAGATTAAAATTATCTAAAGTATAAGCGGCAGCATTATTTCTTGTTTGTCCACTAACCGTACCAAATGTTCCGCCAAAATAAAAATTGTTATCATCAGATATCAAGTTTGTAACGCTACCAGTTGGGATGACTGGATTGAATGAGGAAAGTTCGAAAGATGGAAGTCGAAACGCTGCCAATCGCGTTCTAGATTGTCCACTAATTGTTGTAAAAGATCCTCCAAGAAATAAATGGTCCCTTTTGATATGAAGAACGCTCACTTCATTATCAATGGAAGGTGACCAATTTGAAGGAATTCCTGTGGTCAAATTAACAGATGCAATGTTTGATCGATTGACATAATTGACTGTGCCTATCACACCTGGAATCATTATGCGGCTTCCATCCAATGAGAATCCAGATGCCGCAGAAGGGTAGGGGAAAGGACTCAAAAAATTTGGATTCCATTCCCTTAGAGTGTTTGTATTAGAATCGAGACTAGCACCGTAATTCCTTGTGGAACCTAATATGGAAGTAAATGAACCGAACAAATAAATTTGACCGTTTGATTCGATGACTTGGTGAACGTTTCCGTTCACAGCAAAATTAGTGCCTATGTCGGTGCCTGAATTTGAATCAACCACAGCAAAATTTGTCCTTGCAGTTCCTCCATTCACTGCAGTGAACGAACCACCGACATAAACTTTATCACCGGAGACAGCAATCGCATCGACAATGCCATTGAAATTTGGATTCCATGCGAGTAAGGTTCCACTTAAATCAAGAGCAAAGGCATTATTTCTAGGTGTTGTGAATGCACCTCCTACACAATTGCAGGTGATCCAGAGATAGTTCCAATTGCCAATGCACGAACCGTACTGTTGAGTGCTGAAGATGGTACAAAACTATCAAGAGTAGAACTAACTAAATCAATTCTTGCGATTCGATCACGAGGAAATCCATTCACTGTTCCGAATTGACCAGCTATGTATAATTTTTGGTCGTACACCAAAAGTTTTTCCACAGCTGAATTTGTATCCATGGTAAAAGATTCTAGTGCACCTGTAAATCTGTTGATTGCTACCAAATTGTTTTTGGTATTTCCATCCCATGAATTGAACACCCCACCTATGTACAATTTGTCGCCAAACATTACCATTGAATAAATATTAGGAGGTGAACCAGGATTTGGCGAAAAAGTAAAATCAATATTGCAGTTAGCTAATATATGGACAATATTTTGTATTGGAATTCCTCTTACGTGAGAAAAATTCCCAGCAACATAATATCCACCATTTCCATCTGAAACGACTGACCTTGCCGCAGCATTTAGTTTTAAAAAAGGACAATCGGAATGAGATACAATTTTCCCTGTGATTGTATCGAGATAATAGGTCGAACCAACATTTGGACCCAAGGTAGTAAAGGAACCACCTAGAATCAGTTCATTGCCGTAAATTTCCATCGAGTTTACAGTGGCACTTCCACCGAAAACTCCCCAGTAATCAATATCGAAAGGGAGGAAAGCAGGTAAACAAGAAGGAGAGCTGTCGGAAATGGCAAACCGAATCAGTGTTCCTAATAAATATGATTTTGATTTTGGGTCACAACCATTGGTAAGCTCTGGTGGTTTGCAAAAAAATAATAGAGGTAAAATGATAACTATGAATAGAACACGCATAATACTATGTAGTTAGTTTCGTAAATTTATTTCCAGGTTAAATTCATGTTTCATTTCATTCAAATTTTTGAATTAAATAGGGAATTTACTAATACTGAATAAAAAATATAATGTAACAACCCTTTCGGTGTTAAAATGGTTTCCAACTGGTTTGCGGAATGGAAAGGTTTCCTTATGATGATCCATTTTAACAAAGTGAATTTCAAAATCCTTATTTTTTTTATTGTGATAAACGTAGTTTCTACGTCTTGTGCTTGGCGCGGAATCCCTCTTGAAAAACGAAAACACATTCCAATCGCCACGCCAAATGGTTGTGATGTTAATACAGAAATTAGGACCTATCGCGTGTTATTTTTGTTACCCATTTTAGAGCACAATGTGAACAAAGAGAATGGTATTAATCCATCTGACAATTTTATTGTTGAATCAAGTTCTTTTGCCAAACCTTGGGATATTATTTTCACAACTTTG
This sequence comes from Leptospira bouyouniensis, assembly GCF_004769525.1. NCBI lineage: Bacteria > Pseudomonadati > Spirochaetota > Leptospiria > Leptospirales > Leptospiraceae > Leptospira > Leptospira bouyouniensis. Next base: position 294,450 of record NZ_RQFT01000008.1, on the reverse strand, counting down.
GGTTTTTTATTTTCATTCAATTCATCTACTGATACACTTGTCAGTTGCCCCAAAAAAGTAGTATTAGAGGCACTACAATCACGAGGTAACAATCTCGATGCGCATTCTAAATTATCATTTTGGCACTCCAATGGAAGTCCAAACCCAATCTACTCCATTCAATTCCCACCAGATGACCATACGTTGTCAGAAGAATCCATAGAAAAAATAATTTCATTATCAAAAGAAATTCTTAAATCTGAAATCAGTTTCAAAATTGTTCTGATAGGGAAATCACATACTTCAGGAGATATTTCTTACCAAACGAGATTAGTAAAACGTCGATTTGATGAAATTAGACAGATTTTAAAAAAAGAATCTATTGATGAAAATAAAATTCAATCTTTGATAGCAGAACGAGATATTAGAAATTCAAATTCAGAAAAAAATGATGAATCTCAATCAACTATCTCTATTTATTTGATAAAGGATTGATTTTTAATTCAAATCTTTAACATGAATACTTATTTCAATTCGTTTAGATGTTGAGTATCATTGTTCCAGTTGATATAGATTCTAATATTTATTATAAGGAATCTCTAAAAAACTTTCAAAAACGAAAAGATGTAGAGATTATTCTTGTAAAACAGGAAGAAGCATTTACCAGAGCAGAACGATTGAATTTAGGTTTCCATCGTTCTCATGGGCAGCTGATTTTATTCCATCATCCGAGGAGTAAGTTACCTAAAGATGCAATAGAATTTTTGATTTTAGAAAGTACAAAAAAAAATAGAGATCTAGTTTGGGGAGGATTCGTACATAAGTTTGACAATGATCATATTTTTTTACAATGGATATCATTTTATTCCAATTATATCCGTGTTCGATGGAAAGGTATTGTTTACTTAGACCATTGTGTCTTTTTTTCGAGAGAATTGTGGACAAAAGACCTTTCCATCTCTTATCTTTTTGAAGATACAGAATTGAGTTATAGATTTAGAAAGATAAAACATCCTCAGTTATTACCTTACAAATCGTTGACTTCTGCACATCGGTTTTTAAAAAATGGAATTTTCAAACAAATAATACTCAATTTTTTACTTAAAATTGGTTTTCGATTGAAACTTCCTTCTTCTTTTCTGTTTTGGTTATACCAAAAATAATTTTTTTTAAGAAAGGAAACGGACATTTCTGTCCGCTTTTATTATAAGTGGAAATCTCCATTTGCTTCTGGTTGGTAATTGATTCCTGTAATTTGGAATTGATGAATGCCATTCGGAATATTCCATTGTATGACATCACCAATTTTGTATCCTATACACGCAGTTGCAATTGGTGCCAAAATCGAAATTTTATTCTGTTCTAGGTTTGATTCTTCAGGAAATACCAATTGGAATTCTTTGAATTCTAGTTCGTCTAGGTTTTTAATCTCTATGATAGAATTCATCGTTACAACATTTTTTGGTATCTGTTTTGAATCTACTTTTTGAGCTCTTTCAATTTCACCTAATAAATCTTCGATGTTTGCATCTGTTTTATTTCGTTTGGAATATTCAGAAATCATATTCTTCAAACGTATGTAATCTAGGTTGGTGATCGTAATTTTTTTCAAGGTTGTCATCTTCATTCTCCTTTAGTCTTGAATGCAAAAACTTTCAGTTTATTTAGATGATGATTTCTGTCAATCGGAAGCTTTCGGTTCGCATTGATTCGATCCTGAACGATGGTATCCTTTGGAAATTATTGAATACTTTCGATAGAAAACGTGTTAGATTAGCGTGATCCAAAATAAATTTGTTTAAGAGGTGAATATGTTTGCGAAAATAAGGTTTCTATTCCTTTTGATAAGTTGTCTATTTGTGTTTGGACTTTCCGCCGAGGTTTGTGAAGAAAATGACTTAGCTTGTCAGATGCAAGGGAAAGTTGAAACGGCAGAAAATGAACCTGCATTAAATCCAGATAAGGTTGATGATAAAACTCACAAAGTTTGCTCTAAAAAACCTGACAGTGTTAAATGTTTGAAAAATCCTGATTGTTATTGGGACTCAACTGTAAAAGGAGGGAAATGTAAAGGCCATCCTTAATTCCCTGTAATAGCGATGGAGAATACTTCGGAGAAATAAAACCCATCGCTTTTTTCTAAAAGGATGCTAACAAAGATTTTCAAATTAATGATAGACAATTAACAGAAACAATATTAATGTTGCTATAGCAACATATGGGAAAAGATTTCGAATTAGAAAATTCATATGCTTATTTAATTTACAAAACTGTTCGTGCCTTAAGAAAACAGTTTATGAGAATGGCAATGGAGAAAGGATTGGAATTGTTTCCTGAACAATGGTTTGTGTTAGTAAAAGTCATCAAACAGCCTGGTTGCAGCCAGTCAGATTTGGGTAGAGATTTTGATGACAGGCCTTCGATGGCAAGAGCACTTCGAAATATGGAACAAAAGTTATGGATAAAAATTGTCCCTGACCCTGAAGACCGAAGGAAACACCAAGTGTTCCCTGCAAAAAAAGGGATCCAAATTTATAATACTTTGGTGCCTGAAATTGAAAAGGAAAGGAGTCGTATGTTTAAATCATTATCAACTCAAGACTTTACTAACTTTAAACGAATTATCGATGAAATTTATGACCAATCGATTGAATAATTTTTTGTATAAACGTTGCTATAGCAACAAAATGAATGGGTTATAAAGTATCAGGGGGATACATGATGACAAATCACCAATCAAAAGAAAATGTTACGGAAAGTTTAAAACATGCGTTTAATTCTTTTATCAATGATATAGATTCAAGAAACGTCATATCATTGGAACATAAATTTCATGATCAATTTTTAGATCATGTAAGTATCGGTGGATATACTGAGTTATTGGTATCTAATAAAGACAAATACATCCAATCATTAACGGAAGGAAAAATCGGAGGGATTCCAAGAAAAATTCAAATCAATTCATTAGAATTCATTGATAATTTTGGAATTGTGAAAGCAGATTTAGAAAGTAATGTAATGCGTTTTCAAACCCAATATTCTTTTTTATGGCAAGATGGCGACTGGAAAGTGATCCATGCTTTGGTGGTAGCAAATAAGATTTAAGACGAAATTTTTCCTTCATGATAAGTATTTTAAGGAAAAAATCTGAGATACTTATCATGATAAAAATAGAATTTAAAATGCTAATGTTTTTCAGTGAATTGAACAATTGCATTGTCTCTTTTTTTTAAGTTATCAAAAAGTATGCCATAATGATTTGTGTTAATTTCAATACCACTTGCATTCGGTATTCGTTTCAAAATTTCAAGAAAAGATTCTTTCGGCAATAAATCATCATTGGGGAAAAGATTCATCTGATTTGCTCTTAAAACAAGGGTAGGTGTTTTAATACTTTCGAAATCTAACCTTTTGTTCTCTTTCATTCGTTTCATTGTATTGATCGGATGCAAAATTAAATTTAAAAATACTTTCCAAAGGTGGATGGACCCACCCATTTCTTTCAATTCTTCTTCCATCACAAATTTTGGCATATGGCATACAAAACCATTTTGAACTTTGTGTAATTCTTTGATGAAATAATCATGAATTTTTTTTGACCATTTCGGAACGAGTGGTGAATTTTTGACTAAATTGATATAATCGGACTGGCTATTGTAAACAACGTCCAATCGTTCAAAAGATTGTTTGAGAACTTTTAAAATCTGGATTCGTTTTGGTAAAGTTAAAAGACCGCCACCATCCATAAGAATGAGAGCTTTTGTTTGATTTGGGTATTTTAAAGTATGCCGAAGAGCAATCATACATCCGAATGAATGAGCTAGAATGATAGAATTTTTAAGTTTATAATGTTGTATGATTTTTTGTAAGTCTTCGATATGATGATTGAAACCATAAGAACCTTTTGGTTTATCGGAATGACCTCTACCTCTTAAATCATAAGAAATTACTTTGTGACCTTTTTTGTTTAATAAATTGGCAAATGTTTCCATTGAATACAAATTTCCAGACAGTCCATGTAAACATAGGATAGGTCTCTTTTTTCCTGGCCAAATTCCAATGTGAATATTGATACCATTTATCAAAACATTTTCTTCGTAATGTTTTTTGAGTTTTTCTCGGGGTACTGCTTTCATTGATTTTGCCAATTTTTATCCAAGGAAAAATAGTTAACTATAGATACATATCTTTGAAATCAAAATTCACTTCAATGTTAAAATATGCTATAAGGAGCACTACAATTCTTGAAAATTGATATTTTGTCATTAAATTGTAATACTGACTGTAATATTCGAATTTAAGAAATGGAGACAGTTTTAAAAGCTGAACTAGAGCAATAGATTAGAGATAGGTTCCAAATCTAAATTTTGGAGCGGGAAAAGAATTAAATGTTACGCGGTATTAAAAGATTAAATCGATATGAAAATAGAATTTTGAAAATAGTAAAGTTAGGTGGTAAGCTTGTTCGTCTAAAACAATTTGGGTTTTCAACTAAAACAGATGAAGGGTTTCGGTTCCCAATCTATGTTTTGGAAATTGGAAAATCAAAAGCCATAAAAAAAAATGTATCTGGGTTGATTGCTGGAGTTCATGGATTAGAAACAATTGGAATCCGAGTATTGTTGGATTTTTTAGATGATTTGTTTGCACGTAAAAATTCCGCTCTATATGATGAGATAAAAAATGGGGAATTAGGGATTGTATGTATTCCCATTCTTAATCCAGGTGGTGTAGCATTAAAAAGACGTTCGAATCCAAAAGGTGTAGATTTAATGCGTAATTCCGGCGTGGAAGCAGTGAAGGCTCCATTTTTCTTTGGAGGACATAAGTATTCAAATATTTTTCCGTATTATCGTGGTAAGGTATTACAAACAGAGTCGAGAGTGCTTGATCGTTACTTCCAAGAATATTTCGTTAACGCAGAAAATCAAATGATTCCAGTTGTCGACATCCATTCGGGATTTGGTACAGTAGATCATGTTTGGTGGCCATATGCAAGTACACATGAACCATGTGTTGATGAAACATTGTTCCAAAAAATTGGAGATCATTTCACGAATGTATTGAATCATTTTTTGTATCGATTTGGACCACAAAGTGAATCATATACAACGCATGGTGATCTTTGGGATAGATTGTATGACAAATTCCAAGTAACAATGAATGAGTCTCCAATCCAAAAAACAAACCGATTTCTCCCACTAACATTGGAAATCGGGACATGGTCCGATATAAGTTTAGATCCTTGGAAAATTTTCCGAAAAAGAGGGATTTTTAATCCTGCCAGGGAATCCAAACAAAAATCCATTATCAGCCATAGGCGGTTCCTATCGGATGTTATACGGCTAGCTAAAATGGACCCTTCGGAATTGCACTAATAAAAAATTATGTTCCTAATTCTGTAAATATTCACTTTACCTTTTGGAAATTTCTGGTAATCTTTCCCCTCTGAGAAAATAATTTTCCCGAGGGAAGAACGATGTATCAACTGAGCGAAGTACTAAATCTTGTTTTTGATAGCATTGGTATTTTGATTGTCACTAGACTTTTTTGGTTAGGTCTAATCCCTAAATATTATTTTCTTATCTCTGGTTTTATATGTATTTGGTTTAGTAATCTTTTTACTGTACTCGAAGGATATTATTTTCCAAATTTTTTTAATCTACTAGAACATAGTTTTTATTTCATATCGTCTATTTGCTTTGTACTTAGTATTAAGAAGGAAATTTTTGTTCCCAATCATTAATATAAACGAAATTGTACTATTGAATGTGTTGTCTCTATTGATTAATTTGATGGCAACATGTATGATTCTAAATGTACTTATTAAAAAACCATCTTTTCGTGGAGAAGGAACTATTTTAATTCTTTTGGCAATTATTCCTTGTTATGTGAATTTTTCAAATATTTTTGAACATGGATTGATGATAGATTATTTTGATGACTACGAAGGTTTTTTTAAAGATTTATATGCTATGTTTATACTCATTTTTTTATATGTTCATACAGTTAAAAAAGAGCAAATAACAAGAATTGGTCATGAACATCAAATTAAGTCTGATTTAAAACTAAAATCCAAATTACTCACTGAAATTCACCATCGAGTAAACAATAATTTACAAATCATTTCTGGATTAATGGACTTACAAATTAATTCCGAAAATGATGAAAAATTAACTTCCTCTTTGAATTTAATTCAAAATCGAATCAAAGCAATCGCTTCCGTTCATAAATTAATATATGGTTCACCTAACTTACTTTTTGTGAATCTAAATCAGATATTTAATTCAATTTTAAGTAATTTAAAAATAACATATTTAAAAGAAAATTCCGAAATCGAATTTCGTGAACTGATAGAGGATGAATTGGAATTAGATTTGGATCGTGCAATTCCGATAGGTTTAATTTTGAATGAACTGGTTTCTAATTGTTTCCGGCATGCATTTAAAAATGGGCAAAAGGGTATCATAGAAGTCAGTTTTGGCAAATTAAGTAACGAGTTCGTATTAGTTGTTCGAGATAATGGTTCAGGAATGGAAGTAGATCTGGATAATAAAGGGATTGGTTTGATGTTAGTGCGAAACTTGGTCAAACAATTACGTGGAAATCTAATGATTAGTATAAAAGAAGGAGTTATTTTTGAAATCAAATTTCCACAGATCAATGCAAATCCGATAGAAATTTAAAGTGAAAAAATATCTTCAAGTTTCGTTATGTGGAAGTTTGCTTCTTTTTTGAATGGAAACAATCCCGAAGGATCTATATAAACAGTTTCTACATTTGCTTTTTTCCCAGCTTCCAAATCAAATACATAGTCTCCAACCATGATTGTTTCTTTAGGTAAAGCATTCCATTGTTTCATCAAATAGAGTATGCCATCAGGATTTGGTTTCGGTTTTGCTTTTTCGCGACACACGATATCTGTATGAGAGAAAAATTTGGAAATACCGGCCGCTGTTAAAGTTTCTATTGAATTTTTATAACTGTTTCTAGTTAAAATACCTAGTTTTGTAGAAAAACTTTGTAATTCTTGTAGGAAATTATAACAACCATGAGATGCTTTAGCCAGTTTTGCTATCTTAAATTCAATTTCATCAAGTTCTAATTGTTTTTGTTCTCTTAAGGTTTGTGGCAATTGGGATAAAGAAGTCAGGATATCTTTTTCTATCGGAATTCCTAATTCAGTTTTGATCGCGATAAAATCATGTTGGGCAATCGTTAAAGTGCCATCCATATCAAAAATCCAATACTTCTTTCTTTGGTGAAGTTTCATCGTTTAAATATATCAAAGTCTTTTTTTGAATTTATGTTTTTCAAAAAAAATTCTTCTTCCTTTGGTAAATTGATTAAGACTGAAGTTTCTTCTAGTGCTTTTATTCTTTTTTGTGAAGAGAATTCAATCGAGTGGTTATGCTGGAATGATAAAATCCATTCCTCTAATGTTGATTGGTTATAAATTGCACAAAATGGTTCTATTCCATTTCCCAAAAACAATCCAGACAGAAGATAAAACAAACCATATAGTAAAACAGAAACACCAGTTCTACCACCAAATGTATAATGCCCTACCATTCCCCCGGCACCGTGACAACAAGGTATTCCACTAAAAAATGGAGAGATTAAGTTCATAATTGAGTAAGATAAACCAATCTTTTTGATCGTGATTGGTTTTTTGTTCGGGAATAAATCATCTGATATTTGTTTAGTCGCTAGGATTGAGTTACCAATAGACAAGGGGATTTGTGGGAGTGTTAATAAAATAAACCCCTTTAAAATAAATTCAAGATTTGGGACATACAGTTTGGGAATATTTACTTCAAATTTTGAAAATGATGAATATGTATCAAAGTGAGAAATTAATGAATAAAGAAATCCAAAAATGATAACTACTAAAGATGCTGGAATTTTTTTATTATCTATGAGTAGAATGATAAACAAAAACGAAATTGCTGACAAAATATAACCATTCGTACTTTCAGATGGGATATATTCTTTGAATGCAAGTATACTCAAACTAATCCCTTATCCAAGTTGTAACCCTCGTACAACCGATTTGGGAACAAGTTTTGCAATTTTTTCAAGTATTCCTGTTGTAGAAAAAAACAACATTAGGATTCCAATACTGAGTCCTCCACCTAACACAATTGGACCTGCAATTTTTCCAGTAATCACAATGGTTGCCATAGCTTTAAGAGGTTGGATCGGCATTGGCCTCTTGTAGATAATGCCTGTTAGTATTTGCATACAACCAAAGACAATGAAAACACTCGGAGCATGAAGACCCGCTGCTAAAACCATTGCAATGAGAATTGGAAAATCCGTTCCAATATCACCGAAGGCACCTGCGATTTCATTCCGATTGAAGGCAAAATCCTTTTGTTTCCACATAGTTATGTGTAGGCTGCCCTGTTCCTAGCAGATCAGAAAGTGTATTTTATTGGTGTTCTAAAAAATTCAGAATGGTAAGGATCGGATGGGAGAAGATACTTGAAAATGAGACCTATTCTCAATAATATGGAAAAATTGGAGAGTAGGAAAAAAATTGAAAGCAAAACGTTGGTACCAAATCCATTTGGTTCTCGGAATTTTGGGATCTGGTTTTTTATTCGTGATAGGGATCACAGGATCCTTACTAGTTTACGGAAAAGAAATCCAATCCTTGTTAACGCCCATACAAATTCCATTGCAAGAGAATAGAATGACTTTTGATGGTCTGTATCAAAAACTTAATCACCAATTGCCTAAAGGGAGTATCGCCGGTTGGTTGGTATCAGACCTTTTAGACCAACCAGACCAAATATGGTTTCATGACACAAACATTCCAAGTAAGGAAGTCGTGTACTTACTTGACCCTTTCAATGGAACGATTATTGGATCATTGAAAGAAGATCGCAGTGATAGTTTTTACGGATTCCTCTTAGTTTTACATTATAGTTTATTCATGGGTGGCGTTGGATACTTCATCACAGGGTGTTTTGCGCTGGTGTATTTGTTGCTCGTATTGACTGGATTAAAATTATATAAACGATTTTGGACTAATTTGTTTCGTCTTCGTTTACGAGAGAGTCTCCAAATCCTTTTTTCCGACTTACATAAATTTGTTGGGATTAATGCTGTTTGGTTCCATTTAATCTTGGCAATCACTGGTGGTTGGTGGAGTATTCGCGATACAATCATTCGGACATATCCCAAAGAGACAGTCGTTCATGGACTTTGGTCAACCAATAAGTCGATTGACTCTTTGATCGAACAAAGTAAGACAAAAATCGAAGGATTTAACTTGGGTTATATTTCATTTCCACATCATACTAAAGATGAACCAATTGGTTTTTATGGAAATCGATACAATTCGAATCGTTTTGAAAGTCGATACGGTTCTTATGTTTTATATGATACAAATAAAAACCAAATATTGAAACTTGTTGATATGTCCAAAGAATCATTTCAAACTCAATTTTTAGATTCTTTCCGACCTCTTCACTTCGGAACATTTGGAAATCATTTTAGTAAAATAATCTGGATACTTTGTGGTTTAACTCCTGCAATTTTATCTGTGAGTGGGATAATGATCTTTTATCAAAAACGGAAAAATAAAAGAAAGGTTCTAAAACAAAAAACCCAATTTTAATCATTGGGTTTTCGTGCATAATTAATTGGCCTTTTGTTTACTGCCAACATTTGTTCGGATCGTAACAAACATAAGTTCCTTTATAACCTTCACAAGCTTCTTTTGCATTTTTTAAATTAGTGATTCCGTAATATATGTAAGCTGGTATTAAATAGTTGTGTTCACCTTCAGTAGAATAGGCATAAGGAATTAAATCATTGATACCATCTACACCATCATAATGGCATGCACTGATTTTATTATTAATCGCACAGGGACCATTAATTCGTTCTACTACAATATCCAGACCAATTGCGTTTCCGATGGTTGTATAGGTTTGTTCTAGATTCAACTCCCATTCTGCTTTTTTTTCCAAATATGCAGTTGAGTATTCTCTACAAAATAAATGTGGCCCATTTTTAACACTAAAACGGTGGCTATAAGCAATTGTGAGACCTAATTTTTGTCCTTCACTCATACTATTTGCATTTAACTGTTGTAATGTGACGATTTCCACCAACTCGTTGTTTGTAATTTTTGATTTTGGATCAAAAAGGTCACATCGGAATAAACTCATTCCAACTATTAGGATTGTTAGTATAGTTTTTAATTTTGTTTTCATATTGTTCTCCAGAAATTATATTTTATAAGTCAACATAAATCCGTATGTTTTGGGTGCACCGGGTACTGCTTGGAAAGTGCCATCAATATAAGAGCTAAAATAATACCGATCGTTGATATTATTCATATAAAGATAAGCTGAAACTTTATCTGTTTCATATCCTACTCTTGCATTTAATACATAGTAAGGATCACTATAAACAGTGTTATCTGCTGCAAAATACATTTGCCCAACTGCCTGGAATTCGCCTCTGAAAAAAATTCCAAAATCATTTCTGTATTGGAGGTAACTGACAACGTCATATTTTGGAATAAAATGGACCCATTTTCCGTTGAAATTTCGATTTAATACTGTGTCTTGAAATTTATTAAATATACCTTCTGTATATCCCGCAGATAACCCAAGTTTGGTGTCTTTTTGAGGTTTTACAAAAGATTCGAGTTCATAACCTCTGATGGTAACCATTTCTGCATTTAGATTTACATACTGGGAAAGGTTGATGGCTCGGATGACATGAAAATCTTGTGTTTCAGTATAAAATTGAGTATACTTAAGTCCAAATTTCCCTTTAAAAAATTCTGACTTTATACCAGCTTCAATTGTATCATTGATTTCTGGTTTAAAACTTGCTCTGGATGGTACATTGACAACTGTGCTGTAACCTGCATTTTTGTAACCCCTACTGACACCAATAAAAAACATAAGATTTTCGATTGGTTTATAATCAAAAATCATTCTAGATACATTATAATTATAACGGTTGTTGATTGTATATGGATCGGATAAGATGAGAGTTTCACCGATTGGATTAAATGGTGAAACACCAACAGCTTTTTCCGTATGGGACAAACGACTTTCTTGTCGTTCTAAACGTGCACCCAAAGTGATAGTGAATTTTTCAAAGAAGGTATAACTATTATGCGTATATAAACTTATATTTCGATCTTGTAATCTTGATAAATTTTTCTCTTGGGTCGGTGCACTTAATCCCGGAAAGTCGTTTATCACATAAAGTTGAGCTCTATGTTCTCTTGCTTGGTCAATGTTTGTTATTTTGTTTGAGGCATAAATTCCGAGTTTAAACTGAAGGGGATCATGTTTATCCTTCGATTCAAAGTAGATATCGTTTAGAAAGGTTGTAGACTTTTCTACATAAATAGAACGATTTTGATCGACCTTTGAAAAATCAGAATCGGCTGTGATTGGATCAATGTCCATCTTTCGAATTGCAGATGCTGTTTTTAAATTGGTAAAAGGTAATTTAGTAGTGGTAGCAAGTGAGTATGTATTTCCAGTTACGTTACTTTTTCCTTCGTAATCCCAATATACCTTTCTATCACCATTCACACGATTGATGTATGTTCCATATAGTTTGGAGCAATTTGAGGGAGCTGCAACACAACCTTGCAAAAGAGCTTTCTCTCTTTCTGATTTTGCTCCTAAATAGTTGACAAGATTCAGAGCACCATCATCAAAACTTTCAGCACTGACTTGTAAATCCGCCTCAAATATTTCGTTGGGAGTGAAGTACAATCTGAATCTTCCCGCTTTTCCTTTCCGTCCATCGGGATGTGTCTTATAAATTTCGACAGGAAGTTCATAAGGGCGATTATTAGGATAATAAAAACCGGTTATATTTGATAGGTATCCTTCTCGTTCTGTAGTTTTTCCTGCGATTCCAAAAAATAGTTTATCATATATAATTGGAGCATTATAATATACCGATGTTTCTTGTTTCTTATAATTTCCAAAATCTAATGTTATTTTTCCTTCTGCTAAATTCGTAGGTTTTTTTGTTTTAATTTCAACAACGCCACCTTGGAAATTTTTTCCAAATAAAGTTGCTTGGCTCCCTCTATAAACTTCAATATTTTCTAAACCGTATAATTCCGTGTTCAGTGCTACGTTGTCATTCAGTGGGATCCCATCCAAAATTAATCCAACAGCAGGTTCGCTGAAAGCAATACTTCGCATTCCACGAATGTTAAAATATGTGAAGTTTCTAGAGCCTGAATCTATAATGGAAAAATTCGGTACTTGTTTATCTATGTCATTGGTTCTATTGATTCCTGCATCTTGAATCTCTTGTTCATTTAATCGACTGATACTATTGGGAGTTCGAAGGATTTCTCTATCTCTTTGGTCTTTTTTGCCTGTAACTCGAATTCCATTTTCTTGTTTCGAAGTCCCTACATCATTTTTTTCTTCGCCGGTACCATTTGGCTTTGGATTGGGTGAAGTAGTTTGTCCCAAGACACCATCTGAATATAATGCCACCAAACAGAAGAAAACGGTTAGTAAAAACTTTAATTTTTGATTTCGGACTTCCCGAAATCTTTGGGTTGGAGTCGGTTTATCAGATGCAAAAATATGAGAATGAATCTCAAGATCGAAATGCATACGGCCATATTTGTTACCGAGGTTGTTTTTTGCAAGATAAAATGAGATGAAGACTCAGAATCAAGATAAATTCGCTGCAAAATTCGAGTGGTTCAGAGACAAGAAAACCAACTATTTTTGACTCCTGTAGGCGACTATGAAGCGTTTTGAGGTAGATCTAGCGAAAAGAGGGTAGATTTCCTCAATTCGCAGGATGATTTGCTAAAAGTTTCGGTTGTACTCGATGATGAGGCAGCGGTTGGAAATAACTTTGATCCCTGCGTTTTCCGCTTTTTTTTCAGCTTCAGGGTGTGAAATTCCAAGTTGTAACCATAATACTTCTGTGCCACCTAACTCTAAAATCTCGTCTACAACTTCAGGGATTTTGTCTGAACTACGAAAGACATCTATGAACTTTCGATCTTCTTTGGGAACATCCTTTAAACTTTTGAATATTTGAAACTCACCTACATTATGTTCTTTTGGATATGTTCCGAGCACTTGCCATCCTTTTTCTCTAATGAAAACTGGAACATAATGACTTGGTTTTATTGGATCACTGCTTAACCCATATACAGTGATGGTTTTGTAAGATTGTAACAAAGTTTTGAAATCAGAATCTGGAACGTTCATACAGAAAGTTTAACATACTTTTTGAAGTGTTCAACTATTGAAATGAATTTTACTTAAGAATCACATTCGACTAATTAAAAACCAAATTTGATTCAAAAAAAAGCAATTTTTTTTAACAATGTATTTATGATGAACGAAAACGAATTCATTTTGTTCTCAATTCATTTTTCAAAAATTAATTTCCAAATTAGATATATATTTCCTAAAAATAGCGCATTGTCAAAACAGGTATAAGTAATTTATTTATGAAAACTCAATCATTAGAAATCAAATTCCAAGAGATGCGATCTAAAAGGAACAATTCCATTGAAGAGTCGTTTGCACTTTTTGATGCATTAGAAGTTGTCAGTACACAAGAGATGTTTGGACGTTGGCGGGGCTCTGGATTTCATACTGGTCACACAATGGATGGTGCGCTAGAAACTTTTAATTGGTATGGAAAAGAGTTCGTAGATGCAGAAAATGTTCATCCACTTGTTTTTAAATCGTTTGGGAAGTCTTTGTTTAAAGTAAATCCTTCATTGATGCCTGTTCGACTTGCCACTCTAATTTCATCAAAAAATCTTTGGCCGCTCAGATATCCATTTTTACTTTTTAAGTTTTTGTTTCAAACTTCAAAATCAAAAGCACGAGTACGACAAATTGAATTTAGAGGTCAAATCACATCTGCGATGATCTACGATAATCTACCAATTCATGATGTCTTTAAGAAAGTGAATCAAAATACGTTGTTTGGGTGTATGGATTTTAAAGGGATGAAACAACCATTCTTTTTTGTTTTAGAACGTGATTAAGAAAGTTTAGTGATTCCCAGTTTGAGAAATTTTGTATTTTGAAAGTAAATTAAATACGGAGAAAAAATATTCCCCAATCAAACGGTCTGACCAAGATTTTGCAAAGAAACCTTCAAAAAATGCAATATGACTTCCCCTTTTGGTATGCACATGAATTGTATTTTTTAAGGTTTCTAACCAATGTAAGTTTTCTAAAACATTTTGGTTCACACAAATTGGATCATCTGCTGCATTTAAAACAAGTAAAGGTGTTTTGATTTGGTTTGCGACCAAGATAGGATTTGATTTTTGGTAATATGATTCTTTATCTTTAAATCCCGAAATGGTGTGAAGTTTATCTTGGAATTCGCCAAGTGATTTAACTTTTAATAATTCCTCTGTACCTTTTACATTTGCAAAACTTTTATAATGCCTTTTGAGAAAGTAACCAATCATTCTTTGACCCATAATTTTGCTATAAACAGGATGCACTCTATGGAAAGCTTTTTCAATATCATAAGCAGGAGATACAGCTACAGCAGCACTGAACATACTTTTTGATCCTGCTTCACCCAAGTATCTAGCAAGTAACCCAGAGCCAGCAGAGATACCAACTCCAAATAATGGTTTGTTTGGGAGCAATTTCCTGATATGATTTAATTGTTCTTTTAAATCTGAAGTAGAACCCATCGTATTAATGATAGGTTTTGTTAAAGGGATATTCCCGTGCCCTCTTCGGATACAAACAACAACGATCCAATTATAAGTTTTTCGGATATGGGATACAATTGATTTGATGTCTTGTTCATCTCCGCTGATCGTATGAAAAACGACAACGATCGGAGTTTTATCTTTTTGGTTCGCTGTGTCCAATCCTGACCAAGCAAGTCCTGTGGTACCTCCGTCTTTCATTTCTAAATATTCTATTTTGTCATAAGGAAAAAGTTTGGATCTTGATTCCCTAAACATCAATAGGAATAACATTAGATGTTGGTTAAAACACCAAAATGTAGGTTTGTAACGATTTGTGAGTCTTGGGGTGTCTGAAATGATGTTCGATGAAAATTCCGAATCATTAAACCTTAATACAGGAAATTCAATTACATCAACTATGTAATATAGAAAAAATCCTATTATCAATACTCCAATTAGGATAAGGTAAATGTTATCTAAAAACATGAAAGTGGATTAATTGAAATTTAGTTTCGAGTTTAGTTCTTTTAGAAAAGGAATGTCAAATTTGACAACCTTTCTATCAAAAGTAACAAGACCATTTATTTCTTCTTCGACATCACTCACTTGGGTGTAGATGGA
Organism: Leptospira bouyouniensis; assembly: GCF_004769525.1. Taxonomy (NCBI): domain Bacteria; kingdom Pseudomonadati; phylum Spirochaetota; class Leptospiria; order Leptospirales; family Leptospiraceae; genus Leptospira; species Leptospira bouyouniensis. The sequence goes on along the minus strand of NZ_RQFT01000008.1, from coordinate 279,143 downwards.
AGCACTAAGTCCTTTATTGATTAAAGGTAATAGTTCTTCTTCAATTAATTTTTTATATTCCCATTGTAATGTTGTTTTGTCGGGTAGGATTTTATATCCAAATAACTTTTTTTCATCAAAGACATGGCCTTCCATTTTTAATGAATATCCACCAAATTCAGATAATACGATAACTCTTGGCTCATTTTTGGGAACTTTTAACTTTTGATAGTATAGGTGTAAACTTTTTAGATCACTACTGTTTTTTCCTTGGTCATACCAACCACTTACACTATCGATTGTCCTTGTTGGGTCTAAGTGTTTTAATTTCTTGGTGAGTTGGATGCTATCAAATTGGCCCCAACCTTCATTAAACAAAACCCAAACTGCTAAAGAAACTGTATTGTATAGGAGTTTGACCGTTTGATTCATTTCTTCAATGAATTCTTTTTTTCCTTTTTCGTCCGTGCGATTTAGAAATCTGTATTTAGTGTCATCTGTATTCCATCCGATAAAAGGTAAGTAAGCTACTTTCCAAGTTTCGTAAGGGCCACCTCCACAAACAAAATCTTGCCAAACTAACATTCCAATTCGATCACAATGATAATACCAACGTAATGGTTCAATTTTTATATGTTTGCGTAATGTATTAAAACCCATTTCTTTCATCAGGCTAATTTCTTTGATCATGGACTCATCATCAGGTGGTGTTAATAATCCATCTGACCAATACCCTTGGTCCAAGAGGCCATTGTGAAAATATGGTCTGTTGTTTAAATACAATCGTTTGAATTTTCCATCATACCCGATCGAAAACTTTCTCATTCCAAAATAAGATAAAACTTTATCGTTTTTTGTTTGAATAGATATTTCATAAAGTTTTGGATTTTCCGGGCTCCATAGAATCATATTAGAAATTAATAATGTACAATGTTTTTTGGAACCCTCTGCAATGATTTCTTTCCCATCAAATATCTGGATAGAAATGAAATCACTTTCGGTATCAATTTCAATCTCAATTGATTTAGTTTCTATATTGGGAGTCATTTTGACATTTTTTACATAATCTTTTGGAACACTTTCCATCCAAACAGTTTGCCATATTCCTGATTGAGGAGTGTACCAAATCCCACCCCGATTTAATTTCTGTTTTCCTCTAGATTGGTTCCCCGTATCGGTGGGGTCAGTGACAGTCAGTCTGATTTCATTTTTTCCTGGTCGAATTACCTTTGAAACATCAAATGTAAATGGAAGGAATCCACCTTGATGGTATCCTACTTCTTTTCCATTTACATAACAAATGCACGAATAATCGACGGCACCAAAATGTAAAAATGTGATTTCATTTAGAAAATCTGAATCTATTTCAAATTCTTTTTTATAAAATAAGACTTCATCTGGTTTTAAAATAAAATTACCCAAGCCACTTGCTTTTGTTTCAGGTGAGAAGGGGACAATGATTTTGTGTTGGTATTCAATAGGTTCTCCTTGTTTGGAATGACCTAAGAACCATTCCCCGTTTAAATTTAAATAACTGTCTCTTTTAAGTTGAGGCCTAGGGTATTCAATGTGGGGAACTTTCATCTTAATTTAGATTTCCTTTTCTAATCAATGTTAGTGGATAAAATATTAATAAACAAAATACTGCGCCAGTGATAAAAATTTCTGGTGATGGGACATGTGCAATACTTCCATTTGTTGGATCTATGTAGGTCAAATTTGTCGATTCGTTTATTTTTTGACCAATCATTGGTCCAATGAACATAGGTATTAACACAAAGAAAATCATACGGATCCCTTGTAGTTTGCCCGTGTTTTCAATCGGAGTAAAATCTCGGATTTGTGCACCTAACAGAGCTAGTACTAAAACAAAACCAGTGATTAAGATTAAACTTGTGAAACCAACAAATATCATCACAAGGTTTGTATCGTATCCTTTTAGAAATTTTGAGACAATGTATAACGATATCATTCCCAGAATATAGAGGAATGAATATTGAATTAGCAATTTATCTTTGTTTTTTCCATCGAATTGTTTGCCAAGAAATATGGTGATGAAGCTTGCTCCTAGAATCACACACGCAAGTACAATGGAATACTGTATGGCATTAAAACTTAGATATTCTTGCATAAAAATGATCAAGTAAGGCATATAAATTTGGCTAGCAATTCCATAAATACCCATTGCTAAAAAGTACAAATACAATCGTTTGTGATTTAAAATTACCGATAATTTGAATCCATATAATAAATCTCCGATAAAATTTGAATTTTGTTTTGTAAGGTTTGGGTGATCTTGTATGACCCATAACCCAAGTATCCCCGACAAAGACATTAATGTTCCCACTCCAACAAAAAGGCCAGGGTAACCAAAAGCTGTCACTATCATGCCAAATCCACCAGCGACAATTAACATTGCAATGAGTGGCATTGCCGACAAAACACCTTCTGCTAAACTTCTCGCATTACCAGTGTTATCTGTTACAAATGCATTAAAGGCTGCATCGTTGGATGTTGAACCGAAAGCAGTCATAATACAATCTAAAGTGATAACAATTGCGATTGTTAGTGTTATGATTTGTGATTCATCTGATATTCCGAACCAATTGCTTGTATTTTCTTTTGATACAAAAGCAAAGGACAAAGTAAGTAATCCCCAAAATAAATATCCTAATGAGATGAAATACTTCCTGTTACCAAGTTTGTCTGATAAAATCCCCGCAATTAAAGTTGTAAATGTCGCAACAATTCCACTCAATTGAACCATTAATGTGACAGAGGAGGTACTTTTGGAAATTGTATTATAAATGAATAAATTAAAGTAAATGTTTTCAACAGACCATGCGATTTGACCAACAAGTCCAAATAAAATTAAAACAAACCAGAGGCGGCCACCCAAACTGTGATTCTTCATGATCGCACAGTTTTCCGTTACAAGCATTCGTTTGGCGAGTCTTATTTTTGAATTTGGTTCAAAAGTTTTCTTCTGATTGGGTTTATTTTTTGTTCTTTAAAAGACTTTTCCTAATTGGAAACCAATCCATTGGTGTTGTTGGGGGAGTCCCTTTGCCGATTGGAAATCGATTGTTTGGTAATTGTAATGGATGCCAAATAAAAAACCTGCATTCGATACAGAAACGAAACCTGCCCTAACAAAACCTACAGCACGTTTTAAATCCGCAATATAGGTTTTTTCATCTCGGTATTCAACTTCTTCACGTAACAATTGTAACAACGTCTCTCTTTGTTTTGGGTCCAAGATAAATTGAGACAAAACTTCGTACGAATAATATCGTACAATAGGAGGAAGTTTTCCACCTTCTGGTCTGAATATGGAGTAAACAGCCAATGCCCTTGCATTATCAGGAATTTGGTCCCATTGCGCTGCTAAATTGGATAATAAAAAAAGTCTTGTCGTGCGTTCAATTTCTTCGGCACCGTTAAAAATATTATTAAACAACAGATAATTTAATCCAATGTTATATGGGTTATTTGTTCCATTCACCAAAAACTCATTGAAGAGAATGTATCGTTGTAATGTATTTTTCCCATTATCTTCGGATAAAATTCTATATTGTAATTCTCTTTCGCCCACTTCTGGAGTTGGATTGTTTAAAAAACTGTCCCAATTGCTAAACGACGAACTTCTGTTTTGTGATTTATATGCTTTGTCGGTACCCATTTGGCCTTGGATCGTCGCATTGTATGCTTGTAAAGTTCCACCTGGATTGATATAAAAATACCAATACCCGTTTCCTTCTTCATGAAGGATTGGTGACCCTGGTTGGAGAGCAGAACTCCCTGGTCCAGGTGTTTTGTCCACATTTCCAAATCGAAAGATAAGTCCAAAGGATACATCGGTTTGGATATTTCCTAGATTTACATTGTATTGTGTTCCGAAAAACCGGTGATAAAATTTTCTGATGTCTGTTTTTAAAGCAGCCGAGTATGAATCTGGGATTTGTGTATCCCAACCTTGCGGTGTTGGAGATCCAATAAAGTTATGAAAATTGATTTGTGCTGATTTTCCACCAACAGATGGTCCAATCATACCTAATTCAAGTTCGGTTGTGATACTTGTATCTTCTGTGAATGTAGTAAGAGAATTTGTAAAATACCCTCGGCTTGAATAGGGCCTGTCTCCATAAGAAACATCTGCTTTTGTTATGTTTGTTGGAGTATAAAATTCTTGTCCAATGGCAAATCCTTGCAAGTATCTTGTTTTTTCATTTGGTGTAATAAATAAATCATTCCAATAACTGAATATTTTTCTCGTAGGATTTGATTCCCCTGCACTCATATGAAATTCTAAACGAGAACCGTTTGTGTAATACTGATCTGAAAAACCACCAAAAGCATCATTTTCCATAATCAAACGAAGTTGGTATTGATCTGGAGTTTCTGGTTTTGTTTTTTCTACTTCTTTTGGTGTTTCAACTACTGCTTTTACTTGTGTTTGTTTTTTAATCGGTTTACTTTGGCTCGAAACAGAGCTAACTAACAAAAGATTGGCGATCAGTATTGCAGAGAATAAATTAGTTTTCATATCTTAATTCTGGTTTTTTACATCATCTTCAACTGTTTTTAAGTATAAATATTTTTCTGCCCAAAACGTTCCAAAAGGGATCACGGAAGCTAAGGCAGCAAGGAATGTTTTTTTCAGTTTCCATTCCAACTCCACTTTTACTTGGAACAGTTCTATCAAATACAATAGAAACAATAATCCATGGACAAGTCCTACAATTTTATTAGGTTCCGGATTTTGGTAGAGATACTTGAGTGGCATTGTCACAAATAAAATCGTTAAAAATGAAACACCTTCTAAAAATGCCAAAATGCGAAATCGGCCTAATCTGGACTGTAACAATGTAAACATAAAGCTCCTAACTTTTTTTCTTTTTCCAACTTCGGTGTAAGCCAAGATTTCGTCCCTAATTTCTTTGTCCCAATTCTTGGAAGGATCTCTTTGAAAGCGAATCTTGTCAAATTTTGTTCTTTTTTGTCTGGCTCCCATCGGATATGACAATCCCATCTCCGAAATAGTCGACAATTGTTCGGGATTGACAGTTTCGAAGATCGATGGTAAAACGAGTAGGATGAAAATTCGGATCTTACTTTCTCTTTCACTTTTTTTCACTCTCCCTTTGTTCGCTGATGAGACTAGGGAGTTCTCTGCCGGGATGTCCAAAAAGGACATTACGGGTCCACCAATCGGTGTTATGTTTTGGGGTTATGCAAGGGAAGACCAAACTGGTATTGGAATCCAAACAAGACAATTCGCACGAGCATTGGTTATAGAAGATCGAGCTAGCCAAAAATTATTAGCCTATGTCACTGCGGAAGTAGGAGGGATTCCATTTGAAATCCAAAGAGAGGTTGTATCGAAACTACAAACTGAAGTTGATCCAAATTTTCACCTAGGCAATGTTTTGTTAAATGCATCTCATACACACAGTGGTCCTGCGGGACATTTCCATTATTCAGAAGTATCTTTTTATTCCACTCAATTTTATAAAGACTCTTATAATGTGTTACGTGATGGCATTGTTGAAGCAATAAAGGATGCTTATAAAAAAAGAAAACCGGCAGATTTGAAAATTGGTAAAACGATTGTAAAAGATGCCGGAGTGAATCGAAGTTTGTCGGCATATTTGGCAAATCCAGAATCAGAAAGAAAATTATATTCTGATAATATTGATAAAGAGATGGTGCAACTTAATGTATTTGTTGAAGGGAAACCAATTGGATTTGTGAATTGGTATGGTGTTCATCCTACCAACATAACCTTTGATAATCGATTGATATCATCTGATAATAAAGGGATTGCTTCCATTTTATCTGAAAAATTAGCCGAACAAAATGGTGACAAAGGTTTTGTTGCTATTTTTGCACAAGCCAATGAAGGTGATGTTTCCCCAAATTTAAATTTGAACAATACCGGCCCAGGCAAAGATATTTATGATAGTAGTTTTATTATCGGTAAGCGCCAGTTTATTGCAAGCCAAGAGATTTTAACTACAAAAGGGAAATCTTTGAAGGGTGGACTTAGTTTTTCACATCGATTCATTGATATGAGTCAACACCCGGTTAGGAGCGAATTTTCTGGCACAGGCAAAACAGAATATACGTGCCCCTCTGCTTATGGTTATGCTTTTGCAGCCGGATCAACAGAAGAAGGAGGAGGGCATTGGTTATTTCATGAAGGAATGACAGAGAATAATCGAAGATTTTATATCGATTGGATCGCAAAGTTTATGTTGCAGTCTCCTTCTGAACAATTGAGAGAATGCCAAAAACCAAAAGCAGTATTATTTCCTATGGGGGAAACAAAACCAATTCCTAGTTTACCCCAAACATTGCCATATGGACTCGTGTTAGTTGGTGATTTGTCTATTTTAGTTTTACCACATGAAGTAACAACTATGTCCAGTCGTAGATTAAAAAAGGAAGTGAAGTCAGTATTTAAAGATAAAATTTCAGACATTGTCCTTTCGGGTTTAACGAATGATTTTTCAGGTTACATCACTACTCCGGAAGAATACTCAACTCAGAATTATGAAGGTGGACATACACTTCATGGACAACAAAGTTTGAATGCTTTGAGACAAGAATTTTTTGCAATGGCAACAGATCTCGTACAAGGTATCGAATTTTCAAAATCAACCAAACCAGAAAAAATGCCTTTGGATTTATCGGACAGACTTCATCCGTTGAAACTCCCTGAATCAGAAATCGTTTCTAATGAACCCAAACAAGTATTAAAGCCAAATGTTGGATTGTATAAAAAAGGAAACCAAGTTGTGTGCCAAGTGAATGCAGCAAGTCCCAATGTGGGGTATCCAAAAGTCTCTTCCTACTTATGGGTTGAAAAAAAGGAAGAGTCTGGATGGACCAAAGTTCGCTCGGATGCTGACTATGACACGAAATTCGCATACCAAAGCCCAGGTTACTTTAGCAAAGGACTTGGAAAGATGGATCTGATTTGGGAAACAGAAGAATCAATTCAAAACGGCGAATACCGTTTGGTGCATGAAGGATTTTATTTATCGAATGATTCGAAAAAAAGTCCTTATCGAATTGAGTGCCCAATTTTCCAAATCCAATAAATTCATACAAAGAAATTGGTCTGTTCTCTTTTAAGAGCCAGGCCAATATGTTCCTTCTCTTTTTTCATTCTAAAACCACCTTTTTCTGATCACAAAAACAAGTTGTGGAAAATCCTTGATCCTTAGAATTTTCTCTAGTTTCTTTTTTTGTAAACAAGGGGATTTTATGAATGAGTTTTACCAAGATGAATGGGTTTGGATCACCGGTGCCTCTTCCGGAATTGGGAAAGAATTGGTAAAACAAGCATATGCCCAGAAAGCAAAAATCTTACTTGCTTCGCGTAAAACAAAAGATTTAGAACAAATCGCAAAAGAACTTGGATTGGAAAAAGGCAGATATGCAGTTGAAAAACTAGATTTAGAAAACTATAAACTAGTTTCCGATTTTGCCAAACGATCCTTGAAAAAATACGGAATTCCAAAAGTTGTCATCCACAATGGAGGCATTAGCCAAAGATCTCTTACAAAAGAAACGAGTTTGGCGACCATGGAAAAAATTATGAATACCAATTTTTATGGAGCAGCGGAATTAACACGATCGATGTTACCTGAAATACTAGGTAAAAAACCAGTGCATTTTGCTGTGATTTCGAGTGTTGCCGGTAAAATTGGAAGTCCATTACGATCTGCTTACTCTGCATCGAAATTTGCATTAGTTGGTTTCTTTCATGTATTGCGTGCTGAAGAAGAGAAGTCAGGAATTTTTGTGACAATGGTATATCCAGGATTTATACAAACGAACATTTCTAAAAATGCATTGATGGGTGATGGATCATCTACAGGGAAAATGGATTCTGTGATTGAGTCTGGTTTACCTGTTCAACTCTGTGCACATCGGATCCTACATGCTGTAGCCAACAAACAACGTGAAGTTGTCATAGCAGGGATTAAAGAAAAATTTGGTTTGTTTTTGCAAACTTTTTTACCTTCTATATTCTTTAAAATGATTCAAAAAGTAAAAGTTAGATAAGAGGAATACAAACTTGAGCAGTAAATTTATTTATATTTTTATTTCGATATTTATAACCGTAAGTCTGACTTCCCAACAGACAATTCAGAATTATAAAACAAAATCTAAAACAAATGAAGTGGAAAGAACTTATCTACTCGATCTATTACGTGCAAGAATGTCCAATGAATTCAAGCAGGAATTCATTTTTGTTGTCGAACATTTTAAAGTCGCTGGAGATTATGCTTGGTTTCGGGGAACGGCCAAGAGAAAAGATGGGAAAGATATCGAACTTCCCGAAGATATACCTTATGACTGTTGTCATGTTGAAGCATTGTATAAAAAGGTAAATGGCAAATGGCAAATTTCGGAATCTGCTGCATTTAGTACAGATGTTTGGTGGGATGGAATCCAACAACGTTACCCAAAAGCATCGAAAGATATATTTATAGACTAATCTAATTATATGCTTCTTGAATACCTAAACGTAGGTTCCATTCAAATTCTGCATGACGCAAAAAATTGGGATGATGTATACAGTTCGTTAATTAACAAAATCGGTGAACTAGAGTTTCGAGAAGAGATACAATTTCGATTTCATTCTATTCCAAACCAAACATTTGAATCCATAGGGAAAAGTATTCTTATCCCTCATTTTCGATCAAAAAAAATTAAGACACCTGAACTATTTTTGTTCCTTCTCCCAAACGGAATTTTGATTGGTGGACAAACCATTCGATTGGTTTTGTTTCAGATGATTCCTGAAAACCAACCTTCTCTTCATTTGCGTTTGTTACATGGGCTATCTTCACTTTTACCTCAAATTTTTGATGAACTGATGGTCTGCGAGAAGGAAGTAGAAGTATTAAGTATTGTTCAACGCGGCGAAATCAATATGAAGCCGAGTTATAAAAACTTAAATCAATCACAAATAGCCTTCGAATTACAAACAGATTTGAAAAAAGGGCTAACCGGGCAAGAAGCAAAGGTTAGGTTGCAAACATTTGGAAAAAATTTAATCGAAAAAGAAAAATCGGTCCCAATGATTTGGAAATTTTTAAAAAGTTTTTTTAATCTATTCGCAATTTTGTTATGGGTAGCAACCGGACTCTGTTTTGTCCCTGGGGTAGATATGCCAGAGTTAGGTGTGGCAATTTTTATCGTTGTTTTGATTAACGGAATTTTTTCATTTTTTCAAGAATCCAAATCCGATCATGCAGTAGAAGCATTACGAAAGTTACTCGCCAACGAATGCCCTGTGATTCGAGATGGGAGCATTGTTACTGTACCAGCGGATGAAATTGTACCTGGCGATTTAATTGTATTATCAGAAGGTGATATCGTTCCAGCAGATTGCCGAATTATTGAATCCGAAGATGTAGAAGTTGATAATTCTTCTTTAACTGGTGAGTCAACATCAGCAAGACGGTATAAATCAGAGAACGAAATTGTTTTAGAAGGAAAGTTTTTATGGTTGGAAATGCCCAACATTCTTTTTGCAGGAAGTTCCCTAATCAAGGGCAAAACAAAAGCGGTTGTGTTTGGAACAGGCCAGACAACTGAAATTGGACAAATTGCTGGACTCACTTCCAAAATCCAACGAGTTGAGAGTCCTTTACAAATACAATTAAAACAAACAGTCATTTCAATTTCTTTATTTGCATTTAGTGTCGGAGTGATTTTTTTAATCCTCGGGTATTGGGTGGCTGGGCTCAGTTTTGTACAAGCATTCTTGTTTTTTATAGGGATATTTGTTGCTAACGTTCCTGAGGGTTTGTTACCCACAGTGACTTTGTCACTCGCATTAGGTGTGTCTAGAATGGCAAAACGAAATGCAATATTAAAAGATTTGTCAAGTGTTGAGACATTAGGTTGTACGACTGTTATATGCTCTGATAAAACAGGTACTCTTACACAAAATCAAATGCGAGTAGTTGAATTATTTTTTGATTCTAAAAAACTTTCTCCTGATGAAATCACGAACCTGGAAGGAAGCCAATTATTATTAGAGTGTGGTTATTATTGCAATAATGCATCACTCGAACCACAACCACTAGGGGATCCAACGGAACTTGCATTATTGTATCTTGCATCAGGGAGAATTCGTAATACAACAGGGAAAAGAATCCTTACTAATGGCTTCGATTCCATTCGCAAAAGGATGAGTGTGATTGTAGAAAAAGAAAATTTTACAACGGCCTTTGCAAAAGGTGGCCCGGCAGAAATACTAACAATTTGTACGCATGTCTATGAAAATGGTTCTGTTGTTCCATTGGATGAGAAAAAGAGGCATGAATTAAAAATTGCTTCCGATAGCTCAGCAAGTCTTGGAAATCGAATTTTATCATTCTCTTATAAACTATATCCAAATCAATCGGAAACCTTGGGTCAATTGACTCAAACTGATGTAGAATCAGGGATGATTTATTTGGGACATTGTTGTTTAGCTGATCCTATCCGGCCTAAAGTTCCAGATGCTATTAAAAAATGCCACACGGCAGGGATTCGTATCCTTATGATCACTGGAGATCACCCTCTTACTGCAGAATCAGTTGGTATGAGTATAGGCATTGGTGGAGAAAAACCAATTGTCATTACTGGTGTTCAACTTGACCAAATGAATGATGTTAGTTTACGAGAATGGGTAAGAAAAGGGGAACCAATTTTTGCGAGAGTTTCTCCCTCACAAAAATTGCGAATCGTAACAATATTGCAGGAGTTAGGTGAAATTGTAGCAGTCACAGGCGATGGTGTTAATGATGGACCAGCCTTAAAAAAGGCTGATATTGGAATTGCGATGGGGAAAAGAGGCACTGAGGTCGCAAAGGAAGCAGCAAGAATGATCATAGTAGATGATGATTTTGCAACCATTGTCTCAGCGATTGAGGAAGGTAGGGGAGTTTTCGATAATATACGAAAATTTTCATCTTATGTTTTAAATTCAAATCCACAGGAATTAATTCCTTTTTTACTTTGGGCTATGATCCCTGGATTTCCTTTGCTTATGACTGTGATGGGAGTCCTTGCTGTTGATGTTGGAACAGATTTAATCCCTGCCATGGGTCTAGGTTCCGAACCTCCTGAAAAAGGGATTATGAATCGAAAACCAAGGAACCGAGATGAGAAATTGATTTCATTAGGTTTTATACTTAGATCTTACTTTAAAGAAGGCATGATTTTATTTGCCGCCTGTCTCAGTACTTACTTTTACTTTGTATACACTGAATGTGGTGGAGTGATGCCAAGTTCTCCTGAAGGTCTGAATATGACAAAGGCAAGTCCAGAATACTTACAATCGTTAACAGCTTTCTTTTTCCCAACGATCACTGTACAAATTGCAAATGTTTTGAGTAAAAGGTCTAGGATTGAATCTGTATTTCAGATGGATTTATTTTCGAATCGGATCATTTGGATAGGAATTGGATTTTCGATTCTCTTATGTTATTTGTTTTTTTATACTGAACTTAGTTCCATTTATTATTTTGCTCCTCTCCCGTTTCATGTATACGGATTTGCCTTCCACGGAACACTGGTTTTGTTACTGTATTCAGAAATCTTAAAGTACTTTAGAAGGAAAAAACTTAGGAATTCTTGAATTTTTCTTAAAATTAGTTTTTGCATTTCTACTAAGGAGGATGAAATAATAGATAAATTGAAAAGGATTGCCATTTATCGCTTGTTAGGGATCATTAAAAACTCTTGAACCTTATATTGGAATCACATTTCCAATTGTTAATAGTGTTAATGAAATTATTTTCAGTGAACTCAAATTAAACTGTTCTCATTATTTAGTTTCAATCAGAAGGCCAAGTAATAATCAGTGGATCAAAAAGATTATCATAAAGATTTGCCAATTCTCTGTAACGTAATCTATAATCTCAGTCATCATAAAAATAGAGAATGGAACGTTTATATTTGCGTTCGATAAGGAACCTTCACAGAATTTTGATGGCACAAAAGGAATTCCAATCCAAGATGAAAATTTGATTTTTTCGCCTTTTTATCGATTGCCGAAACATATTTTTGAACCGTATGGGACATTGGATTTTGGGTTAGGGTTACGTGATGTTGATCATTGTATCAAAAAACATGATGGAAAAATTTCAATCTTCAATGTAAAAAACCATTTGGATTGGAATGGAACTCTTAAAACAAAAGTAACATTCCAAATTGTTTTACCATTAAAAAACGAACCAAATTAAATTGGTTTGTTTCATTAGATCAGATTCATGGTCTTTTTTGGCACAACCGAAAATAAGTAAAACAGCCAATATTCCAATCCATAAACTTTGCTTCATACAAGAATGGGACGTATAGAATGGAATTCTTGAAACAAAGGAAGTTTCATAATGAAACTAAGGGATTGGATTTAATGCGTATAGGTACTGAATTTAATCTATTAAGTGGAGGATTGTGTCAAGTTTGTTCAAACGAAAAACCGTTCGGATCAGTTTGTTGACTCCTGAGATTTTTAACTGAAGGTTTTGTGATTCAAGTGCTGCATGGTATTTCATTAATTCGCCGATGGTAGCACTATCTAAAGACATTGTGATCTCCGTGAAATCAAGTTGAACGTCTTCTTTGCTGTTTTGGATCGTAGACATAATCCTATCTCGAAATCCACTCAATCCATCGAAGGAAATGTCTTCGTTTTTGATTTTAATCACAACAGCCAATGTTTTCTCTTTTTGATTCGTATAGATATTTTTGAAAGAATTTTTCATATCAAATTTGAAATTCTGTCTTGTTTTTTAGGATTCTTTTCTATGAAATAGATCTTCCTATGTCTGTTAGTGATCGCCAACTGAAATTAATCAAAGAAGCTGCTGAGTTATTGGTGATGGAGCATCGCCTAACAACGGAGGATGCCGTATTTGTGATCTCTTCAGCTTTGAAAAAGGAACTATCTGCAAGGCAAACTAGTTTTGAAAAACTTGAAAAAGGATCAAAGATTGATCGAACAAGTTTTATCAGAAGTGTTGTCAAACATGTACAAATTTCTCTAGAGAACAATCCGTACTGGCGCTCACACAATTTAGATAAATCGATAGAAAATTTTTATCAGGTTTTGCACAAACAATGGAATTAGTTTGCACTTGATTCTTTATTAATCCCATCGGTTTCACAATAATACAATGATGGAAACTCTCTCGTACGATAAAATTCAAAGGAGAAGGGCTGTGTTTCCTTTGGCAAAAAATCTTCCTTTTCTAAAACAAAAGTAGCATAGTCGATCACCTTATTTTCTGCACCGATGATGAGACATTTGATTCTTGTAAAATTAGCTATGGTTGTACCTTCGTTTATGATTTTTCCTGAGAGGATAGTACCTTTGTTTTTGATTTTTTTAAGTTGGATAGAATTTAAACTAAAATTAGGACGTGATAAATCTCCTTGGTAAGTTGTTGCAGAAGCGGTAATTTCATAATGGTCATATTTAGGAATTGCCGACCATAAAACTTCAAAACTTACTGTTTCATCATTTGCGATTATATTTTTTTCTCCATATCCTTCGCTCGAACCTAATGAAGTTCCATCTTCACTTAGCAAGGTGACAGTGAATTTTGGCATGAGTAAGGATGATCCACTTCTATTTGTAAATGTTCCAACGAAATAAGTATTCCCTATGCTATCAGGGAATCCATTTACGTAATAAAACTCACCTTCAGGGTAAATTTCGACAACGTTTAAGTTTGGATCGATGGCAACGGACTGGTTCTCCTCTTCTTGTATGTTTGAAACATTGAGTAGATTGGATTGAAATAAAGCGGTAATAATACTACCAAAAGCCATCCATCCAACGACGACTGCAATGAGTATATATTTATATTTTGTCAGTGAAAATGAATCCGAATTTTGTTTTGTACCGTAAACTTTTGGTGGTGGTGTGTTGTATATAGCAGCTGACGGCAGTTTGTCGAAACAATCGGAGCACCGATAAATAGATGCTGATTCTCGATAAATATTGGTGCTTCCGCAGCTTGGGCATTGATTGGATTGAGTCATATTTTTACCGCTTAAATTGTATTCAGTCTCTTTTGATAAATCAAGTCAGAAATTTGTTTCCGAGTCATTCGAACGACTGTAACTTGTGGTGACGATCGGTAACATTGCATTTGGTAGTGGATCTGTTTTGATACCATTGTATTGGCAATTTGATTTACAATTGGGAATGATTAATGGATTCGGAATTGGGATGGTAGAAGGAGGTAATTCAACGAAAACAAAGGAATGGATTTGGTTCTTGGATAAAAAACTGCTTAATTGTGACTTGTCGGGATTTTTACGGAGTAAAACCAAGTTTTTGTTTTGTTCCAAGAGAGGGAGTGCAACAAAAGAAAAATCTGAATTATTGAATACTAGTGTATCATTTGGGATTTTAGACAAAGCTAATAGTGTATTGGATTGGAACTTGGAAATTTTAATGAGTTCTTTCATTTGGGAATTGAATTGGTAAAGGGAAAACAATATGATCATCGATAAGACAAAGGTCCAAAGTTTTTCTGAAATGTAATTTTCTTTCAGTATCAATTGGATGGAAAACAAATAGAATGGAACTAAAAAATATAGATACCTTGGAGTATTATGGCCGCCTGTGTTAGGCGATAATATCAATATTAAACATGTGATGAACAACAATAGTAAAGAATGGACCGAAACTCTTTTCTCAAACGACCTGAGCAAACACAATAATATAAATAATGTAAAAATGGGAATTTGTTCCAGTAATAAACGAAACAAATACAAAATCACTTCTGGTTTCCAAACAACGGTAGAATTTTTCACTAACCTAAGTGGGAAAACGGTACCAAAAGAAATATAATTCACACATACAAAAGAAATACCAAACAATGCAGACCATAGGAAAAATTGTTTCCAAATTTGTTTCCACTCGAAATAAAAAGGGAATAAACAAAATACAAATACAACTTCTGGTCGTATCCATACCAAACTCACACTCAAAACTGATGCCAAAGGAATGAGTTTTTTATGAAGACAATAGAATATACAGATTTCCAAGAAAAATATTAGAATCGTATCATGCACTAAACCAATGTAAATTGGAATTGAGGAACCAAACAAAAGTAATACGGTTGATAAATGGTCTCGTTTGATTTGGTAAAACATCCAAATGGAAAGGAAAAAAAGAACAAATTGTGTGATCTGAATTCCAATCTTTCCTAGAAGGACATAAATTGGGGAAAATAAGATTGGATATAAATTTGGAAAAGTAGAAGTAATTTTTGTGCCAGATAGATGAAAAAAAACATTAGGGAGGGGATAAAACTCTAAACTTGGGTCTGATTTTAAAAACTGATAAGGAAGTTCTAAAGAACCTTGGATGATTTGTTTGAGTTGCCATTCGAATAAGGCAAAATCAGAAAATGATACGACATTGATTGTTTTAAACAAAAGAAAGGAGAAGGTTAAAAAACCAACTCCATAAAAGAAACCTATTGCTTTTTTTGATTGGATCATGTCTTATATAAACTATCATAGTTTGGATTCATTCCAAACAACATCAATGAAAAAAGTAAGATTCAATTCAAATTGGAGTGTTTTCCAAAAAGTAAGCATTGTCGTATTTATTTTATTTGGTATTTCATTTGTATTAAGGTGGTTGGATCAAAATTATTTCCAGTACAAACTTCCTTATGGTTATTTCCATTACCCGCCAAATCAGACCATCCCTTTTTTTCGCAGTGGTGAACCAGAACCTGGTAAAATAGGGAAATTTGGAATCCGAGAATCCAGTTTAAAAGAAAATGCCTCATGCCATTTTTTGTTATTAGGTGATTCACAAACTTTTGGTTCCGGAATTTTTTGGCAGGATACATTCTCTGAAATTTTAAACAGGGAAACAATTTGTCAGTGGACCAATGTGAGTATGCCAGGTTTTACCATTGATAACGAAATTGCTATCTTCCAAAAAATCAAAGGTGAAATTCCATTTGATCAGGTGTATCTAGTTGTGTATGGGAATGATATCTATGAAATAGGAGATACGCCTGACTATATTCATTTTGTTGACAAACAAAAATGGTACGTTCGTTTACTCTCTTATATTCTTCCAGAGTATACTAGGTTGGATCTTAAAAAAAAATACTTTGATTCTGTCCAATTGCGAATGGAAGAAGAAATTCAAAAGTATGCGAATATAGAATATAACAAACACTTTCCAAAATCTAAAAAGGACGAAGTAGAAGTTGGGAATGAAAACTTCTTAACTTTTCTTACCTTATTTTCCATTAGTCCAAACTACTTTAAACAATCATTGGATGTAAAATCAGTTTCCATTCAAAACTATCTCCGATGGAAACGTGTGTTTGATCAATTGTATGAAGAAGTCTCCAAAAACCAAAAAAAACTTACAATTGTTTATATCCCACTTGATGTAGAATTTGATCCAGCTCGTTATCAAATCTATGAACGAATTGGATTTCCAATGGAGAAACACTGGTTAGAAGGTGATTCAGAATTTGTTTTGGAATTACAATCGATCACAAAAGAATATAATTTAAAGTTCATTGATTTACGCTCTGTTTTTCGGACAGAAAAACAATTGTTGCAAAAAGAAGACATTCATTATAATGAAAAAGCAAACCGATTGGTGGCAGACAAAATCAAAAAGATGTTGGAATAACTTAGTTACGTTTCCGTTTCAAGTTTTTTAAGAATCGGACAATCTGGTCTATGGTCTCCATGACAATTGTGAACCAAATGTTTTAAAGTATCTGCCATATCTTTGATTTGTTTTAATTTTAAATTGAGTTCCTCTAGGTGTTTTTCGGCGAGTTGTTTTACTTGTTTGCTACTCCTCGATTTATTTTTCCAAAGTCCTATCAAACTTTTAATGTCCTCTAGAGAAAATCCAAGCTCCCTTGATCGTTTGATAAATCGTACAAAGTGAACATCGTCTTCCGAATACATCCGATAACCATTTTCATTTCTCCTGGTTTCTGGAATGAGGCCAATACTTTCATAATGACGAATGAGCTTTGCATTGACTCCAGAAGACTTCGAAAGTTCTCCAATATTCAAATCTTTGCCTCCAAAAATTTTTAAAAAAAAACATAAAAAAAGGTAAAAAAAAGAAATCGCCTATTGACCTTCCAATGATTGGAAGGTTTAGACTGGATTTAAGATTAACAAAGGAGTTAATAGAAAACAATGAAAAATTCAATAGGAATCCTAGTTTTTTCGGTATTGCTAAGCATCCAGCCAATACTGGCGCATGGGGAACACAAACCAGGACCGAATGGAGGAGTGATCCGAATGCCGGGAGCATTTCATACGGAAGTGTTGGCTTACAAAGACCAAGGATTTAAGGTGTATCTTTTGGATATCAATTTTGAAAATCCTACTTCCAAAAATTCCAATGTCAGTGCTACCATTGTGAATGCTGGCAAAGAAGTCAGGTTGAAGTGTTCTGGCCATCCAGATCATTTTTATTGTGAATTGCCGAAAGGAGCATCCTTAGAAACTGGAGATTTACTTTTGAAACCAGTTTGGAAAGGACAAAAAGGCGCAGAAGTAAAATACAAATTACCGTTAGGTGAGATGAAAGAAGAAAAAAAGGAGCATCATCATGGTTAATTATGAAATCGAAGGAATGACTTGTACACATTGCAAAAAAACAGTGGAAAAAATTTTTGCAGAGAATGGCAAACAAGCGATAGCCGATGTTGATGCAGAAATGGTGAGTGTGAACGAAACTTTAACGGAAGAAGAGTTGGAAGCACTCAAAAACCGTTTGAGTGAGGATGGATATACCCTTGGAAACGTCAAATAAACTAACGGAACGCACGTTAGATCTTTTTGGAATGACATGTGCCAATTGTGCCCTTCGGATAGAGAAGGGTCTTTCCAAATTAGCTGGTGTTTCAGATGTCCGAGTCAATTTTGCAAGGGAGTCTGTGTTTTTAAGATCTGATGAATCTGTGACAGTTGATTCCTTATTAAATACAGTTGAGTCTCTTGGTTATAGTGCCACTGAACATGATCCTAACAAACAATCAGAAACCGAAAAAAAACAGAAAGATCACATTCGAGTATTAAAAATTCGATTTATCCTTTCTGCATTGTTTTCTCTCCCTTTGTTTTATGGAATGGTGACACATTTCCAATTTTTATCCTTCCTACCCATGCCACATATTCTGATGGACCGATGGGTTCAGATGATCCTTGCAACACCTGTTCAGTTTATAATCGGATTTCCATTTTACCAATCGGCTTACCGAGCCCTTCGCAATGGAACTGCCAATATGGATGTACTTGTGGTAATTGGAACAACAGCGGCTTATGGATACAGTATCTTTGGTAAGGATTTGTATTTTGAAACATCAGCAGTTCTCATTACCTTCATCTTAGGTGGGAAGTGGATTGAACATATGGCAAAAGGGAAAAGTAGTGATGGTATCAAAGCCCTGCTTACACTTCGTCCTGAAACTGCGACCGTACAATCAAATGGGATATGGACAGAAGTTCCCAATGAATACCTAAAACAAGGAGATTTGGTTCTCGTAAAAGCCTTAGAACGATTTCCAATGGATGGAATTGTCACCGAAGGAGAAAGTTTCGCCGATGAATCTATGTTAACTGGTGAAAGTATGCCCGTTGAAAAAAAGATCGGTGATAAAATTCTCGGTGGAACAGTGAATGGGAATGGATCTCTCATCGTAAAAGCGATGAAAGTGGGAAATGATACAACCTTATCTCATATTATCAAATCTGTTGAAGAATCTCTAGGAACCAAAGCTCCAATCCAAAGGATCGCTGACCAAATTTCAGCTTACTTTGTGCCCGTTGTGATAGCCATTAGTGTTTTGGATTTTCTCGTATGGTATTTTTTGTTAGCACCGGGTGAGTTGAATGCTGCCATCGAAACAAGTATCGCGATCCTTGTGATTGCGTGTCCATGTGCGCTTGGCCTTGCCACACCTATCTCTCTCCTTGTGGGCACGGGTAGGGCAGCAAAACGAGGGGTACTCTTTCGCAGTGCAGAAGCCTTAGAATCTGTTTCAAAAATCAATATGGTTTTCTTTGACAAAACAGGGACATTGACAGAAGGGAAACCGAAAGTAACTGATGTTCTGGCGACTGGTATCTCAGATGAAAAAAGAGCCATTGTGTTTGGTCATGTA
Organism: Leptospira bouyouniensis; assembly: GCF_004769525.1. Taxonomy (NCBI): domain Bacteria; kingdom Pseudomonadati; phylum Spirochaetota; class Leptospiria; order Leptospirales; family Leptospiraceae; genus Leptospira; species Leptospira bouyouniensis. Next base: position 259,965 of record NZ_RQFT01000008.1, on the reverse strand, counting down.
TTGGCAATGGAAGAAACTTCCGATCACCCTTTGGCCAAAGCTATCCTGTCGTTTGGAAAAGAAAATCATTATCACTCAAGTAGTGTTGGGATGGTCAAAACGATTACTTCTCCAGGTGGTGGAATCCAAACAGAACTTGACGGGAATTTTTACATTGCCGGTAAACAATCGTTTGTTGAAGAGAATGGATTTAATGTCCCTGAAACAATTAGAAGTAGTGTTGAAGGTTGGATACTAGAAGGTGTGAGTTTAGTATTTGTTGGAATACGTGGGAACCTAGAAGGGATGATTGTTTTCCGGATTGAAGACCAAATCCGAGAGACTTCTAAAAATGCGATCCAAGAACTAAAAAATATTGGTGTTGAACCAATTTTACTCACAGGAGATAATTCGGTTGTTGCCAACAAAGTCGCAAAACTAGTGGGTATTAGTTCTGTATATTCGAGTTTACAACCTGAGGAAAAATCAAAGATCATCAAACAACTCAAAGGTGAGAGTAGTCATTCTGCGATGGTGGGTGATGGGATTAACGATGCACCTGCCCTTGCATCCGCCGATGTAGGGATTGCGATGGGTGGTGGATCTGATATTGCTATAAGTACTGCCGATGTGGTACTTGTCAATGGTGAGATCCAAAGGATTGTCGACCTTATCCGAATCGGGAAAGATACAGTGCTAAACATCAGACAAAATTTTGGATGGGCGCTTGGATACAACTTACTTGGAATTCCCATTGCCGCTTCAGGGCTACTTGCGCCATGGGTGAGTGGAGCGGCTATGGCGTTTAGTTCGATCTCTGTAGTATTCAATGCTCTTCGGATGAGTCGATGGAAATAAAAAAATGGAAACCGCTTAGGATATAAGAAAACAATCTGTGGACATCTTATTTATAAAACCTCCTACCCAATTTGAATCATATGTAAAAGAATTTTGGATTTGGCGGGAGGTAAATGCTAATGAATTACCTTGGATTATACCATCTTACGAGTGTGAGATGGTATTTCATTTAGGAGATCCACCAGAAGTAGAAACGGAATCAGGAGAAAAATTTTTTTTACCAAAGTCCCATCTAGTTGGACCACAAACTAGGAGGTGGAGGGTTTTCTCCAAATCCAAGCTCAACTTAGTTTCTATTCGGTTTTATGTTGCAGGAATGTTTGCTTTGTTTTCAAAAAACGGTCTGGAAATTAAAAATCGGTTTGTGGAAATTCCGATGAACGAAAGTTTGGAAGAGCTTTTTTGGCATACTCATTTAGAAGAAGGTAAGTTGACAGATGTCCTTACGTATTATTTAAATTCGTTCGAGGGATCACCATCTGAAATTCCAGCATACTTACGATTTGCTTTGTTTGCCCTCACGAACCCAAAAACAACCATCAATCCTTTGGCACAAAAACTTGGTATCTCACGTAAACAATTGGAACGAAAATTCCAAGAAGTTGTTGGTCTTAATCCTTCCGAATACCGTTCAGTGCACCGTCTTTTGACTCTTGTACGCAATCCAGAACATTACCAAACAAATAATCCAGAATTACGTCTGACGGACCTTGCTCAAATTTTTGAGTACACCGATCAGTCTCATTTTAACCATGATTTTAAACGAAATTCGGGTAGTATTCCAAAAGATTGGTTTGCAGAATATGAAAAAATGTCTCATTTTTACAAGCAGAACTCAGATGAAAAATGATAGGATGGTCTCATGATACAAAACATTATCGATTTCGCTCTGAAATCTAAATCTAATATTAGACTTCGCAGTTTGTGTTCCGCGATCACACGTAATGACAAAGATAGTTTTGATCTTTTGTTATCAGATGAGGAACTTAAAAAAAATTGTTTAACTGAGTCCGCTTTACTTTTGGGTATCGCCGTTTCAGAAACATCAGATCTTTATTTTTTAAAAAGGTTATTAGCGTTGGGTTTAAATCCAAATGCTCCAGATAACATGGGTTTGTTTCCACTTCATAAGGCAACAGAAACTGGAAATATCGAAGCAGTGGAAATTTTATTGTATGCAGGTGCTAATCCCAATGCAGCGGACCCAAATGGAGTGACTGCCTTACATATTGCCAATAGTTTTGATGGATTAGGTGAATTGTCTGACTTACTCATTCGAATGGGTGCCAATATTTACCAACGAGACAAATTGGGGAAACGATATCTGATGTAAGGATTCTTTCTTGTCGTACATTGTGGTGTCTCCATCTTTGCGAATATGATAGGAACACCTTTTACAAAACATGCGACAAAACTCCTGCTTTTAGGGTCGGGAGAATTAGGAAAAGAGGTAGCAATTGAAGCAAACCGATTGGGTGTTCATGTCATCGCAGTGGACAGATATCCCAATGCGCCTGCCATGCTTGTGGCACAAGAATCCCGTGTCATCAACATGCTCGATCCAAAAGAACTAGAAGCCACCATACGCGAGTTAAAGCCTGATTTTGTCGTTCCTGAAATTGAAGCCATCCATACAGAGACTCTTGTAACTTTAGAACAAGATGGGTTTAAAATCATACCCAGTGCGAAAGCGGTGAACCTCACCATGAACCGCGAAGGAATTCGTAACTTTGTGGCAAAAGAATTGGGTCTTAAAACTTCCAAATTCCTTTTTGCCGATACAGAAGAAGATTTTATAAAAGCAGTCCAAACCATTGGTTTTCCTTGTGTGGTGAAACCCATTATGAGTTCTTCTGGAAAAGGACAAAGTTTAGTCAAATCGGAAGCCGATACCAAGAATGCTTGGGAATACGGACAAACAGGTGGGCGCACAGGTAAAGGAAAGATGATCATTGAAGAGTTCATCCCTTTTGATTTTGAAATCACCCTGCTTACCATCCGCCACATTGGTGGTACTAGTTTTTTACCACCTATTGGGCATAGACAAGTGAACGGAGATTATGTGGAATCTTGGATGCCACAACCGATGTCAGAAACTGCATTGGAGAAAGCAAAACAAATCGCAGAAAAAGTGACAACAGGACTTGGCGGGTTTGGTATTTTTGGTGTGGAACTATTTGTGAAAGGGGACGAAGTGTACTTTAGCGAAGTATCTCCAAGGCCACATGATACGGGACTTGTGACTCTTATCTCTCAAAATGTATCTGAGTTTTCATTGCATGTCCGTGCTTTACTTGGACTACCGATCCCCGAACTTATTTTCCAAACACCTGCCGCAAGTTCTGCTATCTTACTGGAAGGGAATACAAAATCTCCTGTTTATGTAGGATTAAAGGAAGCTTTATCGACTCCAGGTGTTGACATTCGAATATTTGGGAAACCGGAAGTCGAAGGGAAGCGACGAATGGGCGTTAGTTTGGCTCTCGGAAAATCAATCGAAGAAGCGAAAGAAAAAGCCAATCGTGGTCGCGATTTGATCCAATTAAAAACTTCTTAATGGATTAATATAATCAAAGTCAAATGATTTCTCAAATCTCAATGTGAAACTTTTATTTGAGGGTTTCGTTTTGGTTGATGGTTTGAATTTTAAAGTTTGTCATTTTGTCTTCGTAAATACTCTCTTCACCAAAAGGTAAAAATGCATTGTCATAATGCATTGCGAGTAGTTTTGAATTTTTACCGAAACCACGGATGAGTTCCGATTCAATCGAATCAAAATTATAAAACTCGATAGAATCCATGAATTGGCCATCATGTAACAAATTGAGAAAAATCACGAATTTCCCTGCATGTTTTAAAATTTTAAGTGCAAATAACATTTCTCTTAGTTTCAAAAGATACAAGTAAGGACGCATATTTCTCGCCATCACTAATTTTTGTTCAGCTTCACTCACATCTCGTAGTGCTAATCGCAAAAATGCTTTGGTTTGAGTTTTTTCTTTGTCCCTTGATTTTCTACCGAGTAACTCGAGTTCGCTACGAACTAACGTTATGTTTTTTGTAAGGATTTTATCATAGAGTTGGATGAGTTTGAATTGTGTGGAACGTACGGCTAAGTAAGCATCTCCATATTTTCCTTGGATATGTAAACTTTTGAATTTTAAGTATTCGTCAATGATGTCTCTATATTCTACTTTTTCTTCTGCCGTTCCAAAATGGATCACACTTGCATCAAGGGAACGAACAAGTAAATAGTTTTCTTCAGCACCAAAAGCGACTTGTAAATTACCATTGGAATGTGTACGACTCCCCCAAAATAAACAAAGGCCTCCTAAAACATAAAAAAGAAAAGTTCGCACAGTACAGTTTCGGTTTCGTAGGGGTCGAAAAAAAGTTCATAATCAATGCACTTCATCTCTTTGCAAATTATGTCAAAATTTTCATTAGAATTCCGTCAAAAACTCACTTAGTTCCAATTCTTTCTACTCGTCCTTTCGGAACCTATTTGCATCTTGGTTGTATCTCGACTTTCCCTTCGGAAATTTTATGATCAAAATATCTGGCTTAAACAAACAATTCAACGGCAAAGTTTTATTCGATGACTTACAATTCAGTGTCAACCGTGGTGAAAGAGTGGGCCTTGTAGGCCGTAACGGTCACGGGAAATCAACACTCGTTCAAATCATTTTAGGAAAAACAGAACCTGACTCTGGTAATATCACCATCCCAAAAGGTTACCGCATTGGCCATTTGGAACAACACTTGGTTTTTACAAAACCTACGGTGCTTGAAGAATGTGCTCTTGGATTACCGGAAGGGGATGAATACGAAACTTGGAAAGTAGAGCGGATTTTATTTGGACTTGGATTTTCAGAAGGGGATATGGAACGAAGCCCCAATGAATTTTCTGGTGGTTACCAAATCCGAATGAACTTGGCAAAACTCCTTGTGTCTGCCCCTGACATGCTCATTTTAGATGAGCCAAACAACTATTTGGATATTGTCACCATACGTTGGTTAGAGGAGTTCCTTCGTGAATGGGAAGGGGAAATCATCCTCATCACTCACGATAGAAGTTTTATGGACAGTGTTGTGACACACACTGTTGCCATCCATCGTACCAAAGCCATCAAAGTACAAGGTGATACAGAAAAGTTATACACCCAAATCAACCAAGCGGAAGAAATTTACGAAAAAACGAGATTAAACGAAGCGAAAAAACGAAAACAAGAAGAAATGTTTATCGCAAAGTTCAAAGCGAAAGCAAGTTTTGCAAGCCGGACTCAATCCCGTGTTAAAAAATTAGAAAAACAGGGTGAAATGAAAGCACTTGATACGATTGAAGATATGGAATTGTATTTTAACAGTGCCCCATTCTCCGCCAATCAGATGTTAAGCATAGAAGACGTTTCTTTTTCGTATGATGGAAAGTCTCCCTTTTTATTTGAAAATTTTTCCATCAGTGTCGGACCAGAAGATCGGATTTGTATCATCGGTAAAAACGGAAAAGGAAAATCTACCTTACTCAAACTCATCGCCGGAGAATTAAGTCCCGTTTCAGGTGAGGTGAAGAAACACCCTATCCTAAAAGAAGGATATTTTGGACAAACAAACAAACTGAACATGACAGAAGCAAATACTGTGGTTCAGGAAATCATGAGCGCCGATCCTAATTGTTCCGAAGGAAAAGCGCGTAATATTGCAGGTGGACTGATGTTTTCGGAAGACCTTGCTTTAAAAAAAATCAAAGTCCTTTCGGGGGGAGAAAAAAGTAGGGTTTTACTCGGTAAAATTTTAGTCACACCTTGCCACTTACTTTACTTAGACGAACCGACAAACCACTTGGATATGCAGTCCTGCGACTCACTCATCGAGGCGATTGATAACTTCGATGGTTCTGTCATTATGGTTACCCACAACGAAATGCACTTGCGTGCTGTGGCAACAAAACTAATTGTATTCGATGATGACCGAGTTTTTGTCTACGATGGTGGTTATGACGACTTCCTCTCAGACATTGGCTGGAAGGATGAAACCGTTTGAAACCAATTCTAACTGTAAAACAAGTATCTAAGTCCTATGAAAATGGATTCCAAGCCTTAAACCAAGTGAATTGGGAAGTGAAAGAAGGGGAAATCCACGCCCTTCTTGGACCGAATGGCGCCGGGAAAACAACTCTTATCAATTTAATTTGTGGGATTGTCTCTCCTAGTTCTGGTGAGGTGAAAGTGGATGGATATGACATCATTCATGATTTCAAAAAAACAAGATCCCTCATAGGACTTGTACCTCAAGAGCTCAGTGTCCATGCATTTGAAACAGTTTGGGCGAGTGTTAGTTTTACAAGAGGTTTGTATGGAAAACCAACAAATCCAAGTTATATTGAAGAAGTCTTAAAATCTCTTTCCCTCTGGGACAAAAAAGACCAACGGATCATGACATTGTCTGGTGGAATGAAACGTAGGGTGTTAATCGCCAAAGCATTGTCACACGAGCCAAGAATTTTGTTTTTGGATGAGCCAAGTGCTGGTGTCGACGTAGAACTCAGAAAAGATATGTGGAAAATTGTGGAGTCTCTTCGTAATAAAGGTGTTACCATCATCTTAACCACACATTACATTGAAGAAGCGGAATCCATTGCGGATCGAATCTCTGTAATTCGAAAAGGAGATATTTTCCTTACCGAAAACAAAGACAAACTCATGAAACAATTGGGAACCAAACAATTGCGAATTGAATTGAAAAAATCAATTAAAACAATTCCTAAGTCTTTATCAAAATATAAATTAGAACTAGGTGATAACAATACTTCCTTTGTTTTTACCTACGATCGTTCTGATGATAGTAGTGTGATCACAAAACTACTTGATGATCTTAAAAAAGAAAAAATCCAATTCAGTGATTTGAGTACAAAACAAAGTAGTTTAGAAGAAATTTTTGTTCAATTATTACAGGAGTCCGTATGAATTTTTATGCAATCCAATCGATTTACCGGTTTGAAATGGCTCGTACATTTCGTACCCTTTTACAAAGTATTGCTTCTCCTGTACTTTCTACATCATTGTATTTCATTGTTTTTGGTTCTGCGATTGGATCTCGTATACAAGAAATCGATGGAATCCACTATGGAAGTTTTATAGTTCCTGGACTTGTGATGTTGTCACTACTAACAGAAAGTATCTCCAATGCATCTTTTGGAATTTATTTTCCTAAATTCAATGGAACCATTTACGAAATTCTCTCGGCCCCTGTGACCATGTGGGAAGTTGTGATTGGGTATGTGGGAGCTGCTGCTACTAAATCTTTGATGCTTGGGATTTTGATGTTAATCACTGCATCTTTTTTTGTTCCCATTCGGATCGACCACCCGTTTTTAATGGTATTTTTCCTTGTCTTAACATGTATTAGTTTTAGTTTGTTTGGATTTGTGATTGGGATTTGGGCGGATAGTTTTGAAAAATTACAAATGATCCCTATGCTTGTGATCACACCTCTTGTTTTCCTAGGTGGTAGTTTTTATTCCATCCAAATGTTACCAAGTTTTTGGCAGAAAATTAGTATGTTCAATCCAGTACTTTATTTAGTGAGTGGGTTTCGATACAGCTTTTTTGAACGAGCGGATGTTGCTTTGTCTGTCAGTATCACAATGATTTTGGTATTTTTGTCACTTTGTTTGTTTGTGACATGGCTTATTTTTCGCACTGGATACAAAATCAAAAACTAAGATCCATCTCTTAACCTTTTCCAATTCTCTGATTTTCCTTAGGAAACAAAGCCAAACCTATTTTTTGGTAAGGATCCTAAGGTCAGAGACTAACCTCTGTATATCGCCAGTTCCTTTGGCCCTATAAATCCCTCGTAAATAACGATTCTCATCAAACAAAAAGATATTTTCCGTATGAACAAATTCATATTTGTTTTTTAATAATGAAAAGCCTTCCACTTCCGCTCCACATGTATCTTTCGCAAATGACTCAATCATTTCCACCTCACCTGTATAAAAAGACCAATTGGGATTTTGGATTTTATAAAGTTTACGATAGTTTGTTAGAACGTTTGGTGTATCTTCTTTTGGATTAATAGAGATGGAATGGATTTCTAACTTGGGAAATTCTGCCAAATCAGGTTGGATTTGGATCATATTTTTTGTGATGAGAGGGCAGATCCCCCTGCAAGTCGCATAAAAGAAGACCACCAAACTAATATTTGATGAATTCTCTCTGAGTGAAATGCTGTTTCCTAAATGGTTTGTGAGTTTTAAAGATTCTGGGATTTGTTTTAAACCAGAGATTTTTTTTAGATCTTTCGGCCAGACTGGATCAAAATCTTTTCCCGAAAAATAAGGTAATACATTGGTTTTTGGAATCGAATTTTCCTGTTGGCAAGATATAAAGACAATCACAATTCCAAGGAAGTAAAGGAGTGTTCGTTTTTTTGTGAATGGGAAAAACAAATTGAATACCGAAGTTTGGATGATTGGAAACATAGTTTGCCTTAACGATTCTCAAATGGTGTTTGTTTGGTGGTTGGATTCAAATTATCAGATTTTGTTTGATTGAAACCATTGTCTGGAATCGGTTCGCAGAGTTTACTGCCTGGTCGGCCAAAACTTTCACCCGATTCTAAAAACACATGGTTTAAATAAATTTGCCCACGTTTGTTCCATTTTTTTGCTACCTTGGGTTTGCCCGAAGGAAAAAAGGTTTGGTAGGAAGAAATCTCCCCGTTGTCGAAGTATTCGATGTGTTCCCCGATGGGGATTCCATTATCATATTCAGAAATTTGTCTAAGTTTTCCATTGGGATAATAGAGTGTATGTTTCCCATGTTTTTGCCCATACCTCACAAAACGAGATTCTAATACCATTCCATCATACGATGTGACCGTATAACTACCATGAGGTGCTCCTTTGTAAAATTCAGTTTCATAGGTTTCTTTCAGGATGGGATTTTCTGCGATCAAAATCCCTGTAAATCGTTCCCCATGATAGAGTAGAAAATGGTTTTGGTCTTTAGATAAGTTTTGGTTGCCCAATTCCACCCTTTGTTTGGCACAAGACAAACAAAGGAGGAGGCTAAAACAAAATACAGGGAAAAGGATTCGAACCAAACGAGTTTTAGTTGGAAATCGTTCCTGGTGTCCCGTGGAAAAAAGAACCGATAAGAGTATTGGTAGTCGCAGTGGAATCATACGCATAATGGTAATGGTAAATTCCACTAGGGAATAAAACCGTCGCTGCTGTATGTCCATGGTTGGAATCTAGAGCAGGTGTTCCAGTTCCTGGAGCAGCATCATCACCTGGGGCAACAGTATTTCGATCACAGAGCAATCCATAAACAGGAAATCCATCCAAAAGTATTCCAATCAAATTAGCATTGTCATTCGAGACGTTTAACGGTTGCGAGTGGTGGTGGTACACACCGGTGTTTTGTGGGTGGCCATTGAACTTGTCAAAGGTGGATACTTCTGATGCTAATACATCCCCTGGGGCCGCAGCATTATTAAAAATCGCAAGACCATTGACAGTGATCCCAACCGATACATAACCACTTTGGGTCCCTGTTTTAGATCCAGATTTCTCCGCTGGGTTACTCGGGATGGAATAAACCAAACACTGCGATGAAATTTGGTTAGTGCCAGCTGGAGTTTTACCAGCAGCTAATGTTTCATACATAGGAGAGTTAGAACCAAAGTAGTAACTTTTGTTATTCGGAATATTTTGGGCACGGAATACATAATTACTGCCAGAGACAGAACCAACTGCACATTTAAAATTATTTCGGATCCAAGCAGGTAGGTCAGCGGACATAGATGATGTCATACCAGTGATACAATCTGTATTGGTATCCAAAGTGGCAGTTGAGTTGACAACGGTTGTTCCTGTAAAAGAAGAATTGGCACAAATTCTAGAAGCTGCAGCAGCTAACAAGAGTAAGGTCTCTTCATCTGAATCTGATTTGGGTTTACAGTTGGTTAGTAATAGTACGAATATTGCGAGGAGAGACGTGGACGCTAAAAATTGTTTCCTTTTCATAAAAAGAATAGGGTAGAATGATTCTATTTTGCGTCAAGGAATTTCCCTAAAGAACCTTATCTCTAGTATGCAATCTTTCGAATCTAGTCGTTTAGTATATTTTCAAAAGTTCGACTTCAAAGATCAATGTGGAATCAGGTGGGATGTTCCCAACTTTTTTACTTCCATACCCTAGTTCTGGTGGGATGATGAGTTTTCGTTTGCCACCCACTCGCATCCCTTTGATGCCTTTATCCCAACCCTTCACGACTTCTCCTGCACCTAAGTTAAATTCAAAAGGGCGGTTACGGTCTCTGGAACTATCAAATTTGGTCCCGTTTTTTAATTTTCCAACATAGTGAACCGTGACATAGGAACCAGAAAACGCTTCGTCTCCTTTGCCCACTACGATGTCTATGATTTGGAAATCTTTTTCTGCCGGCGTAACGGGAACACTTACCAAAATGAATAGAAAGAGAAAAATAGGGAGTAAAAACTTCATTCTAAACGAAAGGGTAACCAAAAGGCAAAACTTTGCCAATGAAAAAAACTAGCCGATGGAACTTCCTAAATTATGGTGAACCCATGTTTCATGAATTGGTTTTTTATTGTAAGGAACTAGAATCTTTTATTTTCCGAAATCAAATCCAAGAATTTAAGGAAGGAGAACACGATAGTTTTTTTGCCGAAGAGATGTTAAAAACCATTCAAACTGAATCTCTCAAAATCCCCCAGTCAGAAAAACAAAAGTATCCAAATCTTCCATGGGAAAAAATGGATACAATGTGGCAAAAGGATTTGGCCCGAGCTTACGATTATATCGACTTAAAGATGTTATACTACGTTTGTGCTTATGAAATTCCCAAGTTTTCAAAAACCATAAAATTGGAAATTAGGTAAAAACTTAAGCCGCAGTCCTACCATTGTTTTTGATGATTTCGATGTTTTCTTCAAAACGTACTTTTTCAGCATAAGTTCGTTTTCCGGAAAACTCAACACCAACAAGTAAATCACCTGAATCTTCTTTATGAGACCATGCGATTTTTCCAAAAAATCGAAAAGGGGTTTGAAGTTTGAATACAAGTTCCAGTAAAATCCCTTTTTGTTTTGGTAATGTTTCTATAAGTGTACTATTACTGATTCGGAGTTTTAGTCCTGTAGCTGAAAGATCGATGACTGGGAACTTTTCAACCGTTGTCATTAGGTTTGCGTCTTTAATCCTTTCAATCATCTCTGTAATTTGTGTTTGGTAAAATTTTAGATCATCTTCTGTGATGAATTTATCTTTTGTTTGTAAAAAATAATAACCTATGGGAATGATTTCTTCCAATTCGTTTTTGTACAAAATTGGCATTATGAGTTCGGATTTGATTTTTTTATCTCGAGCAGCAAACGCAAGTTTATCGACGTTATCTTCAATATCGTCTTCGTAGTTGAGAAAACCTTCTTCGTCCATTTTATAACTTTCAGGATTTGTTGCATCTTTAATGAATAGGATTTTTTGAGTTGATTTCACAACATCAAATTTACGTTCCATTCCAGATTTAAAAATATCCATGGTCCCAGCTTCACCTGACCGAACCATCATACGTTTTCGATAGTCTTCAAAATTAACACGTACTAGAGTTGGGATATTAAACATATTGGCTTCAATGATGGTTTTAGAACTGACAATGTTTGTGACATTGACCATTCCTTCTTCTGTGATTGTAAATCTTGGATTGAGCCTTTCTTTTTTTGCGATGAGCACTTTTTCCACTCGCAATTGGACTTTATGAGGTGCGAGTTGTTTGACAAACGTACAATGTAGTTCTAGATAACGTGCGAGTAACTTGGAAAGAACAATGTTCGAACCTTCTGCGAGTACCCAAACCTCAGACCATTGTACGATGATCTCTTCACCACCAGGTACTTCTTGTAAAACGGTTATGGTTTGTACCTGACCGTTCCAATTGGCTTTCATTTCCTGATTCATTAAATAATGTAAGATCACATGGTTTTTTTGTTCTTTGCCTGTGATTTGGTCCATTGGTCGCATAGCTAATTTCCAAGTTCTATTATGTTTCGACGGAAATAAATTTCCATATCTAATGGAAAGTAAAGACTAAGTGCATCTCTTTGGCAAGAAAAAGGATTTTTTAAAGAAGAAGTAAGTGTTTTTTTTCTGTGAATTCATAACAGAAACGAATCCATGAAAAATGATTTTGTAAGTGAGAAAACTCGGGAAGGTACTGAGATAAAAATGATTCACAACGTTTCTCACGTTCATTTTGTTTTTTTTCCATGACAGATGTTAGATCATAAATTGTTTTTTCGTATATGGCTTTATCCATATAACCTTCGAGCATTGCTTGTTTTAAGTGTTCATTTTTTTCTTTCCACTCACTTGGGGAAAGTACTGAAATCGATTGGATCTCTAACCAAAATTCTTTCAAAGCAGATTCAATCTTAGGGATTTCCTTCTTCATCCCTTCACATTTATAAAACAAAGTTCGAAGATGACTCTTTGCATTTTGTTCAATTTCAGAAAGTTTTTCTTCATGAAAAGGTGGGAAAAGTTTTGGAAAGGAAAAGGAATACGTAGGACCTGAATACGGGGCATACATTTCTAATTGGTAGTGGGACTGTGTGGACCATTGTAAGGTGCCTTTCACAGGGATTCCTTCCACTTCAATTTCAATCGTACGAATTCCGAGCATACAAATCAATTACCTTCGTAGCGAAATTTATTGTCTTGTTCACATTTTTTTTTTAATCCTTTTTGCATCGAAATATGGGGTGGAGGACTCTGACACATAAGATGAGCCGGAAACCATTAGAACCCAATTCCCAATCAAAAATTCCGAAAGCGAAAGGGAGTAAACGTGCCCTACTTGTGGAAGGTGGGGGAATGAAAGGTGCGTTTTCCGGCGGAGTTTTGTATGCTTGGAATCGTTTCCTCCGGCCAAATTACTTTGATTTGGTGGTAGGTGTTTCATCTGGAGCCTGCGCAGCTGCATATTATGTTTCCATGCCCAAAGAAGAACCTGTGAAAAGCGAAAAGGCTTTGGCTGTTTGGTACAGGGATTTGTCAGGAAGAAAACTCATTTCTTTTTTCCATCCCTTCCAAGGAAAAACCTTACTCAACCAGGAATATTTAATCGATTTTATCTTTCGAAAAAAAGTTCGTTTAGAATCTGAAACCCTCGATTCTAAAAAATTACCTCATTTTGTCATTGCAGTCAGTAACTTACATACACATTCCATTGAGTACATCAAAGCCACTTCGAGTAATGTTTTTGATTTATTAAAAGCAGCAACATCCCTTCCCATTGCCACTCGCGGAAAACATAAGTTAGATGGAAAATTATATTCCGATGCTGCCATCCTTAATCCTCTTCCTATCCAAGATATAATAGAAGCTGGGTATAAAGAAATTGTTGTGATTATGAATTCTCCGATTCGGCATATCTCAGGCCCACTCACAAGGTTTACGAGTTTACTTGCTTTCCCAAAGCACAGAACTATCCGCAGGATGATGCGGAAGTTCCACCACTTCCATTTTAATTTGGGTCGTGAAATCGCAGTGAAACCACCAAAAGGTGTGAAGATCATCACTGTGGCACCTGACGAACCACTGCCGGTCAAACTCACAACCACCATCCGCACGAAACTGTATAAAACAGCCTTACTTGGTGTGAAAAAAGGAGAAGAGGCGATTCAGTTCATTTTGAAGCGGAAACCAAAACTAAAATCAAAAAACTAATTCTAAATAAAGAAGGAACGCCTTGTGACAATCATTAGGCGGAGAAAGAAACATCTGTTATCAAAAGCTTTCGATCAGTCACTAGTTTGCTCCTAGATTCGTATTTTTTATCACTCAATCAGTCGAGTACGGACTAAACCACCATTGATACGCCTAAGTGCGACGTTAAAGATTCCTCCAAGATAATAACTTCCATTTTTAAACATGGATGTGTAAACTACGTTGTTGATCCCCGCATTCCATGGGGATAAGGAATTGGTATATGTTTGGTATACTCCAAAGGAATTATATCTAGTATCTCCATTTAAATTCACAAAAGATCCACCATAGAAGACATTTCCATCGGGATAGGCAGCAACATAATTAACCATATTTTCTGCGGATACTGGATTGGGTTGCAGATATGTTCTTGAAGTTAGGTCGTAAACGGCTGCAAAATTCACCGTACCAATACCTGTGATGTTTGTAAAAAAACCACCAATGTAGATTCTGGAATTAGCATAGGCAAGGCTGTACAAAAGGCCACCAGGTAAATTGGAAGTACTTGGAATATCCATTTTTGTGCCACTGAGTTTGTCGACTGCTTGGAAATATTGATATCCTCCCACTCCATTCACTTGGGTAAAACTTCCCCCGATGAAAACAAGGTCGTTGACCACAAGGATACTTTCTCCACTGCTCCCAACACCCAAATCTGGATTCCAATTGTTTAGTGAAAGATCACCTAAGTTTAAAGCAAACACACCATTTCTTGTTTGGCCATTCACAGTACCTAAACTGATACCTCCCGCATATACTTTTGATTCATCACTTGTGATAGTACGAATTTCGGGGGAACCTGATAGTATAACATTTGTGGAACTCACTTGGTAATGAGGTAAATCTAATATGGCAAAGGCATTTCTGGATTGTCCACCAACGTTTGTGAAGGAACCTCCAACGAACAAACGATTACCATTTACATGTAATGCTTTGATCGAAAAATCAAAGTTAGGCGTTCCTTCAATTGGAGCACCTGTATACTCATCGATAACAGCAAAATGATTCCTTGGTACAACATTGATCGTTGAACGATCAAATGTAACAAAGACAACTCCATTCCCTGCTGATAAAAAACTAGAACCAGGATTACTGATTGTACCTTCAGGTGTTGGATTAAATCCATTCACTGTTTCATTCGTTAAATCGAGAGCCGCCATAGAAATTCTAGGGTTTCCTTTGACAGTAGTGAATTGACCACTTAGATACAAAGTATTTTCGATGACTTGTAGGGAAGCTACATAAGCATCTAAACCAAAGTTATTGTTGATAATAGTTCCAGTGTTTTGGTTTACGGAAGCCAAATATGAAGTAGGTGTTCCACCATTTAAGGTTGTGAACGACCCTCCCAAATATATTTTGTTTTGGTATTGTTGAACTGAATTGACTTGTGCATTAGGATCTGGTGCCCAACCTGTTGCTGTACCATCTGGGTAAACCGCAAACGCATAATTCCCGCTAGGTGCAGTGAAATCTCCAACAATAAACAGATTTGGGCTTCCTTGTGAATCAGTTCCTAGATACAAATCTAGACAAGTTCCGGTCGAAATTACTGTATTAAAAGACGTGATGACAGCTCCATTTGCGGAAGATATTCTTGCGATCCCTCGTTTGGTGATTCCACCAATTTGCGAAAATTCACCACAAACAAAAACGGAATCAAAATCCGTATCTAAATCAAAAACTGTATTATCAATGTTTTGGACTGTAAATGATGTATCAATATTACCTGTATATCGATTCAATCGAACGAGGTATCTTTGGGTTGTATCTCCCCATAAAGTAAAATTCCCACCAACGTACAGTTTGTCATCTTTCAGTAATAAAGAATAGACTATGCGTGTATTATCTTTGGGAACATTGAATTGATAATCCAATTGGCAACCAGGTAAGATATGAGCCACTCCAAATCTTTCTTGGCCTTGGACGGCAAAAAATTCGCCACCAATGTAAAACCCACCTCCACCATCAGGAATGGCAATGTATGTGTTCCCTACGATTTTTAAATATGGGCAATACCGGCTAGGTACAACTTTTCCATCTCCTGATTGCAAAAAGGCCGCACTCCCAGTTGAAGGGCCTAACAATTGGAAGTTGCCTCCAATGATAATTTGGTCATTATAACTTGTCATGGCATTGACACCAATATCGCCAGACGGGGCTTGGAACACTCCCCAAAGTTCTTGGAAATCGAAAGAAGGTAGGCAAGAGGGTGATCTGTCACCTGTTACAAAACGAATGAGAGATCCATATATAAAACCATCAGTTCTTACATCACAAGTATTCGACAACTCGGCTGGTTTGCATTGGAAAACCAAAGCGAAAAACAAGATGTAGGTTAAGAAATGAGATCGAAACGCACCCATGGAAGGATTTTACCAAGTAGGAGAAAATTGTCTACTGGTTTGTCATTAATTTGTTTCGGTTCAGTTCGTCTAAGGGGAGGATGTTTTGGATTTCCCTAATATTAGTTAGTTTGTTCTTCGTTTTCTACTGGCTTTGGCCAAAAAACGAACTCGGAAACACAGAAAAATATTCAAATGAGTTCAATCCGTACGAAACGCAAACAATTCGCAAAAAAAACGTTACAGTAGAAAAGGTAGTCTACTTTGAGGCAGGGATGTCTAAATTAGTAGACAATGAAATACTGAATTTAAAACGTTGGTTCACACCCGATTCATTACAATCGTTAGATTCTGTGCTCCTCATCGGCTCGGCGGACAGTTCGGGAAATTTGGCAGCCAATCGAAAATTGGTGAAAGAAAGGATCCAAGCGATACGTAAAATTTTGGTTTCGTTTGGGATCACACCTGAAAAAATATCCACCCTCCCACTAGAACCCGTCCATGGCCGGTCGGCAAAAGAAAGAGAGAAATTTCGGTCCGTACAAATCAAATTGAATTTTTTAGGATAAAGATGACAAATCCAATCGGTGTGGAAATTTGTCAGAGAGATGATCCGAACAGAAATCCAAATTCGATTCAATGATATGGACCCCATGCGTAGAGTGAATAACGCAAGTTATTCGGCATATTTGGAGTTAGCACGACTCGATTTTTGTAATCGGTATTTGTCAGTTCAGGAACTAGAAGACATTCCTTTTGTGATGGCTCGTGTGGAAATGGATTTGATTGCTTCTGTTTTACCAGGGGATTCCATTTACATCCACACTTGGGTTTCCAAAATTGGAACTAGTTCTTGGGAATTTTCTTACGAAATCAAAAACCAAAAAACAGATGTTTTGTATGTCAAAGCCAAAACAGTGCAGGTATATTTTGATTACCGTGCCCAAACCAAATTGCCAATCCCAAACGAATTCAGAATTTGTTTAGAAAAGGAAATGGTATGAAACTAAAACAGTTCTTTGGAATCAAAATGTTTCCATTCCCAATGGTAAGCTGATTTATCCCCGAACTGAATGCATTCGTCTAACCAATTGGATTCGATCTCTGGTTGTAATTTTAAATAAGTATCAGAAATTGTGCGGATGAGTTCTTTGTATTCGGGAACAATTTCTGGTAACATTGGATCTGTTTCTCGGTTGAGGAGTCTTACAACCGATTGAATCAATGCAAAATATATTCCTTTTTTTAAAAGTTCTGGTAGGTCCTTTGGCAATGGAACCAGTGTTTCCAGTTTTCGGAAATGCGGGATAAGTTTTGGCAATTGGACTAACAAATGGCTTGGCAATTGGCTCTGGAGTGTTGTAAGGTAAACTTCATTCTCTTTTTCAGACATGGCCACGCAATCCCAATACCAATCTCAAATCAAATCACTTTGTATGAAAGAAGGATTTTCATTTGTTGGGTTTGCAAAAGCAAGTATCCCCGAAAAAGACCTAACGTTTTTAGAAACTTGGATTTTGGAAAAGAAATTTGGGAATATGGACTGGTTTGCCAAAGACCATGCCATTGCCATCCGCAATCGATTTGAAAATTTGGGATTTGCTCCCAAGTCTGCGATCTGTATGGGGTTTGTTTATCGTTCCAGTGAAGGTGAAACTTTGCTTTCTCAAATGGAACGAAAAGTTTCTAGGTACGCACTCGGAACTGATTACCATATCGTATTAAGAAATAAAGGGGATCTGATCTTAAAAGCACTACGCAAACTTTTTCCAACAAATCAATTCCGCCAATCGGTTGATAGTTTGCCCATTGCTGAAAAAATCCTGACTAGGGAATCGGGTGTTGTTTGGCAAGGGAAACACACCAATCTTATCCATCCAAAACTTGGATCCTATTTTTTTCTCTCCATCATCCTCACCGATTTAGAGTTAGGTGAAACACCAAAAGAAGAGATTACCACAGACCATTGTGGGAGTTGTCGGCGATGTTTGGATGTTTGTCCCACAAATGCTTTGGAACCATACCAATTGGATGCTTCCAAATGTATTTCCTACCTTACCATTGAAGATAGAATGGAAAGTGAAGTGACCGAATCTTTTTTGAAGTGGGACAGAAAGGATTGGGTTTATGGTTGTGACTTATGCCAAGAAGTATGTCCCTGGAATGAAGGGATCGCCAAACGGAACCAAGTCGAAACAAATGAACCCAGTTTTTTACCGAGAGAATTTTGGAATGATCCTTCATTTTTATCCAAAGAGTTTTTATCAGAAGAAGAATTTAAAGGATACTTTGAGAAAACTCCCATCGAACGAATTGGTGTCTCCATTTGGAACCGAAACCAAGTGAACAAAAAAAATTCTTAAGGATAGCTCATTTTTTAACGTATAAAAATATTAAGTATACTTTTTTAAAAACTTGGTTGAAGAACGTTTACGAAGTCGTGGTAAACCTGTTTTCTTCAATCGTTTTCGTTTGGTGAAGGGTTTTAAAACAAATTTCGTAAGGAAAGAGTCGCTTCTTTTGGGTCCTTTGCCGAACAAATCGCACTGACAACGGCAATCATATCAGCCCCTGCTTGGATTACTTCTTTCGCATTGCCAA
This sequence comes from Leptospira bouyouniensis, assembly GCF_004769525.1. Taxonomy (NCBI): domain Bacteria; kingdom Pseudomonadati; phylum Spirochaetota; class Leptospiria; order Leptospirales; family Leptospiraceae; genus Leptospira; species Leptospira bouyouniensis. The sequence goes on along the minus strand of NZ_RQFT01000008.1, from coordinate 241,385 downwards.
TATTGATACCACCAATGGCCACAACAGGTAGTTTTGTATTTTCTTTTAGCCAGCGAACGCCTGCTAGACCTAATGCCTGTTTTGTATTGGTTTTTGTGGGTGTATTGAATACTGGTGAAACTGCCAAATAATCCAAACTTGGATTTGAGTGTTCTCGATTTAAACTTTCCCAGTCTTCTTTTGTTTCAATGGAAAGTCCAATGATGGCGTTTTTGCCAAGCAGTTTTCTTGCCTCTAACCAAGGTAAGTCGGATTGGCCTAAATGGACCCCATCAGCACCAGATGCCAAACAAAGGTCAACTCGATCATTGATGAGGAGAGGGATCTGGAAAGGTGTGAGAATTTTTTTTAAATGGATCGCGAGTGTTAAGAATTCTCGGGAAGAGGTTTCTTTTTCCCTCAGTTGGACAAGGGAAACTCCACCTGAAGCGGACAATCTTACGACTTCTTCTAACTGGTGGTGGAGGCAAAGGGGTCTATCTGTTACCAGATACACCCCGCGGAATTTACTTTGCATTTAACCTTTGTTTGATGGTATCTGCATTCAGTTCGTAGAGGGCATCAAGGAATGCCACTTGGAAACTTCCTGGGCTAGAAGTTTTGGATTTTGCCAATTCACCAGCAATCCCCATCACCGCCATCGCAGAAGTTGCGGCACGGAACTGGTCTTTTTGGACAGCAGCAAAGGCACCACAGAGGGCAGATGCGGTACAACCAAGGCCCGTGACCTTTGTCATGAGAACATCACCATTGGAGATTTGAGCGGAATCTGTACCTTTTAAGATATAATCAGTGGCGCCACTGATCACAACCACTCCACCAGTGACTTTGGATAATGATTTCCCAGTTTCGACTGCGGATTCAGATGAGTCTGTTGCATCCACACCTTTGGTTTTCCCTGATGATGAGAGAGTTGAGAGAATTTCGGAAGCATTCCCACGGACGATGCTTGGGTTTCCCGCATCTAAGATCCGACGAATCGCCGCATTACGGATGTTACTTGCCCCTGCACCCACTGGGTCAAGAACCAAGGGTTTCCCTAATGAAACTGCTTTTTTGGCCGCTTTTTCCATACTTTGGATCCACGGTTCAGACAAAGTTCCAATGTTGATGACCGTTGCCGAACAGATTGTAACCATTTCTTCCACTTCTTCGATGGCATGTGCCATAATGGGGGAGGCACCGATAGCAAGGAGGGCATTGGCTGTGTTGTTCATCACAACGTAGTTAGTAATATTATGAACTAAAGGGACTTTCGAACGTAAAGATTCTAAATCTTCGATTGTATATTTTAAAATAGTTTGAGACATACGGAGGTTTCCTAGGAAAACCTAGGCAATCTTCGTTATTGCGTCTTCTACTTTTTTGATTAAATCCGATTCAGACCAAGGTTTGTTTAAAAAACTATGTAGGTTTACTTCCCCTTTCAATTGGTTAAGGGAATGTTCATCGATATGTCCGGAAATAATTATTTTTTTAATGTTTGGGTAGGTTTTGTGGACTTCACGTAAGAACTCATCACCACGTTGGTTTGGCATAAGCCAATCAGAAATGATGATGAGGATGTTAATACCTTCTTCGGCTAATTCTTCAATGATCGACCATGCCTCTTCCGTATTTTGGGCGGTTTCATATCGATAATCGTTCCCAAAATGTTTTTTCAACTGAGACTTCAAACTCATCAGAATGATTTGTTCGTCATCTACGAAGAGGATGGCTTTGCCCATTGGATTATTTACCGTCGTGTGGGCACTCGATCAATTTGTCATGACCTGGGCAGGAACGTTTTTCCTTTCCTGGGCAAATGGCAAACATAGATGTTGTGAACAAAAATACGCTAAGGATAGCAACAGTAATCTTCATAAGATAACCTCTCTTAGAATTAGACGATAGATACCTTGCGAATGCAAGAACCTTTTCTTCAAACTTTTGTTAGAATTTCATACCCTTTGTCGGTGACAAGGATGGTGTGTTCGAATTGTGCTGATAATTTCCCATCTTTTGTGCGGACAGTCCATTTGTCAGAGCGGTCAAAATTGACTTCCCAAGTTCCCAAATTGACCATTGGTTCCACAGTAAAGATCATCCCTGTTTCCATTTTCGCTAATTTTCGAGGAGAACGAAAATGTGGCACTTGTGGTTCTTCGTGGAAATTTCGTCCAACTCCATGGCCCATCAGGTCTCGTACGATTCCATACCCAAGTGGCGTTAGAAAATCATCGATAGCATTCCCGATGTCGTCAATGCGGTTCCCTGGTTTGATTTGTTCAATCCCCACCCACATGGCTTTTTCGGTATCTGCGACAAGTTTTTCAGCTTCAGGTGTGGTTTTCCCACCCACGATAAAGGTTTTGGAAGTGTCTCCAATGTAACCATCTACAATCGGGGAGACATCTAAATTCACAATGTCACCATCTGCGAGTACGTCTTCTTTTTTAGGAATTCCGTGGCAAACGACTTGGTTGATGGAAGTACAAATGGATTTTGGGAAACCTTTGTAACCGAGCGGGGCAGAACGGTGCCCATTTTTTTTGGTATAAGTTTCCGCAATGTCATTCAGTTCCAAAGTGGAAACACCTGACTTCACAAAGGGTTCCAAATAAACGAGGAGTTCGGCGGCAAATTTTCCCGCCTTCCTCATCTTTTCAATTTCTGATTTGTTTTTGATATAAATCACGGATTAGAAATCAGTCGACCGAACCGTTGTTCTTTTGTTTGCAGAAGTTCTTTCGAGAGCTTTGTCGATCAAACGGTAAATTTCTTCGTTGATACCATCGATGGCATCCCCGGAAGTCATAAAACCCTTACTTTTGATGTATGCTTTCACTTTGGAAGTGACAATAAGGGATTCTTTCGACGTTGTTTCTGTTTGTTCTTCGGACATGGATACCTCGGTTATTTCTTTCTAACTCCGAGGATGGTATCCACAAGGGATTTTTCAATATTTAATTTTTCGCTAATTGCCTCGGAAGACCACTGGTAGTTGTCATGGAGGCTTTGGATTGTGGCTCTTTTTCGCTCGACCAAGGGATTTCCCGAATTTTTGCGGTCCATTTTGGGTGTGGCACTAGGGTTCTGCATCGCTCCTTGCACAATGTCCAAAAATTGGGAGAGTTTTTCGAAGGTTTCGTCTGCTTCGCCGAGGAGGGATTCCAAATCGTCTTTGGTATCCTTTGTGGATTCCTTGAGGTCTTCCAAACGTTTTTGTAGGGTAAGGATTTGGCGGTGGCGGTCAGAAAGATCCCCGAGCAGTTCTTCGATTTTGTCAAATTTACGTTCGACGGAATCAATCTGCGCTTCTCGTTCTACAAGGAAGGAAGTGCGGTTCTCTGCTTGGCGGATGGTCTCTGTGAGTTCTTTTTCTCGTGCTTCCACCACATCGATTTCTCGGTCAAGGATGTCGAGACGGGCTTGGAGTTCCCGTGCATTGTGTTTTTGGCCTTCTAAATTTTCTACCAAGTGGAAAACAGAATCTTGTGACTCTTGGAGAGAGGACAAAAAGGATTCAATTTTTGCCTGTTCTTTCGAGAGATTTGCTACTCGGGATTCGATAGAACTTACTTCAGTTAGGCTCTCTTCAAACCCTTCCATTGTTTCTGATACATGGACCAAGTTGGAAGCAAGGATTTGGACTTGTTTATCGATATCTTCTGATTGGAACTGCGCTTCTTTTAAGGCTTCCAATTCATTTGCAATTTGAGATCTCATTTCACTGAACTCAGAAATTGCGGATTGGACTAGTTCCAAATCCGGTTTGCCTTTTTCAAGAGAGCGGAGTGCTTCCGATATTTCTTCCACTGCCTTATTTGATTCGTCTGCAATCTGTTTGGCGGAAGCGAATAGGTCAGAATGTTCCTTCACGGTTTCTAATTCACTAGAAAGTGTCAGTATTTCTTCTTTCAGGCTACCGATTTCGTTTTGGAAACTAGACAATGTTTCTTCTTTGGTTTCGGTGAGTGATTCCAAACCATTTTGGATTTCAAATTTGAGATCATGGAATCGGTTCAAACTGTCTTTTAAGAAATCTTGGCTTTCTTTCGCGATTTCTTTGAATGATTTTTCGTAATCCCTTTGGTAGGTCTCAATTTGTTTTTTCGACTCGTCTTTGGAACGTTTGATACTTTCTTCTAAGTTGCGACGAACTGTATTTAGGTGGTTCGAAATTTTTTCTTCCAATTGGCCAAGTTGGATATTGCCTTTATCCAGAAGTTTTGTCAATTGGTGAGAGATTTTGGAATCGATGGTTTCGTTCAATCGATCCATTTTTTCTTCTTGTAGGTTAAAGAAAGATTCACCTGATTCTTCTAAGTGTTTGAGAATTCGTTCGACTTCGCTACGAGCTAGTTTCGCTTCGTCTTCCAAACGAGAAATACTTTCTTTTGTTTTCGATTCGGCGACAGATTCCAAATTGGATTTAGCTTTTTGGAATTGGTTTTGGAATTCACCAAGAAGGTCTGCACCTTCCACATGGATTTCTTTTAATCGGTCTTGGAGTTTTTCGATGCTGTAGTTTTGGTCTTCTCGCATCTTACCAAGTTCGTCTTCCCATTTGCTTACAAACTGTTCTAAGTTGGCATTGGCAATGCGGATCTTCTCAGTGACAATTTCTTCGGATTCTTTGGCTTTTTCTTCTGCAGTTTCTAAAATTTCATGAGCAGATTCACGGAGTGCGGACTTTAATTCTTCTACATATTCATCTACATCTTTTGTTTGTGCAGTGATTGTTTCATTCAATTCCTTTACTTGGGACTGGATGGACCCAAGGTCAGATTCCATTTCCTGTTTTTGGATTTTGAAATCAGAATGCATCCTTTCTTCTAATTCTTTTTTAAGTTCAAAAAGAGAAGTTTTGATAACCATTTCTTGGCCAGATCGAACCGTTTCGAGTTCTCGGTCAAATTCCTTTAACTCTTGTAATGCGCTCTTTTTGAGAGTACTTGCTTCTTCTCTCAGTTCTTCAGATATGCGGTGAAATTCTTCAGAGAAGGCTTCAATTTCACGGATCAGTTCTTGTTTGCGGATGTCTGCTTGGCGCAGAAGTTTATTCTCTGCTTCTAAGTATTTTTCTTGGAATTGAATGATGGTTTGGTTGATTCCATCTGCTTGCCTTCTCGTTTCATTGATGATGTCATCACGTTTGGAAAGTGTTTCCAAAGACAAGTCTTCAATTTCACGTTTGATGGCATCTGTTTCTTGGTTAAGACCTTTCATAAAGGAATCTTTTGTATGGCTTACTTGGTCTACGATGGATTCAAAACGTTCTTGGATTTTTTTCTCAAGTAAAGAAACTTTTTCTTCCACTTTGGAAGATGCTCTTTGGTATTTTTCTTCTAATCTCTCATCAAATTTATCAACCTTATCTGAAAGTAAAGAAGATGTGTCTTCAAATTTTGTTAGGCGAACATCCAAGTCACCTTGCGCATATTTCATGGATTCGAGTAATAAATCCATTTCTTTCCGTGCATGGTCTAGACGACCTGCAGTTTCGTTCACCATCACATCGGCGTGAGTTAATAATTTTTCTCTAGCTGTTTCTGCAATTTTGGAAAGCGAATTATCAAGGAAATCAGATTTGGTTTCGAGTAGGCTTTCAAGTTCCACCATCTTTTGGGCAACAGATTGTAAAATTTCATCACTTCGTAAGTTCAATTTGTTTTGGAAAGTATCGAGCATCGAAATGGATTCGTTATGAAGGGCTTCCATATCTTCTGATACTTCACGTAACTCACGTTTGTGGGAGTTGATTTGAGAGAGTCCTTCTTCCATGTATTGTTTTTCTCGGCGGACTTGGTTACTCAAATCTTGGATTTGTTCCATTTCTCCTGAGAGTGATGATAGGTAATCTTTGCTCGCTCTGATTTTTTCGAAGAGGTCCCTCGATTCGGCACTTAAATGTTGGATGTCTTCTGCGACTTTTCTTGATTGTTTGACAAGGATGTCCAAATCGATCCCGGCATCTTTTACCATTTGGATCTTTTGCAGGGCGACACCTTGCATTTCTTCAGTGAGTTTGGAGGCGTAACGTTTCAATTGGGACAATTTGGTATTGGATTTGTCCAAACGACGGAGTCCGATGGTTACGGCTACACTCGCCAAAAAAGGCAATAAAAAGACTTCTAATCCCATTTTCTCAAAGATCCAATAATAGTATTATGTCGCATGAAGATGGTTGAAGGAAACCAAGTTGAGATTTTTTTCGCAAGCCTTTTTTAATTTAGGGAGAATTCACCGATTTGGCGCCAAAAACGGGTGAAAATTTTAGCTTCTTCGGCCTCCAAATGGGAGAGTCTTTCGGAAGCATTTGGGTCCAGGCGGAACATTTCGGCGCTCATCTCGGATAAATGGCCTTCCTCTTCTAGGATGAGGTTGGTTAGGCGGATAGGAGAGCCCGATGCGTCCAAAATTTCATCGTACGCATTGTAAACGACCATGGCTCTTTTTTCGATGACAGTGGTGGTGTACAAATATGCCAGGTAGGTGAAGGTTTTTTCGTCAGGGAAAGCGGAACGAAGGTTTTTACGGACAAGGGCATCTAGTTTTGCGAAATAAATTCTTGCCGCGGTCCCTCTCACAAGAGAGGAGTTTTGGTATCCAGAACGAAACTCAGGTTGGATGGTCCTTGCGGCCTTTTTAAAAAAGAGAGCATGCCTTGCTTCTTCTGTGGCGTGGCGTAAAATCATTTCTGAGGTTTCTTCATTTGATTGGGTGAGGAGGATTTTTCGCGAACCAATGTGTTCGAGTAGGGAGAGAGTGTTTAGCCAAAGTGCATGGTTGGTTTGGTTGCCAACAATTGCTTTTAATACCTTAGGGATGGAATCATTCGAAGAGAGAGTGACACTGCTCATACATCCAAGTTGGAAAACCTGAGATTCTATGCTAGCCTTTCTTTAAGGGAATTGTGAGTTGGGCGATGGTTTCTCCGTCTTCATGGTAAATGCGAAATTGGTCAGTGGGTAAACCTTCACCCTTCAGTAGGATGATACAGAGGGCAATACCAATGCCTTCTCCTTCTGAGTTGTCACCCTTTTCGATATAATATTCCATAATGTCATTGTAGTTTTGTGCATGTAGCAGGGAGTTTCTAATTTTTTGCATTTCCCCTCGCACTAACATCGAATTGTTGCGAATATCAAATTTGATTTGGGATTCGTTATGTTCGATTTTGATTCGGACATATAAATTTTTTTGACGAGCAAGTGATTCGAAAGTATTCCCTCTTCCTGAAAGGATAAGGCTTTTATACATTCTTACACCTAACTCATAGTCGGCGGGAGATTGGATATCTAATAAGTTTTCCTGGAAAAATAGACGTTTGAAATTAGCTTTAAATCCATTTAGGATCAAATCTTTGACAATCGTGAAAAGAATTGCCGAAAGATTTGGAATATTGTATTTCGCCGCTAAAACATCAAGAATACGGACTAAGTTTTCATCTAAATTTTTGGAAGCACCGAAGACCTTCATTTCTAAGGGACTTTTTTTTGATAGCAAATCCTCAATTTCTGATGTTAGTAAAGGTTCCATTTAAAAAATATATTGGCTCGGAAACAGTGCGTTAGATTTGGATTTTTCGTCCACGAGCATTGTTTGTAATTCATTTCTTAGACGTTCTGTAATTGTATCAAGAGTTTTCTTTTTGTCTTCTTTGTATGAACCAAGATAGTCATTGATCTTAAATGGTTCTCCAAGTCTAACAATCGCTTTGTGAGGTCTCGATTTGGTTTCTCCAAAAATTTCGTTTTCATAACGGTATAAAAATTCGTACAATCGTTCTGCACTTGGCAATTCTTTGATGTAAGCAGTTTGGATAGAGATAAAATCATATGCTTTTGTGGCAGCGGTTCTTGCCCATCTCGCCATTTCCAAACTAGGTAATTCTCCATTAGGATCTGGCATACCCACAGAAACCATTTCGAGAACGCTGAGAATTTTTCGGAGTTTTTCAATGGCGTTGGCATCAATGTCCCACTTTGGGATGTTTGCTTTCCGTGCAATATTATCAAGCATGGCATGACGCATCCGGCCCAATCGGTAATCAAAATCATCTACTCTGTTATCTTCGACTGGGACACCGTATTCTTTTTCCTCTCGTTCCATCATGCGTTTCCCAACAGATAAAAATCGATGTACAATGTCCTTACCTGTCTTTGATATGCCTAACCGATGTTCCATTCTCAAAAGACTTTGATCAATGTCTCTTTGCATGGATTGGATGGAGCTTGTCATTCGGTATTTGATAAATGTTGGTAGAACCCATATTGTGGCTTTTGGATCTTTTTTTAATGCATCTTCCAATCCCCAAATTCCCAATTGGGCAACACCTGGTTGGAAAGGGAGTAATGTATCATTCATGCCACTGGTTGGTTCTCCCTCAGGGAAAAGTGCTAATTTCCCAGAAGGGTTTGCTAAGATTGTACGAGATGCTTTTAAGGATTCTCTATCGGGTGCACCAGCTAATACAGAATAGGCGCCAATAGATTGGATAAAATCACCTACGAACCCATACCCCCATTCAAAAACCTCTCTTGCAGCCATATAATGGAATCTTGCTCCCATTTGATTTGCAATATGGAAGGCAACCCCAGGTTCTTTGGTTGTAGGATGGTTGGAAATATAAAGAAGGCGTTCATTTTGAAAGGTTTTTAATGTTTTTTCGTCTTTTTGTGAGATTTCAATCGAATCGATATTATGGACCAATTTATTGAGGAGAGGCAGTGTCAGATCGGTAAACCATAGAGCAGGGAGATTGAACTTTGCAGGAATAAAGGATTTGATTGACATAGGACGAATGCTGTCAGCTTAATCAAAGGAAGCAAGTACGATTTAACATGGCACTTATAGAAGAACTCAACCAACAAGGCAATTTTCTCTTCCGATGGCGCTCCTACATACCAGGAGTCATTCTATTCCTTTCCTTACTGTATTTACCCTTTGTTCCTTATTTCCAAGGGAACTATATGTCCAATTTATATTGGCTTACTGGTGCATTTGTAGTTAGTTTAGCGGGATTATTTGTAAGATGTTTCACCATCGGTTACACTCCCAAGAATACCTCAGGACGTAATACCAAACAACAAGTAGCTGATGTAGTCAACCAATCGGGGATTTATTCTCTTGTTCGCCATCCACTATATGTTGGAAATTTTTTGATGTATTTAGGACCTGTTTTTATCCTACGCGACTTTGCGTTCGCATTGGTTTACATCATGTTCTTTTATCTATATTATGAAAGGATCATATTTGCTGAAGAATATTTCCTACGTGGAAAATTTAAAGATGCATATTTGCAGTGGGCAGACAAAACCCCAGCATTTATCCCACGTTTGTCGGGGTATAAAAAACCAAATTTAGATTTTTCCTTCAGAAATATTTGGAAACGAGAATACCCAAGTTTATTTGGAATCATTGTTGTGTTTACTGTATTTGATCTTATTCAAATTTACTTCCAAGAGCCAAACCTTCGTGTGGTTGACATCACTGGAATTTGGAAACCTTTTCATACTTGGTTTTTTGGGTTTGGACTTATATTTTATGTTGTGACAAGGATTATCGTAAAGACCACCAAACTTTTGGAAGTCGAAGGACGATAATTTTTTATGAGCCGTTTGTCCAATGGTTGGAAAGTTCCAGAATCATTAGAAGATAAAAAAGAACTTCTGGAATCTTACCAAAACACTGTGAACAGTATGGAAAGTGAAAATCCACTTACCATCTTTCGAGAACATATGGACAACGGCCTTTTGTTTAAAGCTGGATTACAAGATGCTATGAATCAACTCACCACTTTTGCCAATTTGTATATGAGCATCATCGAATTAAAAGAAGAGATCAAAAAACAAACCAAAGGTAATGGAGATTGAGATACAATTGTATGGTTAAGGAATGGATATAAAATCCCTTTACGATGGAAAAACTTATTTTGGTAATCTTTGCAAAGAATCTATATCTTATCTAAACACAATTCTCCAGTACATTCAAGACGAGTTTCAAGCAGGTGATCCTTGTTTAATCACTTCTCAGATACCTTATCTCCAATTACAGAATTCGATGGCAAGGATTCGAAGTAAGATTTATGAAAATCATTCCATTCTAAAATTCTTGTTTCCTATCTTAGAAGAGTGGAACGTCGACCCAAACGATGTATATCTAGATCTATTGCGTCTTCGTTGCGTTCCAAATGGATTCCATCTTATGCAAGGGGCGGAATCAGTTCAGTACATCCATCGTGATTCTTGGTATGCCAATCCCGAGAACCAAATCAATCTTTGGATACCAATCACAAAAGTAGAGTTAGGTTCTGGGTTTTCTTTGTATCCATCTTATTTTAAAAAGTCCATTCAAAATAATTCTTCAATGTTTTTGTATGACCATTGGTTGGAAACAGGTGGATTCCAAACAAGTGCCATCCACCCAAGAATCGGCGAAAAAATATTCCCAAAACCGTTGGAACAAGTTTCTGATCCAAATGTTCTTTCGGTATCGGGTGATTTTAGGGATTATTTTCTTTTCGCATCTCACCACTTACATGGAACCAATGATAACACACAAGGGTATTCTCGTTTTAGTTTGGAAGTCCGACTTGTGATCGGTGACCATATCAAAAATCACATCGGGCCAAAAAATTATGATAATGGTTCCAAAGGTTCCACACTATATGAAATGAAACAATTGTTGGAAGGGAAAGTTTTACCAATTGAAGTTATTCAATCTTACGTAAAATCATCTGCTCTTTTGTGAAAGAAGTGGCATTGATTGGCCATTCTTTGATCTTGTTTACATAGTCGATTGCTAATGTTTCTCTTTCTAAAAAATTGCCCTTTATCAAATAAAAATCTCGATTTGCTTCTTCCATCGACTCCAGAAATCGAGTTTTCATTTCCTCTCTTTCTTCACCTAAGTCTCGTAATTTGTCCTTTTCCCAAGGGATGTCGATGTCAAGAAATAACGAAGCATCATATTGCAAACTAAGCGCTCGTTTGGTGAGCCAAGGAATTTCTGACCTATAGTACCTTTCTAAATACACCTTTGTTGTGAGTAAATCTGTATCTAAGAAGAGTATACCGTTAGAAGTTTTGGCGGCTTCTATTTCTGATAAAAGATGGCCTTTGGCGATCGGCAAAAAATCGGATTCTTCCATAGGTGTTGGTTTTTGTTCTAAATATTCTCTTGCAAACTCTGGGATCCAATTGGTTTTAAAATGCTCGGCTAGTTTTTTGGCGAGTGTGGTTTTCCCAACAGATTCACTCCCAGTGAGGACAATCCGTTTTACAAAGTAATGTCGGATTGTTTCCGGGATATAATTCCAGTGATTCAAAGGTGATTCACGGATCTTCGTTGCTGAGATTGGGAATTCTTTTCTTTCAATATCGATCGGAATGTGTTTGCACCCGAGAACAGAAGCTAGTGGGTCACCATAGAGTTCAGATGTGAAAACAATATCGATCGGGTGAATGGAATAAGATTCGATGGTATGTTTCCAAATATTCCAAAAATTTGGATGTTCTTCTGGGTATTGTGGGTTTTCCTCTTGTACCCATACCAATTTTATATTTGGATCTGTGATTAATTCTATCATCCATTCAAAACGTAGAAAACCAGGAATGATCTCTCGTTCCAAAGAACAAATAAGGACTGTTAAGAAGTCACATTGTTTTTTAGCTTCTCGAATGAGATTCAGATGGCCTTTATGAGGTGGGTAAAATTTACCTAGAACAAGTCCATGGTTCATGGATTTACCCCAATTTTGTCTTGGTATGAATTGATATATGCCAATTGTTTTTTTCCATCTAACGGAAAGTTAGTTGAAATAAACACTTTAGAATTTTCACCGAAAAGTGATTCTAATTCCTTTTGTAATAAATCCTTTTCTATTTCCCAATGGGTTTCATTCTTTATGACTTCCGTTTCCAAGGAAAGGCGACAAACCCATTCATTACTTTTGGTTTGTTCCACTTGGAATTGGAAAATAAATGGTTTTTTTCTTAGAATCCTTCCCACATCAATTGGATTAATTGTGTCTCCATTTGGTTTATGGAAATATACAGATTTTCTACCCGATAACAGACGTAAACGTGGAAAATGGTCTCCGCAAGGGCAAGGTCCATATTCGAGATCCCCAATATCACCTGTTTTGTATCGAAGGAGTGGTAAATAGGGATTCCTTCCACCGGTAACCACAATCTCACCGACATTGCCTGTAGGAACAGGAATTTTAGTATCTTTTGTTAACACTTCCACATACAAATCATGTGGGAGGATGTGCATCCATTCAGGATCGAAGGGACAGGAATAGGCGAGAGGTCCTGTTTCATTTAACGAATAAAAGTTGATCACCGGGCATTGAAAATAGTTACTTATTTTTAATCGTAAAGCGGGCGTTAGCTCTAATGCGGTGGAATGGATTGCTTCTGGTCGATATTGGATCCCCATTTTCATTGCAGATTCAAACGCATAAGGATCTCCCGTTAAGATTTGTGGTGAAGATTCTTTTAAGAAATTTTGTAAATCAGATGGCTTTTTCCAGGAATTGGGGTGGATGTTGATTTTGGCAAATTTGGCTCCTCCCGCCAAACTATGGCAAGTTGCATATTCGATAGTTTTCTCTTGATAACATAGTTGTATGGCAAAAGTAGACTTCGGTGAATGGATGGGTTTTACTCCATGCCTTTCTACACTGAATTCAATCAAAGGCACATAACACCCAATTGCCATAGGGTGATTTGGTGCAAGGATGGGTTTTCCTGTTGTACCAGAAGTAGGGTTGATAACCATTTTTGATAAATCCAAATCAGTAGGTATGATTTCTGTGATCTTTGTTTGTAAGTCTTCTCTTTTTGTTAACGGAATGGATTCAAATTCTTCTTTAATATCGAACCCAAACAAACGAGTGCGAAAAAATTCAGACCGATGGCGGTAATATTCGATAAAAGAAATGATGGTTTGTTTGGTTTGGTAGTTAACATTTTTTTTAGCTAGTAAAAATTCCGTTTGGAAGTTTTTCACAAAGTGGAATTCTCCTTCTCCAATTCGGTCGCCAATTCTTGTATTCCAAATTGGTGCGTACTTTGAATGGATCATTGAATTTAATTCTATTTCCCAATCTTCACATAACAGAGGAGTTGTTTTTGAATCCAAAATTTTATTCACGATTGTATTTTGAAGCGGCCTCTTCCTCTTCTTTAAGTTTCATTTGTCTTAATATTTCTTTGGCTCTTTCTTGTGCTTTTTTTGTTTCGTCTAAAATTCGAATACGTTCACGAGAATCAATAGAACGATACCGATCCGCAAAGTACTCTTTAGTTTCTCCTTCGGGGAGTAAATCAAATTTATGGAATAAACTCCTTACCAGTTCTTCGGCACGTTCCGTATCAGTAATCCAAACGTTATAAGGAGACACAATTTCACATAATTTCGGTAAGGTGATTGTTAGATAATCAAACAATAATTCTTTAGAGAATTCAGGAATTTTTGTTTCCTTACCATACAAAAGATTGGATAGGATTATGTGGGTAGCCTTAAGATTATCATCCGAAATGGTATCAAATGATTTTGGAAACATTGAGGACTTCCCGTCGTTTGTTCGAAAGAATAATACATCAAACCACAAAGCATCAAGAGATACAGATGTTAAATCCACCGCATGGAACGCCGTGTTTAGAACTTGTTTAACGTAGTATCTGATTCCTAACATAATTCCTTTCCACAAAATCCTTACTAAATTGGATTAAGTCAGTCCAAGTTTTGATCGGATAAATCTCCCAACCACTTTTTTGTAGCTCATTGACAACAGAATTATTATTTGGTTCGTAAAGTTGTAAGACCATTGATCCTCCACCATTTGCCTTTTCTAGGGCATTTTTGACAATGGAACGTGCGTTACGTGGATAATTTTGTGTGAACATGGTATCAATTCCATCATCGGAGATTACAAGGATGTGCCGTTTTCGTTTGGGTTCTTCTTTATACTCATCTTCCAAAAGTTCCAAAGGGAAACATGTCCCGCCACCAAAATAACCTGTAAGCACTTTTAAAATCTCTTTTTCATTTTTGATAAAACCATCAGTAACTAAAAATTCTTTTACTCCTGACCATAAAGTTACTCGTACAGAGCTTCCTGTTTTTAATGCGGATAAAGCAATGATAGCTCCAGCTAAAGTTAAGTATGACAAATCGTTTTGTGGATTCGGCATCGATCCTGAACAATCAACAAACAAATCTAAATCGATTGGATTCAATTTGATTTCATTGGAAGTTGTTTCACCATATACATCTTCTACTGTTGTGTACCCTGGAATGATAACTGGACTTTTGATGGTAGATTCGAGCCAATTGATTTTATCTATAGGGGAACCTGGGTCCCATAAATCATTTCCTTCTAAAATTTCTTCTTTTGCACCGGGTGTGATTAAATTTGGGAAAGGAACTAGGTAAGGTAAAGCTTTGTCTTTGTAGTATCGATATGTAATTTCAGAAATATCAGCATCAATTCCCATACTTTTACAAATGGTTGAATACTCGGCAGGTGAGAGCGAACGTTTTGAGCCTGTGATCCCTTCTGTTGGGAAAAGGTCGGATGATATTTCCACATCAGTGATTCCAGAAGGAGGAGTCATCCCTTTCCCTGCATCCAATGTATCTAAAAGAGAATGGATGGGATTGGTTACTGTTTGGTTATTTAATTCAAAAAAATAAGGAAAGCAGATACTTGCAAAATCAAACATTCCCTTTGTCCAATCGTTTGGGTAATTGCGAATCATTCGAGAGACAAGTGAAGCATCTGATTGGATTTGATCACTTAACGCACCTTCTGTGAGTGTGCCTGATGGAAGAGCCCATAATAATTCGTAGGTTCTCATATAAAAATTCCAAAAAGGATCTTCTTGTTTCCCTAATCTTTTATACACCTCATCCATTCTTAAATTGTTTTGTCGTTTGAGATGGTCGTTGATGAATAAATCTTCGTATATGTTGACTATCATTGGAGTGAGATGATTTAACCTAGGCATCGCTAAGTTTGTGATATAAATCAATTTAGCCTGATCAGCCAAATCACCAGGGCAGAACACATGATGACCAATTTCGTGGCCTAAGATTTCCAATGAGAAATCTTCAAGTTTATAATGTTGGATTTGATTCACAGACAATAGGACTCGGTGGTCTTTTAAGCGAATCGCAGCAAAAGATGTTGTTAATCCTTCTGCTTTTTCTTCAGATGCAGTGAACAAAAACTTTGCTGGAGTTAGTTTTACGTAATCACTCCAAAGTTTAAGTGCATCATTCCATTTTGATTCCCAATCTTTTACAAAATCCACCTATGTTCTCCCAGTGTAAAACAAATACAATTGGTAAGAATTTTTTAATGTTAAAACCACAAATGAATCGGTTTCGATGGAAGAAGAAATGGAGTTTGTTTCCAATTTTTGACTGACAATTTGTTTCCAAATAGAAGATTTAATGGAATTGTTAATCTTCACTGGTGATTTTATCGGCTCCATTGTATGGAGGCTCGTACCAAATTCATCGATGAAGAGTTCATACCAACTTTTGCCTGATTGGATGGCTATCGACCCGCCGTTCTGGTATAGAATTGGCAAATGTGAAAAACTTCCGCCAAACAATGTATATCCGGGGATGAAACGAAAGTGGAAAGATGCTTTTGATTTTTGATTTGGATCAAAAGTGATAAAAGCAGTTCGGATTGAATTTTCATCGATTCCAAACAAACGTTTGATCTCTTTTTTTAAACTTTCGTTTAAAGTATGAAACGCTAATTGTAAACTTTCTCTATATTCTGGTTTACCACTTGCCCAGAATAGTAAACTGATTACGAGTTTAAATTCAGATATTGTTTGGATCCAAAGTAAGACTGACTGGAGTCGTTTGAGAAAAATTTCCTTTTTCTCATCTTCCAGTTTTGATATGACATTTACAATATAGGTGATGAGTAGAATGGGGTCTTTTTTAAGATCAGGTTGGATTTCTAAAATGATTTGAAAAAATAAAGAATCCAATGCCTCGATACGTTGGAAAAATTGTTTGGAAATTAAAATAACGAAGGTTTCAAATAATGATAATACGGTTTTCTCTTCAAAAAGGATAGAGTGATTGGAAGTTACGGCATTAAAGAAAGGCTCCATGTGGTTTGCCAATTCTTCTTCTGAAAATTTGGAATTGGTTCGTTTTACGGTGAGGACAAGTTGGTTACAATATTCCTTTTCTTTGAGTAAGATTTCTTTCCAAGGAGAGGAATTCATACATTTGATTCCACCCATTTTAAATAATTAGTATAACGTTGGTGTAAATATTTTAAATTGAGTAAGTCATCAAACATATGGCCATATAACTTACGTTGTTTGGATATAGATTCAATTTCTTTTTCGATCTCAACTAATCTTTGTTTTGTTTCTTTTGCGGATAACCCTTCCAGGCCTGTTTCAAATTTTTCAGAAAGTTTTGCAACAGTATCATTTTTATCAAGTCCTAATCGTTCATATTCGCTTAAGGACAAGGTGAATAGTTTTCGAATCCAACTCACTCGATCGCTACGATAAATTTTGTTTTCTGCTTCTTCAAAAAAAGGGGAATCGATGTTTTGTACTAATTTATCATGTAAAACAAAAGGGAGTATATGGCTTAGGTCTTCCAAACTAACTTCTGTTAATCCGCGAAAGTATGCAAGTGCCTTTGCATAATTAATACAAGTAAAAATGGCGCGGACACTTAATCCATTTTTAGTTTGGGAACCAATGTCCTTAACCTTGTCTTTGCCAGTTTCCAGTGCGGCAAGGGAAGAAAAATCGGTGACACTTAATTTTGCAGTGTCTTTGGTTTTGTATTCTAATTGTTCGCCTGCATATTCCATGAACTCAAACTGAGAAGCAAAAAATTCCATCCGACGGCGAAGACCAGGTGGGAAGTGGATTTGTTTGATTTGTTCACTCATTCGTTTCAACTCATCCTCGGAAAAAATGATTTCTTTTGGAACAAGAGATTCTGGTTTGTATCCTTCTTCGACTCTTTGGATTAAATCTTTGATAAAACGTGTATTAAAGTGTGGTGCTTTGACTACCACATCAATTCGATCGCGAAGTGCTTCGATGACTTGATAAGTTCCTCCGCCTGCATCGTCATTGGCTGTTAAATACCAAGCTGCCTCTGGGCATTCAAAAATTTGGTCATAAATTTCTGCATAATTATCTCCCATAATGGTGAGTAGTGCTGATTGTGTCCGAGTGGGAATCCGATTGTATTCATCGATAATTTTTACTTGCATCCCAAGCCATTTCCGCCATGCAATTTTGATTTCATCCATAGATTTGGCTTGCATCATATCACTTGGCAAAGGATTCCCAAGTAAATCGGTGATAGTCATCTGTGGTTGGCCATGTTGGATGGCTCTTTTGATTTCTTTAATAGAATATCCTGATAAAATTCCCATAAGGATGGCTGATGCTGTTTTGCCACGGCCTGGTCCACCAACTAACAAACATTTTCCTTTGACGATCAATGATAATAGAGGTAATAATACAAAACTTGAATAACTTTGAGCGGTAGGAAGTGTGATGGTTGATTTAGAATCCCCTATCGAAAACTTTAAAGGAGGAGTGTCATTGTATTCAATATCATAAAAAGGATTGATGATTGCAAAATTGGTAATCCAAAAATAAGCTTTCCTTAATTTTTCATCTAGATCTTGAGAGATATCAGATTCTTTTTTTAATGGAAGTGGCCCATCTTCTAGGAGACTAGTGATATCAAATTTTTTCTCCTTACCTTTGTTTTGTGGTAAAGTTGGTGAAGCAGAAAGTTTATTCGGAGTGTTTGTCATAATACTTCCCTTAATTTTACTTCTGCAAGGCACCCTGTTTCTGATTGAATTTTGAATTCAGGAGTTAAAATATAAATATTTTTGGGATATTCCGTTTCTTTTTGGAAATGAGGGAGTTGGTCTAAAGGAATGGAGATTTGTTTTTTTCCCAATTCTTTTGATTGGAACACAAAAGATATTTTATCCTTGGGCATTCTCAGTTCTTTGTCTACATTGATGCTCTCTCGTAGCAAAAATCGTAAGGTAAAAGGAGGGATTGTTTCTCCAGGGCATGCTTCGATGAGAAGGCTTTCGAATTTTCTTGGCTTAAAAAGGTTTCCATCCCAAACATGTGAGAGTTGCATTTCCAAGAAAAAGTCAAAATCCACTTGTGAGTTTCGAATCTTTCTCCAAACTGTGGATGGATTTTTGTCTAATAGATGCGAAAGTCCGGTAGATGCGGTTGCATCTTCAATGCGAAATGGTGGGTTTTCTTTGTATCGTTCGATCTTTTTGTTGGTTCCGGAAAATAGAAAGTAGTTTCCAAATAGTACCAAAACAAGGGCAAAGAAAATCGGCAAAACGATTACAGGTCTCATAGAAAGAAAAACTTATGCTGAATGCGAAAATGGGCTACTTCTTTTTTTATTCACACCATCCTTTGGAGACTTTATGAAAATTGGAATTTTAGGTGGCACAGGCCTTATTGGAAAGTCCTTTATCACAACTGCAGTGGAAAGAGGGCATAGATTTCGAGTATTTTCAAGACAAAAATCCTTACCCAAATCTCTTTCATCCATTTCTGATATCGAATTTGTCTCTTGTATATTGCCCCAATCATCAGATTTAGAAGGTTTAGATGCCATCATGAATTTGGTAGGTGAACCAATTGCAGGTGTTAGGTGGACAGAAGAACGTAAAAAATTAATTAGTACTTCTCGCATTGAATTCACAAGAGGACTTGTCGCACGTATCCAAGATTTAAAACACCCACCAAAAGTTTTTTTGAATGCAAGTGCGGTTGGTTATTACGGCATGTCAGAGAATTTACACCCTTCTTTTACAGAATCCTCCCCTCCGGGTGATGATTTTTTAGCACAACTTTGTGTGGAATGGGAGAACCAAACAAAACCACTCGCACAAAATGGTATCCGTACCATTTTACTCCGTACAGGCATAGTCCTCTCTCCCAATGGAGGGGCTTTAGAAAAAATGATCCCTCCATTTCTAATGGGAGTCGGTGGTGCAATTGCATCAGGGAACCAAGGGATGAGTTGGATTCACATTTTAGATTTTGTGGATGCAACAATTCATTTGATGGAATCAGAAAAGGCAAGTGGAGCCTATAATTTGGTTTCTCCCAATCCAACGAACAATGCGGAATTTTCAAAACAATTGGCAAAGGTCCTAAAACGACCCAATTTATTTAAAGTTCCAAGTTTCGCTATACAAGCGTTATTTGGTGAAGGTAGTGTTGTTGTGACAAAGGGACAATATGTTGTTCCTGAACGTTTATTACAATCAGGATATGAGTTTCAGTTTCAAAATTTAAATGATGCTCTCTCAAATCTTTTGGAAAAAAACTGAATTCTTCTTTTCAAAAGACAAGAAGCATAGGAGACTGGAGTCATCCTTATCTCGGAGTAAGAAATGAACTCAAAAAAAGTATTAGTCTCTCTACTCGCTGTCTCCTTCGCATTTGTGATGGTGGCTTGTGGCGACTCCAAACCAAAAGAAGAAGCACCTGCAGTGCAAGAATCTAGTGCAAGTGCCGACCCTGACTTAGTCAAGGGAGAAGAATTATACCTCCAAAATTGTTCTTCTTGTCATGGTGAAAAAGGAGCTGGTGACGGAGCTGCAGCGGCTGCACTCAACCCAAAACCACGTAACTACAAATCCCCTGCATCTGAGTGGAAAAATGGAAACACAATTGCTGGAATCACTAAAACTTTGAAAGAAGGAATCAAAGGATCTCCAATGGTAGCTTATGGCCATTTAGGTGATGATAACATCAAAATCCTTGCTAAATACGTAGAACACCTTTCTAAAAATTAAATTGCCTAATTTCGGTTCCGTTTTTTTGGCGGAACCGAAACCCTTCCTTTATGAACCAAATCATTAAAAAAGCTGACCGACCCACTTGTGATTGTGGAACCACAAGGGAAGATGAGAACGCCCGTAAGGTTGTCAAATACTCTACTTGGGGGATGATTGCCATGGGGCTTGTCGGGATATCTGCTACACCAATTGATATCTACTATGTCTGCAAAAAATGCAAACAACCCTTTGGCCGATTCACAAAAGAAGAAAGAAAATCGAAATCCTAATTTTTGTTGACCCGCCTTCTTGGTGGAATTCCCTGGAGGCTAATGATGGAAGAGTTTAAGATTCGATTGGGATTTGAGAATGGGGGAAACCTCCCTGTGATCCATATTTCTGGCGAAATCACATCCGAAGCGGAAGAAGAAATAGTACAATCCTACGAATCAATTCCTGGGGACAAACGGTCACGTGTGATCCTCAACTTTTCAGAAACATCGTACATCAACTCAGCAGGCATTGCCACCCTGATCAGCCTCATCACAAAATCATCTGAGAACCAAGGCAAAATTGAATTTGCCGGACTCAACACTCACTTTCGCAAAGTGATGGATATTGTTGGACTGACTGATTTTGTTCTGATTCACGATTCTCTTCATTCTGCACTCGCCCAAGTGTAAATTCTTCTAGATTCCTAACTTACGTTTGCTAAGATAGGAGGTAGAGAGGTCTTTTCATGAGTGAAGTGGAAATCCACATCAAAGGTAAAACATACAAACTTCCTGTCATCACTGGTACGGATGGAAAAGAAGGTATCGACCTTACTGATTTTTACCGCAAAACAGGGCTTGTAACAGTTGACCCTGGTTTATTTAATACTGCCCTAGGTTTATCAAAAGTTTCCAGAAGAGATCCTGAAAAAGGAGAACTTACGTATCGTGGTTATGACCTAAAAGAATTGGCTTACCAATCTACTTTTGTTGAAACATCATTTTTATTAATTTATGGTAATCTTCCCACAAAACAAGAGTTAAGTGATTTCTCGAGTCGCCTCTCAAAACACTCTATGATCCACGAAGATATGTTAAATCTTTTTGATGGTTTCCCTGGTGTGGCAAATCCACTTGCAGTTTTATCAGTGATGGTTACATCACTATCTAGTTATTATTTAGAAGAGTATGAAGAAAAGTTGGATATGGGCGTAGACTTAATTGCAAGATTACTCGCAAAAATTCGCACCATCGCTGCTTTCACTTATAAACATGCAGTAGGCCATCCTTTCGTTTACCCTCTCGACAAAAATCCTTACTGCACGAATTTTTTGTATATGATGCATAAACTTCCTGCGGACAACTATGTTGTCCCTGAAGAGTTTGATCGTATCCTAAACCAAATGTGGATCCTACATGCAGACCACGAACAAAATGTATCCAATACAGCTGTACAAGTTGTAGGTTCTACCCAAGCGAATTTGTTTGCATCCATTTCTGCGGGGATCATGGCACAATGGGGCGCACGAGAAGGTGGTAGACCCACAGCTGCGATTGGCCTCATCGAAGACATCATCAAAACAAAAACACCTGTAAAAGATTATTTCGAACGTTTCAAACGTGGAGGGCTCACCATCCGAACCAACGGATTTGGGCAAAAGGCATATGACGTGGTAAGTCCAAGAGCCCAAGTCGCGCGAGAAATCATCAAAGACTTCTATAAAAATCGAAAGCTCAGTGCCGTGGAAGACATCGCTCTCCAAATTGATGAAGTTGTTTGGAATGATTCTTACTTTATGGAAAATCTATTGTACCCGAATTTAGAGTACTATTCCGGACTTGTTTTCCATACGTTAGGAATTCCCAAAAATATGTTTTCGGTCATGCAAGTGATTGGAAGACTTCCTGGTTGGCTTGCCCATTGGAGAGAACAAAGGATGAAGGGAGATTTCTCAAAAGTTCGTCCAAAACAAATATATGTGGGCGAAAATCAAAGAAAATACATTCCAATCGCTAACCGTCTCTAGAGGAAACGAGGGACTCGTGACACTAAATCTCCGTTGGATTACATTCCTTTGGAGTATGGTACTTTTGTCATGTTCTGTGACAGAAGTACCTCCTGTTGCCGAGAAGGGTCAATTAATCGCCGTTAACTACCTAAAAATATCCAATCATGTGATTCAATTATCTGGTGATTGGGAATATTACCCAGGTCTTTTGTTCACACCCTCAGAATTGCCTGAAATCAAATCCATCCGGGAACCACATTACTTCAAATTTCCAGGAATATGGACAAAATCCTTTTTGGACAAAGGTTTTTTAGCAGGAGATGGATATGCAACCTTTCATTTAGAGTTGAACCATGGATTAAAAGGGATTCCACTTTCAATCAAAGTACCTGAGATGGAATCCGCCTATTCGTTATTTGTTGATGGTGAAAAACTTTCATCCAATGGAGTTGTTTCGGCTTCCTACCAAACGGGAATCCCAGAATACCGACCTCAAATCATCGATTTTATACCAAAGGAAAATCAAACTAACTTTTTATTACAAATATCCAACTACCATCATAGAAAAGGTGGACCTGCTCAATTGATCACCTTGGGTCGAACCTCTGATATCCATAAACAATATGAATTTCAAATCCTCCGAGATATGTTACTTGTTGGAAGTATTCTTTTTATGGGATTGTATCATATATTCCTCTATTGGAATCGTAAAAAAGATCCATTTACCTATTGGTTTGCTCTGACTTGTATTTTTGTCGCATTACGAGTGTTCATTACTGGAAACAAATATCTGGTGCAATTGTATCCAAATCTTCCTTGGGAGCTCCACTTAAAACTCAGTTACCTAAGTTTTTTCTTTATCACACCCATTTTTGCAAGGTATGTGTTTCTGTTATTTAAACCATATTTTTCCAGAAGGGTTTATGAATTACTTAAATATGTCGGGTATGCTTCCTGCTTTATCGTACTTGTGACTAGATCATCGTTTTACACATATTTGATGGTCCCATTCCAGATTTTTACACTTTTTGGTGCTTTATATACACTGGTAGTTTTGATAAGAGCAATTCGTGATGTCCAAGCTGATTCAATAATATTTCTTATCAGTTTTGTTGTTTTTGTGGCAAGTTTTGTAAACGATATCCTAGTCAATAACCTCATCATCAATTCTCCACTGACCATTCATTTCGGAATCTTTATGATGTTTTTTGTGCAATCAATTTACATCGCACGAAATTTCTCGAAAGGGTTTGTGGAAGCAGAAAATCTTGCCATTGAACTCTCTGAAAAAAACCAAACCCTTCAAAAAGTTCAAAATCAAATTACGATTTTAAATGAACGACTCGAAACAAGGGTCAAAGAAAAAACAATCGAACTTCAAAGTAAATTGGATCAAATCACAAAGGATATGAAACTTGCGAAGTCTATTATCCAAAGTGTAACCAAAGTTCCTGAAATGGAACCATATTTAAATGTGGATATTTTATACAAACCAACTGCTGATGTCGGTGGTGATATCTTTTTTGTCAAAAGGATCCAAGACTTTTATTATCGATTCTTTTTGGGAGATGCAACTGGTCACGGTTTGCAAGCAGCTTTGTATTCCATGATGATCCAATCAGAATTTGAAAGGGTTTCTGCAGTGGCAATGCGGCCAAATGATCTTTTGTTTTATATGAACCAACATTTTTATGATAAAAATGCTGATTTACAGATCTATTTTCCTGCACTTGTTATGGATTTTGATTTTCATCAAAATATACTCCGTTATGCGGGTGGTGGTGTGCAAAATCAAATCATAATGAAAAAAAATAGTGAGCCAACTATTTTAGAAAATACAGGGCCAATCATTGGGATACTGGAACACTATCGATATGGGATCTTTGAAACCAAAGTAGAATCGGGTGATCGAATTTTTCTTTTTACTGACGGACTATTCGAAGAATTGAATGAAGAAGATGGAATGCAAGCGTGGGATGAATTATTGTCTGTGATCCGAAGTACAAACGAATTATCGTTTCAAGAAATCATTCCTTCCGTGCAAACGATGTTATTCCAAAAAATGAATAAAATCAGTTGGAAAGACGATTCCACATTAATTGTCATTGAAGTTGTATAAACAAAGGCAATTGATTTAGTGTAAAATCTTTCTTCCTATTTTACTCTGCTCCAAAACAAAAGCCTTCAATTGATTTCGTTATCTCATTTGCATTTCAATTCAAACTAGCGAAATAGTAAAATCGGAAATATTCACACACACATATGAAAGATAGAAATACCTTTTTATCTGAAAGGAAACGAAGATAAGTATCGTTTCCTTTTTCAGTTGGTTTTATTGGGAATCCAATTACCAGTCACCAGATGATCCGC
This sequence comes from Leptospira bouyouniensis, assembly GCF_004769525.1. Taxonomy (NCBI): domain Bacteria; kingdom Pseudomonadati; phylum Spirochaetota; class Leptospiria; order Leptospirales; family Leptospiraceae; genus Leptospira; species Leptospira bouyouniensis. Next base: position 217,170 of record NZ_RQFT01000008.1, on the reverse strand, counting down.
CACCCGCAGAGTCTCCACCACCTCCAGACCAACTATCACTGGAATCACTCGAAGACCAAGAGTCACTTCCAGAAGACCAGCCGCCATAAAACCCACCCCCATCTGATCCACTGCCTCCGCCTCCCTGGCCAAGTCCCAGTTTCCGTTTTAGGAACATGATGATGACAAATAATAGGATGGCTGCAATGAGTCCAAAGGTGCCTCCAAAGAGAAAGGTGAAGAGCGGTAAGATGACAATGAGGCCAATGATGGTAAAGATGACTCCACCAAAGGAGGGTATGAACAAAGAAATAAATGTGAAAATCCCACCTACAATTCCGGAAGGGATCACATCTCCTAAGGTATCTCGGCCTGTGGTTTGTACATCGTCTTCGGAAGGAGCATATTCTCCGCGTATCGTCGCCATGATGGCGTTTACCCCAGCAGTCACTCCTCCATCCATATCACCGGATTTAAAACTAGGACGAAGTTCGTTACGAATAATTTGTTTTGCTTGTATATCGGTCAGTGCACCTTCTAATCCACGTCCAACAGCAATTCTCATCTTTCTTTCGTTAGGTGCAATGATCAGCAAAACGCCATTGTTTTTAGATTTTTGTCCTAATTTCCATTCATCGAAAATTTCTATTGCAACATCTTCAATGGTTTCATCATGCAAACTAGGAGTCGTATACACAGCTATTTGGTTACTTGTTTCTGCTTCAAATTGTTTTAAATTTGCTTCAATTTGTTCGACCGTACTTTGAGATAAAATCCCCGCATGATCCATGACCCTTCTTTCCAATTTAGGAACAGGGTATCCTGAAAGAGAAGATTGTACACTGATCACCGCAACTAGAAGAAAACAGAATATAGATTGAGTGTGAGAGGATTTCGAAACTTGTTTTGATGATTTGATTTCCATCACATCAATTTCCCACCATCTCGAATTTCATTTGAGATCTCGTTTTTATCATCCTTTTCAACATGGATATTGTATTGTTTGAGTAAGTCCCCGCAGAATAGGATGCTTGCTACGATCCCTTCTTTTTTTTTGCCAGACTTCATTCCATCGACAATTAACCTGACTGCTTCATTCCATTCCGATTTAGGCACCACGCGTGCAATTTCTTTATCCGGATAGACTCTGACAAAATGTTCAAAGAGTGAAATATAAATTAAAATACCAGTTCGGTTTTTGGTTCGGAAGACTTCCTCCTCTAAAAACGCTTCTTTCGCCCTAAGTTCGACAAAGTATTGTCTGGCATTTCTCGGAACAAGTTGGATCCTCAGTTTTGGAAATAATGTAAAGATTCCAAGTCCAAAAATGGCTCCAATCCATACGGAGAGAACTGCAAATAAAGATTCATTTCCCCAGACAAGTCCGTACACATTTTGAGCTGTATAAAAACTAATCCCCGTTAGGCCTCCCATTAAAAAAGCACCAAACCATGCCCATTCCCGGTAGTGATGGGAAGATTCTGCAAAAAAAGGGACAATTTCAGCCGACGTTTTGGACTCAGCTTCCCCGACGGCCGATTTGATCTCATCTAAATCAGATTTTGTAAAATAACGCGATAGTACACTCATGGGCAAAAGGAAAACAGATTCCTTAGCCCAAATCAATCAAAAAACCTAAATTTTGGAATCGATGACGATGGCAATGCTCACAAGGAATAAGTGTAAAATACTAAAAAAGAAAAACCGTTTCGCAAGCACTTTGTCCATAGAAAGTTTTAAACGGTAAGCAAAACTGAGGATGAGGATCGTGAGGACGATGGCAGAAAGTAAAAACAAATACCCCATACGATCATCAACAAAATAAAATCCAATCACAGACAAAGAATAAGCAATGGCATATAGAAAAATTTGGTTCACGGTTTTTTTGATCCCGGAAACCACAGGCATCATTGGAATCCCTGCAAATTCATAATCATCTTTTAAAAAGATGGCAAGGGCCCAAAAATGTGCAGGTGTCCAAAGGAAAATCATAAGGAACATGATCCAAGCCTGGACTGGAAGAGCATTCGCCATTGCAGCATAACCGATGAGAGGACCAATACAACCAGAGATTCCACCAATCACAATATTTTGTTCTGTTCTTGGTTTTAACCATATCGTGTATAAAAAAACGTAGAGAAGTAGTGCCGATAAAGCACAAACAGCTGTTAATAAGTTGATATAATAAGTTAAGATAACAAATGCAAGGATAGCAACGATAACTCCAAGTGCCAATGCTTTCGGCGGTGAAATTTCACCGGCGGGGATTGGCCGTTGTTTGGTTCTGTACATCACAGCATCTCTTTCTCTCTCAATGTATTGGTTGAGAATAAAAGAAGCTGAACTCATTAAATACGTTCCAAATAATGTGATGGAGATCGCATACAAACTGGGATACCCACTAGTCCCGAGATACATCCCAGGCATAACTGTCGCGAGTACGAGCACTGTTACCCTAGGTTTTGTGAGTTGGTTCCACAATCGGAACATCAGTGTGCCTCTTGTTTGTTTGTACGGAAATGATAGAAAGCGGCCATATAACAAAATAAAAATACTAAAACTCCGTTCAATGTATGTAGGCCTGTAATGAGTTTTGGTAAATGGTACAAAACATTCATCGCTCCCAAAAAGATTTGGAATGAGATTAAGTATGATGCGATTTTTAAGTATTGTTTTACCTTTTTGTTTCTTAAGGTAAGGATTGCATAGGCAGATAAAGATAAAACAAGTAGGGCAGTGAGGTAACCAAATAGCCTGTGTTCCATATGGAATCGTATCGTTCCAACCATCTGTGGAAACCATTCACCATGGCAAGTTGGGAAATCGGGACAAGCAAGTCCTGCATAGTGGGAACTGACTTTACCACCTAAGAATAATTGGTACAATACGGAAACTAGAACGATTACAAAATAATATTTTCCCGTTTGGTTCCATTGAAATTCGGATAAAGAAGAGTCTTCTGATAATGACAGACGAATTGTGATACACGCCGATAATAATAATACGGCATTGAGTAAATGTAAGTTAACAGTTGTCGGATGGAGAAGTTTTGTAACAGTTAAACCACCGAGAATCACTTGAGAAATGAGAAACAATATGGATAAAGTTGCTGCCACTCCCAAAGATTTTCTTGTTTCAGGATTTTTTATGATCCAAACGAACCCAATCCCTACAAGGATCCCAATTATCCCTGAATAATAACGATGTCCAACCTCCATAAAAATTTGAAAGGTAAACTCAGGCACAAACTTCCCATGACATAATGGCCAATCCGGGCATGCAAGGCCCGAATCTGTGGCCCGTACCAGTGGACCATAGAGAAGATTGATTAGGATCATAACGGAAAGGATGGTGTAAAAACGTTTGAGTGTCATACGTCTGTCTGTTTCCTCCAGGTTTTGTGATCTGGGTTTGGGGAAAATAAAATTAATCTTGCATCTTTTAAAAATTGTTGGATAAAAAGAGCAGTTTTTCGTATAGACTATATCAGGTAAGATTATGCAAAACACAGACCTTTACAACAAGGGTGGCTATTGGACTTTCCTTGTCACACTCGCACTCAACATACTTTTCTTCGCGTACATTTCCTTTGTGCATCCGGGGACTCCGGAAAACCCAGGAATGGAAACTCCTAGCGTTCAGTCCAAATAGGGTAACAACCAAATTACGTGAACATCCGCATTTTCATTTGTTTTTGTTTGATCTTTGTTTTTGAGTCTGTGTCTGCGTATGACCCACACTCCAACTTAACAAGAGAAAACAAACTTCCCAAGGAATTGGAAAACATTGGATTTTCAGATGTCACGGGCAAAACATTGCGACTCGATATTCCCTTTCGAGATGAATCTGGAAAAGAAGTTCTTTTTTCCGATTTCCTTTCCCAAGGGAAACCCATCCTACTTTCTCCTGTTTACTTCAAATGCCCAACCCTTTGTAACTTTCACCTCAATGGTGTTTTTAAAAGTTTGAAAGACCTCGATTGGTCTTTAGGGAAAGAATACCAATATATTGCAGTATCGATTGACCCTAAAGAAAACGAATCGATCTCGTTTCCAAAGAAAGGTGCATACTTGAAGGATTATGGAAGAGTGGGAGGAGAGTTGGGTCTCCATTTACTCACAGGCACACAAGAATCCATTGATGCATTGACTAAACAATTGGATTTTCGTTACGCCTGGGATAAGGAAGCGAAACAATACATCCATGCAAGTGGTGTGTATGTTTTGACTCCTGATGGGAGAGTGTCTCGGATCTTCCAAGGCATCCAACTCGAACCTAGAGATTTAAAATTTGCCTTTCTTGAGGCATCTTCTGGTAAGATTGGGAGTTTTGTGGACAAGTTTGCTTTATTTTGCTTTCAATTTGATCCAAGAAAAAATAAATATACGATATACGCATACAGGATGATGCAATTCGGGGGGGCGGTCACCTTACTCCTTCTCGGTGCGTTTTTATACATAAACTGGCGAAAAATAACAAATAACAACCGTCAAGGAGTCACATAGATGTCTTGGAGCAGTCTCATTCCAGCGACCTCGTTCATGCCTATTCAGGCCACTGAAATCGCAAAAGAAGTCGATCTTCTCTATGCATTTCTGATCATAGCAAGCCTTGTTTCGTTTGTCATCTTGATTGGTGGAATGACATGGTTCCTCATCAAGTTCAAACGTACAAGTTTAGACCAGAAATCCGCATACATTACTCACAATAATTTTGCAGAGTTTCTTTGGTCCTTTATCCCTCTCGTCATCATGATGGGAATTTTTTATTGGGGTATGGTCATTTTTGAAAAACTCAGAACTCCACCAGAAGATGTGGCGGCAGAAATTCATGTCACTGCAGAGCAGTGGGCATGGACATACCGTTATGCAAACGGAAAAGAGTTTTATAGTTCTGCAAATGACCCAATGATCATTCCAGCAGGTAAAGCGACAAAACTCATCCTCACATCCAAAGACGTCATCCATAGTTTTTATGTTCCAGCGTTTAGAACCAAACAAGATGCGGTTCCAGGCAAACTCACTCAACTTTGGTTTGAACCAAAACAACCAGGCGAATACATCGTATTTTGTACGGAATACTGTGGGACCAAACACTCAGGCATGATGATCAAGATCAAAGCGATCCCTTCTGAAGAGTATGCTGCTTGGTACCATGCTGAGAAAAAAGGCGCAGACACTCCTGCTGATTTAGGAAAAACTTTATTTGCTCAAAAAGCTTGTGCTTCTTGCCATTCTATTGATGGATCAAGAGTAGTCGGACCTACGATGAAAGGTCTTTTTGGATCTGAACGTAAGTTCACTGATGGAACGAAAACAAAAGCGGATGAAAACTATCTTCGCGAATCCATCCTTGTTTCTTCTGCAAAAATCGTAGAAACTTACCCTGCTGCGATGCCGTTATTCCAAGGCCAATTGTCTGATGAAGACGTTGCCAACTTAATTGAATATATCAAATCCATTAAATAAGGAAGAGAGATGAGTTCAGCACATACAAAAACCGAACATGGTCACGCAGACCATAATTACCTGAACCACGGATCTGGAATCTGGTCTTGGATGACCACTCTAGACCACAAACGTATTGGACTTATGTACTTTGCAACGGTTGCTACCCTTTTCTTAATTGGTGGTTTCTTTGCATTGGGAATCCGTCTGCACTTAGCAAAATTTGGCGCAGAACCACTCCTTGATCCAGACACTTACAACAAGTTTATGACCTTCCATGGTGCCATTATGGTATTTATGGTGATCATTCCCGGAATTCCAGCTTTCCTTGGCAACTTTGTCCTACCGATCCAATTGGGAGCCAAAGATGTTGCGTTCCCAAGGCTCAACCTTGCGTCCTACTACATTTTCATTGCGGGAGCTGCGATTGCTGCTTCTTCCATGATCTTCAACCAAGTGGATACAGGATGGACTTTTTATACTCCTTACTCGACTGCAAAAACATCCAATGGGGTGATTTTACTCGTTTTGGGTGCCTTCACGATGGGTTTTTCTTCCATCTTAACGGGACTTAACTTCATCGTAACTACCCATAAACTCCGAGCACCGGGAATGACAATGGACAGGATCCCACTGATGATTTGGGCTCTTTATTCCACTTCCATCATCCAAATCCTTGCCACGCCAATCCTTGCGATCACTCTCCTTCTCATTGGAGCTGAAAAAACTCTAGGTGTAGGAATTTTTGATCCAGACCTCGGTGGAGACCCAGTTCTTTTCCAACACTTCTTCTGGTTCTATTCACACCCTGCTGTATACATCATGATCCTCCCTGCAATGGGTGTGATTTCTGAACTCATCACAGCGTTTTCCAAAAAAACAATTTTTGGTTATCGTGCGATTGCTTACTCATCGGTAGCGATTGCGGCTGTATCCTTTCTTGTTTGGGGACACCATATGTTCGTGTCGGGTCAGTCTACAATCGCTGGGATTGTGTTCTCCATTATCACTATGTTTGTTGGGGTACCAACTGCCATCAAACTCTTCAACTGGATCTCCACAATGTACCGCGGAACGGTTACCTTCGAAGCGCCTATGCTTTTTGCACTTGGTTTTATGTTCCTCTTTACCATTGGTGGTTTGACAGGAGTTTTCCTTGCATCCACTGGTATGGACGTTCATTTCCATGATACATACTTTGTTGTCGCCCACTTTCACTACGTGATGGTAGGGGGAACTCTTATGGCACTGATGGGTGGAATCCTTTACTGGTTCCCAAAGATGTTTGGAAGGATGACTTCTGATCTTGGCGGACGAATTTCTTGGGTTCTCATCTTCACTGGATTTAACGTAACTTTTTTCCCTCAATTTGTACTCGGTGCGATGGGAATGCCAAGACGTTATTTTGATTACCTCCCAGAATACACAAACCTCAACCAAATCTCAACAGTGGGTTCTTGGCTGATTGGTCTTGGATTTTTGGTAGGACTCATCACAATCATTCATGGAATTTTTAAAGGTGAAAAAGCAACGGACAACCCTTGGGGTGCAAAAACACTCGAATGGCAAACGTCTTCTCCTCCTCCACACGAAAACTTTATCAATACTCCAACAGTAACTGCAGGGCCATATGACTTCCGTTAGTTCTTCAAGTGAATTTCAACACCAACACCATTTTAAGAGTGCAGAACACCAATATGCCTCTTCCAAACAAGGAATCTGGTTATTCCTTTGCACTGAAATTTTGATGTTCGGTGGCCTCTTCGTAGGTTACCTCATCTACCATTCTTTGTATCCAACTGTTTTTAAAAACGGTTCTGAAACATTGGATTGGAAAATGGGTGCAGTCAACACGGTTGTGCTCCTTGTCAGTTCCTTCACAATGGCTGCTGCCATCAATTATGTGCAACGTGGTCTGCATAAAATCGCAGCCATCATGCTTGCTCTCACGATCGCATGTGCTGGTGCCTTCATGGTCATCAAATACTTCGAATATAGCCACAAGTTCCATGTAGGAACTGTTCCCGGCAAATTCTCGTTAGTTGACCCTACTTGTGGTGCCGGTGGGAAACGAGCAGAGTGTGAATCAAAAATTTCAGCTCTCTTAAAAAACCCTGTTGAACTTGAGAAGAACCATGTGAGTGCAGAAGAAGTCACTCGCTTAAAAGCTGTGATCTCTCAACCAAAATGGGAAATGTTCTATGGATTTTACTTTGTGATGACTGGACTTCACGGGATTCACGTTGTGGCCGGAGCACTCCTCATCTTCTGGATTTTCATCAAAACATTGAGAAGGAAAGTGGGACCTGAATACTACACTCCTGTAGAAGGTGTGGGTTTATTTTGGCACGTTGTGGACTTGGTATGGATTTACCTTTTCCCACTTCTTTACTTGGTAGGATAAAAGGGAATATAAAATGGAATACGTAATCAATTACGGACTATACTTCATTGCACTTGTGGCAGTTTTTACACCTGTTCTTGGGTTTGGAATTTTTGCGCCAGGAATTGCAACTGCTACCATCCTTGGTTTTATTGTAAACTGGTTTGGACAATTTTTCCAAACCAATCGTTTTGCAAATTTCGCATCTGAAAACAAAGACAACAAATTGTTGAAATTTGTTTTAGGGGACGAAGACCACAAAGAGGACCACGCTTCTGCTTCTATGTGGGTGGAAGACGGTGAAGAGGAAGAGGAACACGAGCATCACGTGATTTCGATCAAAACATACGTGTATGTATTGCTCGCACTTTTCTTTGGAACATTTGTGACCGTTTGGGTTGCACAATATGACTTAGGAAAATGGAACATGATTGTAGCGATGGCCGTGGCAACGGGTAAGGCTTTCTTCGTATTAGCTTACTTCATGCACTTAAAGTATGACAATATGTTAAACCGAGTCATTTTCCTTTCGGCATTTGCTTTCCTTGCATTATTATTTGCCTTCTCATTTGGCGATATCATCTCCCGAATCGCACCTACACTTGAGTTCCCGGCAAAACCACATTTCTAAAAAAAAATAGAATGTAGACCTTTGAGAAACCCGCCCTCGTGCGGGTTTTTTCGTCTAATGAAACATCGTGTATAGGCATTTACAAACGATCGTTTCTAATTTTCTAGATTTAATCCCCGAAAGGAAAATTTATAATTTAGAATATTGTAAAGAGTTAGACCGCCAAGCTCGCATCATCCAATTTCCGGGCAGTTTGATTGGAAGTATCGCTTTACTTGGCTTTGCTTTTGATACTGATGCAAAACTCCATCCAGAATTTCCCGATATGTTTTTATTTCGGATTGGTTTTACATCACTCTGTGTTTTTTATACCATTTTTATTTTAATCAATCACTCCAAAAAAATCGAATCTCGTATAGAAGGACTAACTTGGGGTTACGTTGTATACGGTTATGTATTGTTCACAACATCCTATTTTACAGGTAGGATTGCTGATGATGCTCCTTATGTTTCAGGTCTTCAGATGGTGGTGATCATTCTTTCATTTTTACCCCTTCCTAGAAAAACCTTATTTTTTTATTATCCAATTTCCATCTTTTTATTTTTAACAGCAGTCTTCATTTATAAACCAAATCTAAATTCACCTGCTTCTGAATATTCCATGCAGAACCTGGTATTAAGTTATGTGTTAGGTGTTTTTAGTGGACTTATCATAGAGAGGTATCGTTTCCATTCATTTTTAAACCATCTGCGAATCACAAAAAAAAATGAAGAAGTCACAAAAGCAGTACAAGATCTACAGACTCTAAAATCACAACAAGATGGGGACTATTTTCTAACAACACTACTGTTTGACCCATTAATTGGAAAAGAAACAGATGGGACAGCTGTAACGATCAAAACCTTACTCAGCCAATATAAAAAATTCAATTTCCGCAATAAGGAATACCAATTAGGCGGAGATTACCTATCTGTTTATAATTTGATTTTGCAAGGCAAACGTTATAAGGCTTTTATCAATGGCGATGCCATGGGAAAATCAATACAAGGTGCCGGTGGTGCTATTGTACTCGGTGCTGTTTATAATTCGATTGTCATTCGTTCGAAAATGGACCCAACTTCTTCCAATCGGTCTCCAGAAAGGTGGTTGCACGATTGTTATTTGGATCTGCAAAAAATATTTGAAACCTTTGATGGAGCCATGCTCGTTTCTGCTGTTCTTGGTCTCCTTGAGGAATCCACAGGAACTTTATACTTCATCAATTTAGAACATCCATCGATTATCTTATATCGTGATGGTAAAGCTAGTTTTATTGAAGATGAAATTCATTATTACAAGTTAGGAGTGATGGAAGTCCCAACGAATCGTTTTATTTCCGTTTTTCAGATGCAGAAAGGTGATAAAATATTTTGTGGTTCCGATGGAAAAGATGATTTGGTAATTTCTGAATCGGGTCGATTTCGCGAAATCAATGAAAATCATAATTTGATTTTGGATTGTATTGAAGAATCTAAAGGGGATATCGAAACATTAGTTCCTGCCTTACAATCAAAAGGTAAATTTTCGGATGATTTTAGCATCATTTCACTTGAATATAATCTTGGATTGTATTCAAAACCTGGTATATATTGGCAAGATGCGAAAAAACTGATAAAGGAAAAAGAACACAGCAAAGCATTGGATGTACTTTTGTCCTATAATTCTGCCTTAGATATCTCCATTAAAGAATTAAAATATATCACAAAGTTATATGAAAAAGAGGGGGTATTGTTAAAGGCAATGGAATATGCTAGTTTAGCACTAGAAAATTATCCATCCGATACTAGTTGGATGTTCCATACCTCAGTTTTATACAAACGATTGTATTCTATGTATAAATCACAATCGTTCCTTCTAGAATCACAAGAATTAAGTGAAAGGGTGAGGCTTCGCCAACCAAACAATATTCGGAATTTAATCCATTTAGCGGATGTTTGTCGTTTAATTGGGGATAAAGATAGAACCAATTATTTAGTTCAAATTTTAAAACAAATGACCCCTGAAAATAAAAAACTTCAGGAATTGATCAGTTTATTGTAACAAAAATTATTTTTGAAAGATGATGATTCGATTGTTAAATTCCATCGTTTGGAAATTATAAAATTCTTTGATCAAATAAAAAGCTTCTTTTGTATAAAAGAAGGTATGAGTTTGGTCGTTTTTGTAATACCATCGATCGAAGGATATGGAATCATCGTAAGGGTGGGTTAAGATATACAACCTTCCATTTTCATTCAGTAAAGAATGAAGTTTCTGAAATTCTAACTTCGGGTGATGAAAGTGTTCTACCACCTCTGTTAAAATGATATAATCATATTGTTTTGTTAAATTTTCTTCAATTGGATGAAAGAATGGATCAAATAAATTGATTTGGTATCCTTTCTGTTTGAGTAAATATTCAACAACAGGGCCAGGTCCTGCTCCATAATCTAAACCGAGATCCTTAGGATTTTGTTGGATCAGGATTTTTTCAACAATTGGTTTCACGAAATTTTGGTAATTAACATCTAGGATATCATTATTATGTTCAAGATACCTTTTTTTCTCTTCTTCTCGTGTCGGTAAAAATGTTCTTTCCATGAAAATTGATAAACAAAGTGTGCATCGATTATATGATCTGAATTTGTTTTGATAAAAGGGAGAAGAAGGAGAATTACAAAGGGGGCAATTCATAAGAAACTAACTCCAGTTTCTTATGAATCATTTATCTTTCAATGAATATAAAATTGAAATGAATCGGAGTGGATGCATACACTTGGCACTCTGAAATCATTTCATAGTTCTAGATTATGGATTTACCTTTTCTAAGAAAATTGATTTTGGGCAATACCTTGTAATATCAAATGATCTTAAGATTGTATCCGAAGCCAAATATGGGTTTGGTTTTCCTGATGGTATCAAAGTATGTGTCGTTGTATTTTTGGCATTGTCATAATCTGTACAAACAGCAATTGACGTTGCAGGTTGCAAAGTTAGTTTACTTGTGATTGGGGTTTTTGCAGTGTAAGTATGTTGGTAACTTCCTTTTTTGAAAGTAGTATAAAACTTCGATTGTACTTCAAAATTCCCAGGCATAAACAAAAAAGGAGCTGATTTGATATCGTATTGATTTCCATCACTATCCTTTACGAGGACTCCTGTGACATGTGCATTGAATACAATCAATCCTTTTGTGTTTTTTAGTTTTGCACGTTCAGATTCAAACTGTTTGTATGTAGAAGTATCAGTTTTTTCTTTGTATTTTTCATTTACTTCAAGTTTGATGTTTTCTTCAGGCCATTTATAAACAAAAAGTGCATCATTTGAATGATCGATTAAAAACAAAATTGGAGAAAATAGAAAAGTTAAAAGATTTAAATATGCGAATTTGTTAAATTTCTTTTCAACGACAAATGATTTAGGTTCAAATCCATTTTTTTCCACTCTGTAATTGAATTTTTTATCAGACTTTTCTGGATATTCTATCAGGTGAAAGGATTCACTTACTTTTTCGTCATCTAAGTATATACTTGATTCCAACTGATCTGCATACACTTGAATTGGTCTATGTGTTGTAGGTTTGAACATTGTGGCACAACCTATTGTGAGTAAGGTTGTGGTGAATAATGCTAGTTTAGCGGTTGATACGAATAACTGTTTCATTTTGATCGATAGGACAATCATCTATGGAATTTGAAAAGCGATTTTTGAGACTCATGAATTTTGCAGAATTGAGTAAAATTGGATACAGATAGGAACTTAATGGTGCATTATTTTCAAGTGATTTCCTCTCAGTATAAAAGCCAAAAAAACCATTCTATTTTTTCAGTTTTGTTTCCGACAATGGTAGTAATAGAGAAATCGGAACGCCCATGCAAAATATAGATTATTCCAGAAAGCTTAGGTCAGGCCGACCCTTAGAAGGGGACATGCAGTCGTATGTTTCCTTTCCCCAATCCAATTCTTCTCTCGGGATGGGAACAAAACCGAAATCCGCCTTCATCCTCCTCATTGGAGGCATTTTGCTCTTTACTTCTGGAATGGTGGTTGGCATCCAATTGGGCCAAAAAGAAAGCAAATTCAAAGAAAAATCAGAAACATCGTTTTCGAATGTGGGAATAAAATCACAACCACTTCCAAAACTCTCTGAAAGTGATGAGGATTCATACCAAACCAAAGAAACAGAGAGAACAACTGCCGATCCGAATTCAAATTCTCCGTTCCCTGCGACCTTAAAATTCCCTCCGAAGAATGATCAAATCAATTATATGGTCCAAATTGGTGATTTTAGTCCTGAAGAAGCTATTTCTGTTGGAAAACAATTGATCGAGTCACAACCCAACTTAAGGGGAAGAATTTTTCGAACTTCGACTGGCAAATTGTTTGCTGGATACTTCTATCGCCTTGATGATGCGAAAGATACATTAGATGCTGTGAAAGCAAAACTCCCTCAATTGACTGGTGCAGAAGTAAAAACCATTCGATTCTGAACTATTTTTGCCAACTTCCTTGACATTCGCCATTTTTCAGGTATACTCATGGTAAGAGTATTTACGGAAGTTATTATACTTACTTGGCTACAAAAAAACTAAACGAAAAAACTAAAGAGCCTAAATTCAAGGTGGGGGACTACGTTGTATACCCGATCCATGGAGTAGGTGAAGTCACAGAAGTTGCTAAAAAACTGATTCTGGGAAAGAAGAAGGACTGTTACAGTTTGGAAATTCAAGGTTCCAAAATGAAGGTCTCTATTCCTGTGGATCGAGCAATTGATGTGGGTATCCGGTCGATCATTGATAAAAAAGAGATCAAAAAAGTTCTCACTCTCCTAAAAAAGGATGAGGTCGACACGGAAGAGGACTGGAAAGTCCGTTACCAGAACAATATGAACAAGATCAAATCTGGTTCTATTTTTGAAGTGGCTGATGTTTGCCGTAATCTTTACAGACGTGCCTATGGCAAAGAACTCTCCATAATGGAGAGAAAGCTCTATGAGAGCGCCTATAATTTAGTAAAGATGGAAATTGCGCTGAGCAAGGGTGTACCCCAAGAAGAAGCTGGGAATATCGTGTCTGATGTACTAGCAGCTTCAGTGCAAGGCATAACACCACCACCACCTCCAAAAGAATTGGATGATGATCTAGATTTAGAATAAACTTCCGTTTTTGCTCAAACTCTTTTATAAGGATTGAGTTATGAAACATTTACTTTCAGCCTTTGGGACGCTCCTCGTCACTTCGGTATCGTTTTTCTTTATACATTCGGAATCGCAAAACATCGTTTTGGCGGGAGTCTTTGCTGGCGTTGTATTGCTTTACTCTTTGGTATTAATTCTCGGTGAGAGAAAACTATTCCCAGAAATCAAAGCAGATGTTATATTGTGTGCAAGCATTGGTGCTCTTTTAGGATTATCGATTGCCGCTTTCCCAGTTAGCTTACTCAATGATTATGGATATAAATCTGTATCCATTTTTATTGCGATTCTCTTTTTCCTAACAGGGATCAAAACTGGTGTCGTATTTTCCAAAAAACCTGGTCTTGTTATCTTTGGTGGTGGCAGTGGAGCTTCAGGTTCTGCTTTTTCGATCCCAGGACTTGAGGGAACAAACTCGCACATTCGAGACAAAATTCTTGATACATCAGTGGTGATCGACGGTAGGATTTTGGACATTGCTGATACACATTTCCTCGATGGTCCACTCATCCTTCCAAACTTTGTTTTACGTGAAATCCAATTGATTTCAGACTCTTCTGATCCAATCAAACGGGCTCGCGGACGCCGTGGACTTGAGATGTTGAACAAACTCCAAAGAAAGGGTTCGATAGAAGTTAAAATCACTTATACAGATTATTCTGATACTCGTGAAGTGGATGCAAAACTTGTTAAACTCGCTCGCGATACAGGGGGAGCCGTTGTAACAAACGACTTCAATCTTAACAAAGTAGCAGAGTTACAAGGTGTTCGTGTTCTTAATCTAAACAATCTTGCCAATGCTTTGAAACCAGTTGTGTTACCTGGAGAAGAATTCCAAATTTCAGTCATCAAAGAAGGAAAGGATGAAAACCAAGGAATTGGTTATCTAGAAGATGGAACAATGGTTGTGATCGAAAATGGTGGCCATTTGGTTGGAAAAGATGTGCGAGTGGTTGTCACAAGTATCATCCAAACCGCAGCAGGTAAGATGATATTTACAAAAGTACAAAACGGTAACAATAACTACAACAAATCGTAATTTAATTTTTGTAGTCTAACGGATATGAAACTAGCTCGTTTTATAATTTCACGCGAAGGGTTCATATCCGTTTTTTGTTATACGCTAACGGCTGTATTTTCTTTCCTTTCTTTTTCTCCAATTAACCTACCATTTTTTGTTTGGTTTGCTCCTTTTGGTCTCTTTATCATTGAAAAATCAAATCGAGGTGAGTGGAAAAAACTCATTTATCATGGATTCGGTTTTGCCATTATATTTTATTTAGTTTCCTTCCATTGGATCTACTATATGACAACCGTTTTTGGTGGGTTTGAATGGTATTTGGCGGTTCCCATTTTTATAGGTTCTGCAATTCTCTTAAATTTCAAATTCCCTGTTTACCTTCTCCTATTCTCATTTTTAGCAACGAGAGTCAGACGATTTTTTCCACTCATTGCTTCTTTTGCGATTCTTTTTGCGGAATTTTTTACTCCACAAGTATTCCCTTGGTATTTTGGGAATGTCGTCGCAGAGAATCATATCCTTGCACAAAACGCCGAGTATACGAGTGCTTATGGGTTATCCGCATTTTTGTTTTTTGTATCGTACTTTCTATTTTATTTGCGAAAACCAAAACAGATTCAAAAACTTTTACAAAAATATTTACCAAGACATAAAAAAACTACCAAAAGAGTGTTAGTTGGTGTTTTGGTTTTTTTCTTAGTGTTAGTGGTCTTTTTTGGGAATGGATATTATCTCTTTCAAAAATGGGAAAATGTAAAACCTATTGCGGAGCGAGATGTTCTCATCATCCAGCCGAATGCTCCTTTGGAATTTCGAGATGGTAGAAATCCTGCAGAAGAAATTCGAAATTTAATGACTCGTATCGATCGAATGGTCGAAAAAGAATTAAAAGACAAACCTGCCGATTTAGTTGTTTTGCCAGAATCTGGAGTTCCATTTTTTACTACTCATGACTCGGAAGTCACTCGCGCCATTCGCATTTATTGGCACCAATTTGAATCACTGATGGCAATCATCAGTTTACGACACGGAACGAATTTGTTTTTTAATGAATTAGATGCTGATATTCCAGCGGAGAAACTATCTGGAAGAATCATCCGAAATGATATTCGTACATACAATTCATCTGTTGTGATGAATCCAAATGGTGAACGAAAGAATAGTTACCAGAAAGTATTTTTATTAATATTTGGGGAGTACATGCCATTCGAATGGATGTATGCACTCTCTGGGCAAACCGGACAATTTGCACCAGGTACTAAATTAGATTTAATTCCTTATTATGAAGTGAGAAAAACTCCCAATTTAGCTGCAGACCAGAAAGACCTACATTGGGAAGACACATTTGTGATGAGTCCAAATTCCGTTAGAGACCATTACAAAGGAAACCGAATTGAAGAAAAGGTGATCGGAAGTTTTTTGCCCCTGATCTGTTATGAAGTGATCATATCTGAATTTGTTCGTAAATTTATTGGTGACCCAGATTTTATTGTGAATGTAACAAATGATAAGTGGTATGGTAATTCTGTTGAATCCTTCCAACACCATACATTAGGTAGGTTACGTTCAATAGAATTCAGGAAATGGATGGTTCGATCTACAAATTCTGGAACATCCGTTTTTACTGACCATTTAGGTAGAAATATAGACAATGAATTCACACCCATCGAAAGTACTGCAACAATTCGAAAAAAAGTATCGGTAATCCCCGGAGAGATGACTTTTTATCGTTTATACGGAAACTTACTTTCATACTTGTATATGGGAATTGTAGGAATTGTGTTTTTGATCTATGTTAAAAAGAATTCGTAATGTTTTCTTTGAGAATCGTTTTTATATTGCATTCTATATTTCTGTTGTCTCTCACATAACATTTATTATATATTCTTTTAATCATTCTGATTCGATCTACCAAAAAACCTTATGTGGTCCGGCTTGGATTTATGCATTGGAAGATGAAAAACAACTTTCATTTGAAATGAGTTTTGGAAAAAATCTAGGTGAATCGGGTTCTTCTGATCCGAATGAGGAATCTGGTGAAGATAAAGAAGAAAGTGAAGGGGAAGGAAAAGATGGTTTTTCCAAAGGTAAGTACAAAGGTAGCCAATGGGAAGATTTAGTCAAAAATCTTGAAGGGACCTCCGAACTTCGAAAACAATTTCGAAATGATTATGATCAAATCAACGAAAATTCTGGAGTTGCTGAATCCTATATCAAAAGGCAAAGAGATTTCGAAGATATCATTATAAAAGATGTCCTTCCTACTTTAAAAAATATCCGCGATCCGTTTAAGGTAGATCTAGATTCAGCAGAGGATAATTTATACCTACATAAAGAAAGGAATCGTATCATCGAAGAATTTAGGAAGGGAGAAGAATCCACCCAACCAATCACGATGAAAATTTCAAACGAAGGTGATCTCCCACCTAAGTCTCCATTGTCGATGTCAAAAGAAGATCGCACAAAGTACTTAGATCGTACACTAAAACAAAAAAAAGAAAAACAATTAGATGAGTTTATTTCAAGATTTATGGGGTATGATCCCAACAAAGGTGATTTGAATTTATTTGTTCGAGACTTGTATTATGAAAATCTGCAAAGGTTAGCATATCCTTTCAGCAATGATATGAGTTATTTTGCGATTGATTACTTTCAGGAAAATTTAAACAAAGAAGATTTTTTGCGCCAAATGATGGCTGCATTATCCGCACAATTGGGAACAAATACTGGTACAGAAATTTTATTTACAATCGAGAATATTTACTACATTCAAGGCAAAGCATTAGAACAATACTTTCGTGTGAGAGATTATCTTAGGAATTCTACACCAGAGCAAAAACAAACTTTACGTTACGAAACCCTTCGCCAAGTGGAATTGAAGTACAAAAAACTTCTGCAAGAGAAAAAGATTCTGAATGTTTTAGATGCCGAAGATGCCTATGTGAAAAAAAGAATTGATATCCTAGATACGCTGATTAAAAACACACCTAATTTTTATCGAACAAAAGATGGAATTTTTGAAAAAGCAAAAATCCTCTGGGAGTATGGCCAGTGGAAACAAGATCCTAAAATACAATCTGATGCGTTAAAACTCTTCTACCAAATTCCTAAAATTCCAAACAATGGAGATTTTTTAAATAAAGATACATTTGAGTCCATCCAACTTTTGTTACGTGATGCTGGTGATCCGATAGAATCAACAGTTTTATCAGCGCAAACAAAGGATCAAATTGAATATACACTTAGGATGAGAAATGACGAGGCAATGACGAAGAAAAAATTAAGAGAAGATCGATTACTATGGCCTAAATCTAAGTAATATTTGTTAGGTTTTGATATTTTCTAACCCATTTTCATGGAATTCGGTAGCCCATCTGTCATGGAAAGGAGTTTCTTTTTCGATCCTTTCTTCGATAGCCATTTGGGAGATTGCTGTTTCGCCGAAATGGCGTAAAAAATCTCTGTGAGCCAACCTTTCTATGAGAGCTTGCCAAAACACTTCGTCTTCATAATCTTCCAAGATATCAACAAGACCACTTTCTTCTTCAAACTCTCTTGTGAGGTAAGGTTCTCCATTGTTTTGGTCAATCTGGACAATATTGCCAAGACCCGCATGTTCCGCTTGGGAAAAAACATGGCGGACAACATCTGCATACCGGGAATCAGAATCTGGTTCATCTTCTGATCTGTCTTTGGCTTGTAATGTGGAAATGACCCAATCTCCCATATAAACTAATTTGAGAAGGGTTTCGTATTGTTCTAGGGAGAGTTCCATTTCCATTTAGGATCAGGTTTGGGCATGAGGTTGGGAAGAAAAGAGTTTTTTCAGTGGGATTTTATGGGAAAGTTTAGGAAAACGTGTTAAATCTTCAGTCTTCGAGTAGGATTTCTTTGTTTCGGAGAGGTCTATATTTGTCTCGCACAATGGCAGTTATATCATCGATGGCTATGAGTACCTCTTGGTTCGGGTCATTGTTTTCATATGGTAGATAAAAAAATCCTAAAATACGAATAGAGCTTTTTTGCATAAAAACTCGATCGTTTTGGTCAAAATTTTTTGAGATGGATACCGTGATCGTTTTCCATCCACGAAAGTTAAGTGACGTGAGATTGAGTTGTTTCACATCGGCATCTTGAGTTTCTATGATGAGTGTTAGGTTCCCACTTGATTGTGAAGAATAGATGGGAATTGAAATTTCTTTGATGAATGCATTCACTTCGATTGGCTTAGGAAAGTATAAAGAAAATGGCAAATTCGCATCCTTTGGGATCCGAAGCACGAGTGCCTGTTTTGAACCTGGGATGGGAGCAGTAAAATTGTTTGAAAGTGAGATTTCTGGAAGTTTTGTACCTTTTTCTAGTTTTGTGCGTAAATTCTCTGCATTAAAATTCGAAAGTTCGAAATTTTCCAGGAGGATTTCCCTCCAAATGCCAGTCTCACCGACGATTTGTGATCCAATGTGACAAAAGAGAAAAAGTATCAGGATTATTGTGTTTCTCAAAGCAATCATGTTGACAATATTTCCTTAGAAAGAGGATATATATGTTTTATCTGTAAAAAGGAGACATATACAAATGCAGGCGCACAAATACCTTTTGGCCATCTTAACAATTTTTTTCGCAGGCCAAATCACAGCACAGGTTGCTGACCCCAAAGCCACTACTTCCACAAAAGACAAGGCGATCCAAAAAACGGAATCTACCTCTACAAAAGCCAAAGACGGTGTCGATAAAGCTGAGACAACTGTAAATGACATTTTGGGAGACAAAAAAGAAGCAGGTGCTTCTACTTCAGATGCAGCTGCATTATTTATCACTAGTAAAACTTCCTTTTCCTTAGACGCAAAAGATGATTCTTCTACAATTGATTTCATTGAATGGAAACCAAAAAACGGCGAATACAGAAGATTCACTCAACCAATCCGAATTTCAGAAGAAGGTCTCACTGAGATATACTATCGTTCTGTTGATAAAGTTGGAAACGCTGAAACTCCTAAAATCCTAGTTGTGAATGTAGACAACACTGCTCCAAGAGTGAGCCTTGTTCCACAAGAACAACTGTTCGTATTAGATGGAGTTCCTTTCGCATCAAAAAACAATACATATACGATTGTTGCTGAAGACCGCCAAACAGGTGTTGAAAAAGTTCAATTTAGCATCAACCAAGAAGCAGCAAAAGGTTACACTGATCCAATCAAATTGGAAAACGGTGGAGCAAACGTAATCAAATATTCTGCAACTGATAGATCTGGTAATTCTTCCCCTGAGTCATCTATGATCATCACTGTAGACGATGTAAAACCTACAATTGAAATCGTTCCTTCTTATCCACTCGTTGATATCAATGGAAAAAATTTCCAAAGAAAAGGTAACGTTTTCTACGTGAACGCAACTGATAAAGAATCAGGTGTGAAAAAAATCTTAGTGAAAGTTGACGAAGAAGAATTCAAACCTTATGTTGAAGCAATATCAATCGAAACACAAGGTGATCACGTAATCAAAGCGATGGCAGTTGATAATGTTGGAAACCAATCTGATGTAGTGGAAGTGAAACTCACTGTAGACCTTACTCCTCCTACTTCTACAATTCAAAAATCAACAGAGGAACCAAAAGTAGAGGCGGCACCAGCTCCACAATCTTCTACTCCCGCTAAGTAGATGTTTTAAAAAAGTAAGACCAATTCTTACTTCAGAAACCCCTTTCATTATGAGAGGGGTTTTTTTTTCGATTCTGTCTTTTTTATTTCCTAAGTATTGTATTCGCTGTGGTAGGAATGATTTTTTTTCTGAACTATTGGGTTTATGTAAAACTTGTACAAAATCGGAAACCTTTCAGGCTGAGAAAAAGAAAGGTCCTTTTCTGATTCCAAAACCGAAGGATCGATTTATATTCTATGATGAAGCCTATTCCTTAGTGCTTAGAGATTCCCCAAAGAAGGAACTATTTCTTTCCTTAAAATTCCAAAATGAAAAACAGATCGCCAGATATTTTAGTTTCGGTTGGAAAAAACTCCTTACACTTTGGAGGCCGGATCCACCGAGTTTATTTGTGCTCGTACCGTCCAAGGCAAAATCCGGTCCCAGACCCTACCACGCGGCCTGGTACTTGCGAAATCGTCTTGTAAACCTTCAGAAATTAAGGGAAGATACGAGTCTTCGTAAGATTTCAAAGGACAAACAGTCGGAGAAACGATTCGAAGATCGATTTTTTCATGCAAAAAAGGCATTTGGATTCACAAAAAGTGATAGAATCATAGAAGGACTTCATGTTCTACTCGTAGATGATATATTTACGACAGGGGCTTCCTTGAACGAAATCGCTCGGTTATACAAACTGAGAGGTGCAAGGAAAGTTACATGCGTAGTTTTCATGTTAAGTGGGGTGATTGAATCGAATGGATGTTCAAGTCAAGGATGACATAAGGATTATCAAATTTTCGGGTGCCATTTTAAAAGTGGATTCGGATGAAATTGAAAAAGAACTATCAAAACTCACCCAAGGTTCCGTTAAAAAAATTATTTTAGACCTAACCAAAGTGCATCATATTTGTTCTACTGCTTTGGGGATTTTTGTTGCCACTAAGCGTAAGTTAAAGCCGATGAATGGCGACATTAAAGTGATTGTGGTTGATGAAGATTTGATTCAATTGTTTGAAATCACGATGTTAGATAAAGTTTTCGAAATTTTCCCTGATCTTTCTTCTGCAATGGAAGGATTCCAACTAGACGAGGAAGATTCCCACTGACAAAAAAAACATTAGCATTTGCATCAGGCAGTGATCACAAAAAAAAAGAAATGCAAATGTTACTTTCGCCCTTTGGGTATGAAGTAGTCACACCAAAATCTCTAGGGATACCATTCGCTCCTGAAGAAACCGAAACCACT
This sequence comes from Leptospira bouyouniensis, assembly GCF_004769525.1. Taxonomy (NCBI): domain Bacteria; kingdom Pseudomonadati; phylum Spirochaetota; class Leptospiria; order Leptospirales; family Leptospiraceae; genus Leptospira; species Leptospira bouyouniensis. The sequence continues at coordinate 195,670 of NZ_RQFT01000008.1, read as the reverse complement.
TTCGTAGGGAATTCTTTCATCAAATCTAAAGAACTCTTTCAACTCACTGGAATTCCATCTTTCGCAGATGATTCTGGTATCTCAGTAGATGCGTTAGGTGGGGAGCCAGGAGTCTTTTCAGCAAGGTATGGAGGACCCGGTCTTTCAGATAAGGAAAGGGCATTACATTTACTGAATCAATTGGGAGAAAATCCTAATCGACAGGCACATTACAGTTGTGTGGTGACTTTTGTCGATTCCATCCACCAAGTTTCTTTTGAGGGAAAAGTTGAAGGTCTAATCATGTTAGATTACGATACGATTGGACCATATGGATTTGGTTACGATCCTATATTCTTTTATCCAGAATTTGGGAAAAGATTTTCAGAAGTATCAGAGGAAGAAAAAAACAAAGTATCACACCGAAAAAAAGCGATGGAACTTTTTTTGAATTGGTTTCAATCTATCCAGTAACAAAAGTTACATTAGATTTCATTAAATTATGATTCATCTATTTCCTTGTTTGGAATTGTTTTTAAGTGTTCCAAAACGAAATTTAACATTACGGTTTCCTTTATAGTATTCGAAATCAATTAAAATGGATGGTGATCCTTCTTTGTATTGAATCAAAAAAGAGATAATAACTTGAAAATGATACTCGTTTTTTTATTACATAAATTTTCTCAAATGAAATTGATTCGAACTTTTCTCGTTATCATTCTAATTCAAATAATTTTCCCAATGTTTTTTCCGGAGCGATTTACCTTAAAAGCACAAGTATTATGTTTGGGAGGTGAGTGTTCCAATATCCCTTTTGAATACCAGGTATTAGGAAATTTTGCAGGACCGGCATTGGACAAAATTTATACGAATGGTTTTTTACGTTCAATGGGAGAAAATGCTGTCTTACAAAATATCAATTCGAACCAAGCAGGGGGGCAAAATGTTCCTTCTTACCGAATGGGTTTAGGTTATACGATTTCACGTGGTCAATCAAAAGCACGAGATTTTTATTACGAAAATTCAGAGTTACGCAATTTACCAAAACAAGGGGTCGCAGCATCTCCCTCAATCAGTTTCACAGCAAATTTAGGGGAGTGGATACCATCTGCATATGCAAAACGATGGAATGCAACCACTCACTTTTTCCCTTATGAATTTAGTGAGGCAAACATTCCTTTTGTTAAAATTCGGAATACGGAAGTTAGGGGAAAAATACAAAACTATGGTGTGGTGTTTCGATACTATCCAGAAACATCTGGTTTTTCTTATGGATTTGGTTTTTTACAAACCAATCAAGATTTGTATTTGAGTTCATATGACCGCAGACCAACACAATTTAGAATTGATGGTGATAAACGAAGATGGTTAGGCGTAAATGATTTGTTTTATCAGTCTCGGATCACTTCGTTTTCTTTTGACATGAAATACAATTGGACCATTGGATTTTTATCAATCGTACCTGGGATTGGTTATGTATACAACCAAGGATTTACCTCACTACAAGTGAGTCGGTATGCACTTATTTCGACAAGGGTGAATCCAGACGACTTTTCGTCCGATCCTAGCGTACTCGGAATCCGGCTAGCCACGAGGTATGATCATGTTTCAAGCTTTGGATATGGTAGTTTAGGTTTTCGTTTGGGGCAGGGGAATTTTAGTCTGACAACGGAATTTTTGGCAGGGAAAGAAATGCAGTCGGCAAATCTCTCCCTGAACTATCAGTTTTAAGTACTAAGGATGGCTCCGCCAGTTAGACGTTTGTAAAAATCATTTCCTTCACGTTCCAAAAATTCTTCGTAATTCCCTTTGAAATCGTTGATTCCTTCAGGAGTTACTTCTATGATCCGTGTACAAAGTGAAGAGATAAACTCCCTATCATGAGATACAAGAATGACAGTGCCATCAAACAATGATAAAGCGTAGTTTAATGCTTCAATCGTTTCTAAATCTAAGTGGTTTGTCGGTTCGTCGAGTGCAATCACATTGTCACAAGCAAGGATCATTTTCCCAATAATCATTCTCGATTTTTCACCACCTGATAATACTTTTGTGGATTTGTTTGCCATATCACCAGAAAATAACATCCTTCCAAGGATGGCGCGAATCTCTTGAACTTCCGTTCCTGGTGGTGAATTGCGGAGTAACCATTCTACTAGAGTATCCGCATCTGGTTCCATCGCCTCACGGTGGTCTTGTGGAAAAAAGGAAGTTTCCACTGAATCTCCCCATTTCACTTGTCCAGAATCTGGTTCTAATTTTTTTAATAACATTTTCAGCAATGTTGTTTTACCAACACCATTTGTTCCAACAATCCCTACTTTTTCACCTTTGGTGATTGTCGTACTAAAATCTTTGATGACCGGTTTACCATCATAGGATTTCGAAATGTTGATTGCTTCAAACACATCTTTTCCTAATACGCGTTTTGCTTTAAAACGAATGTATGGTGCAACTCGCGAGGAAGGTTTTACTTCCACCATCTCTGCCTTGATTTTTTCGATCATTTTTTGACGAGAAGTTGCTTGTTTGGATTTGCTGGCATTGGCAGAAAATCTAGAAACAAACTCTTGTAAGTCGGCGATTTTCTCTTTCGCACGTTTACTATCACTCATTAGTTGTTCACGTGATTGTTCAGCGGCGATCATAAAGTCGTCATAATTCCCAGGGAAAACTCTGATTGTATTATAATCTAAATCTGCGATATGAGTGGCCACTGAGTTGATAAAGTGACGGTCGTGGGAAATCACAATGACTACACCTTCGTAATTTGTGAGAAGTTCTTCTAACCAGTGGATGGTTTTGATATCTAAGTGGTTTGTAGGTTCGTCGAGGAGGAGAACATCTGGTTTCAGAAATAAAACTTGGGCAAGAAGGACTCGTAATTTAAATCCACCCGTTAGAAAGTTAAGAGGGCGGCTGTGTGCCGATGTCGGAATCCCAAGGCCTTCCAAAAGTTCCCCGGCAACTGATTCGGCTTCGTACCCACCTAAATCGGCAAATTGTTCTTCGATTTCTGAGATGCGGATCCCTTCCTCATCCGTCATGTCTTCTTTGGCATAAATGGCATCACGTTCCGCCATTAGGTTCCAAAGTTCAGGATTTCCACGTAAGACTGTCCCTAGAACGGTCTCATTTTCGTATTCGTAGTGGTCCTGCTTCAAATAGCCGACCTTAACGTCCTTATCAATGACAACAGAGCCGGATGAAGGTTGCAAGATGCCTGCCAGGACCTTCATAAAGGTCGATTTACCTGAACCATTGGCTCCAATCAGCCCATAACGGCACTCCGGTTTGAATTTGATGGAGACGTTTTCGAAAAGAGGTTTTTTCCCGAAGGAGACTGTAATGCCGCTAGCTTGGATCATAGGTCAATTTTCTAAGGGAATCGGAGGTTTCAACCGACATTTCGTATGGTATGGCACGGATTCTACTCATCATTTTCTTCCTTTTTGGGAGCGGGCTCACAAGTTCGCAAAGTATTAAAAATGGAATCCAGGTTTTGGAGGGAGACCTTTTAAATACCGGCCATCTACTACGGACTGAGAAACAAGTTTTCCGCATTTCGAGTACAGCATTGCAGGAAGAACTGGCGTACTTAGGTGGGAAAAAGGTACGAATGTTATGCGATATCCAAGGAGAAGTGTGTTCGCCTATCCGATATGAGATGGAACCTTTCGAAATTGGCAAAACTCCTGATTGGACACTTAAAAAAATTCCAAGATATGTAACCCAAGGGTTTTTCTCTTTTAACCCTCAATGTACACCCGATGGCAAAATACTCTTCTGGACGGCACTGGTTCGAGAAGGTGGACGTTCGACACAAAAAGTATGGGCATCCAAAAGAGACCAATATGGGTTTTGGATGGCGGGTGAACAATTGCCGTCACCACTAAACAATCGTTATCCTTCAGCGGTGATTTCTGCGTTACCAGGTGGAAATGAATTATTTGTATTTGGGAACTTTGGGGAAGATGAGTTACTCGATAATCTCAAAAGAGAAATGACTCAAAAATCGCAAATGGCAACTCGTGAAGCAGCTAATGCAAAAGAATTTCATATTATTCTGACAAAGTTAGAAAATGAATATAAAGAAAGGTCTGAAAAAATTCAAAACCGTGCTCCCTTATATAAAACTCGCAGAACAGAAACGGGATGGTCTATGCCAAACCCAATTTCATTTCCTAGTTTTTATAACTGGTATAAAAAAGCGGATAATCCCAACCAACAAGTATTTGGTGGATCTGCTTTATCTTCAAGTGGGCGAACTCTCATATATTCAGCACAACAAAAGAAAAATTATGGTAAATTGGATTTGTATGCGAGCATCCAAAATGATTCGGGAATATTTGAAGAAGGAATCAATTTAGGAAACACTCTAAATACTGGGGAAGAGGAAATGGCTCCTTTCCTTGGTCCTGACGATCGCACTTTGTATTTTTCATCTTCCGGACGAAAAGAAGGCATCTCTATTTTTATAACAAGACGAAGTGGCGATTCTTGGACCACTTGGTCTGAACCGCAAGAGTTATCTCAAAACCTAAGAGGTGTTAACTTTTTCAGTATTCCAGCTGTTGGCAATTGGGCTTACGTTTCAAGAGATGGTGAACTTTTTATGGCTGCCATCCCTCATCATTTCCAACCAGATCCAGTTGTTGTGATCAAAGGCAAAGTTGTCGATGAGGAAGGGAAAGCACTATCTGCCTTTGTCCAATATGAATCACTCCATAAGAAAAAAACCATTGGATCAACCATTAGTGATCCTACAACAGGTGAGTTCAGTATCATATTACCTTACGAAGAGAATTACGGATTTTATGGAGAAAAAGATGGATACCTTCCTGTATCACAGAACCTAAATTTGGTGGGAAAAGAAAAGGAAGATAAAGAAAAAACAGTTCTCCTTGTATTACCAAAACTAAAAAAGGGAAACCAAATTGTGATGAACAATTTGTTCTTTGCTTTTAGATCCTCTGAGTTTGCCAAAGAATCGGAACCAGAACTTGACAGATTGGCAGGAATTTTGAAAAAAACTGGCAATTTAAAGGTACTCATTGAAGGCCATACGGATAATGTTGGTACAAAGACAGCCAATCAAAAATTATCTTTAGAACGAGCAAATTCAGTTGCCTTGTATCTAAAGTCTAAACATAAAATAGAAGACACAAGGATTTCAGTGGTGGGACTTGGTCCAACAAATCCCATTGCAGACAATGGTTCAGATGAAGGTCGGGCTGCCAATCGACGGGTAGTTTTTAAAATATTGGAAGAGTAATTCGATGGATATCAAAAATATCAATATACCCAAAGTCAATGTAGACACACAAAAAATGATGGGGGCGGTGGATGGTCTCGTAGACAAAATCCCTCCGCAAGTCCAAGATTTACTCAAAAAAATTGCCATCGCTCTTTTCGTTTTTTTTCTAATTATGGCAATTTACATTGGTTGGTCCAATGGATGGGAAAATGCAAAACCACAAGGCCAACAATTAGCACAAGACACCCGTAGTTTGTTTATTATGGAAATCGAAAGAGATTACAATCGTAAACGAAAAGATGTGCGAATGTCAGACCCAGAAGATTTAAAGTATGAATCAAATCGTAAGATGCAATTTGATTTTCTAAGTGAAAGAGAATCCAACGGTTATACACACGATACCATACCCGAAGAACAGGAGTTCTTGGGAAAAGAATATGATTTTCGAAATCGGAAAACTGAAGATACTTCCGTTCCTCCCATATATACTCCATCAGGTGATGGCCTGATCCCTGCACCTATTGATGTCCAACCTGTCTCTCCAAAAGAAAGTATTGATTCTTCCAATGTTTCTGATGATGAAATTCGTATGCAAAAGATGTTATCTCGTGTTTCTGAATTAGAGAAAAAAGTGAAGGAAAAAAACGAAGAGAAAAATTTGGAAACTTTAAAACTCCCGAAACCTTCTGAATCTAAAGAGGGGATGGGAAAACCTCGAAGTTTAGAACGGATTCCAAAAGAATTACGATGAAATTTTGTTTTTGGAAATTTATTTCACGATCAAACTTGAGAAACATATTAAAATCCAGTTTGAAACCTACTCAAAACATTCATATATTCGTGATATACTTGTTTCTGATTTTGTCTTTGTTTTCTGAAATATTTGCTGAGACCTCAGAAATATTTTTGCCATTCCCTGAAACATGGAATGAATCCAATCAGAAGGAGACAGCACAAGGAGACAGCTCGAAAGTTTTTAAAAATGGAACTAAACAAAGTTCTAATGATTTTGGTTCTAAAGATTTAAATGAAACTACCATTCCAATCATAAGTAATGGGAATCTTTCATCCTCAAAAGATGAATCTTTACCTTCAAAAACTAATCCAGCAAAATCAGAAAGTAGTCTTACTCTTTCAAAACCCGATTCCAAAAAGAAAAAAAAGAAAGAAGTCATCGATCCTTCTAAAGCATCTTTTCAAAAAGGGAAAGCATACCTTTCACGAGATCAAAAAAAAGCAGCTGAACAAGAGTTTGCTGATTCTTATGGGAAAGAAGGTGAGGTGGCAAAATTTTCTCGTGTAGAGAACTCAAATTTATATGGATTAGATGGTAAAGAGAAAGAGTCTTCTGGCCTCGTAGAAAAACAAGAAGACCCCGATTTGAAAATCAAAACCCAATTTGAACTCGCAAGGTCTTTGGATCGAATTGGAAATCCTGAATCTGAAGAAAAAGCTTATAAAGAATATTTAAAACTTGTGACTGAGTTTCCAAAACACCCTGAATTAACACCTAGAGCCCATTATGCGATTGCCACTCTACTTGTTCGAAAAAAGGAATTTAGATCTGCAGCTCACCAACTTGTAAATATAATCAAAAACTTTAAAGAGGCAGAAGAGTTTTTACCTGCGCATTATTATTTAGGGAAAATTTATGAAAGTAGTTGGGACGAACGTGATTTAGAACGTTCGCTTAAGTATTACCAATTGTATCTAAATGGTGTGGAAGGGAAAAATCCAAAACCAGGATATGACTTCCGCAAGGAAACCCGCGAACGATTGCGAGTCCTTGGTTCAGCCATTTGAAATTGATTTCATCAGAGAGACTAAATTCACTTAAACTCTGTTAAAGCGGAATGAATTAGCGTTTTCTTTTCTTTGGAAATTGATTGCCATCAAGCGATAGCAACGTTCACTTCAATCCTTCCAAACTTAGAATATAAGTTGATGGAAAGGGTTGGCTTTTTGTTGAACCTAACAGATGTACTTTGTGTTTCTTGGATGTTTGGCGTTGTGATCTCAACCGATTGTCCAGCAGAAGTAAAGATATTCATTGCATTACCAGTGGTCATGTTGGCAATCTCACCTAGGATATCTTTGTATTCGTTTTTGACATCATCGTCGGATAATCCGGGGACGAGTTTGCGTGAAATTTTGTAGGCAGCATCATAGTTCATACTATAAACAACTTCACCACTAAAAGATCCAACGACTCCAATCACAATGGCAATCTCATGGCTTGGAGCGGGTGAATCTTTGATCCCAATTTTTCCACGGATCAGGTCCTGTTGTAAAACATCGCGAAAAACGATGGTGGCAGCTTCCAGGAATGGGTTGATGAAGTCGGCTTTGATTTGCATTATTCTAAAGAGAGAAGGCCTTTTTTCTCTACGTTGTATTCTGCTGCTAAGGACTGGTTTATTTCAAGAAAAAAGCTAAGAAGTTGCCTTTGTTTCAAAAAATCTGCAGCTTGGTCTTTTGGTGCGGCAGCTGTGGGTTGTCCGTATGTTAGGGCACTAAATTCCACATAAACTTGTTTGTCGTTGTCCGAAAAAGGACCAACTACCGTTTTTTTGCTAAATGGATCGTTTGCCAATGTTTCCCAAAACTGGCTCGAGTTTGCCAAACGGTAACTATTCCCACGGTTTGATGTCACGAGTTTTAAGTCAGACAACGAAACAGCCGTCACAGTTTCAATGGGTTGTCCTGATTCCTTTGCAATCGCATCCAAGGCATTTGGTTCAGAAATTTTTTGACTGATACGACCTTTCCAAATCTCTGCTTCTTTTCGTTTGCGGTCAAATTTGAGTTTGGACAATAGTAAAGGTTTTCTCACCTCGAAACTTACAAAGTTTCCAGATGGATCCTTGGAAAGTGTTCCTTCCGCTTTTTCCTTTTGGTATTCTTTTTGTAATTCCTCATCCGTGATATTGATTTTGGACTCTACTGCGTTCATTAAATTGACTTCGGAGATTGCCACCAATCGGAACGAAATTTTGGCACGTTTGGCTTCACTTTCTAACTCCACTTCATTTTCCGAAGGTGTGAGAGGTTGGTCTAGGAAATTAGGGAATAACGCATAACCTGTGGCGGAATCGATACGGTAGTACATCGGGGCAGATCGGTAAATTTGTTGGTAAATTTCTGTCAGGGATCTTGAATCTTCTTCTCCATACCCTGCTTGTGATACCGATTCCTTGTGTATTTCTCGGGCTTGTTTGGACATTTCCCGTTTGATGCTGATTTCGGAAACTTGGAACCCGACTGCAGCGGCGATGTCATTGGCTATGTACATCTCACGGACAGTGGAATAAGCGCATGAATTCAAGAGTTCTGCATTTTGAGCTGTTTCTCTGCCGTATTGTTGGTAACGGTAGTAACAGTCACGTTTTGCCGCGTTAAAATAATCAACCGGGATACTTCGCCCTGCGACAGAGCCTGCTTTTGTCGAATTTTGACCAGTAATGGCTCCAATGAGGCTTTGTTCTGCATCACCTGGTAAAAAAGTGATGATAAGTGTTCCTACCAATATGAATAAAAAGAGAGCAATGATGGTACGATATATTTTTTCTTTGAGTGTAGAGGGTTCATCTTCGAACATAAAGGAAAGGTTTCCGTTTCTAAAACCCTTGTAAAGAAAAAATGTAATCAAGGGATTTCTACTTTGGCAAGATAATATAGCTAGTATGTTGTTTGCCGCATTCGCAATGATCCTTGTGGGAGTATTATGCTTCATTTACGTCGCACTTTCCCCGCAGAAACCGAAACAACCGGCATACCAATCTCGTAAACCACAAACCCAGGGGCAATTCCGGATGCCCCAAACACCTTCCGTCTCGCCGCAGCTAGAGGAAAGGATTCGTAGGGAACGTTCGATCCCAGATGACCGTCACCTTTCCTATTCTTACCCTGAGGAGCTTACTCCTTCAGTGGTTCAAAAGTCAGAAGTGCTTAGACCAACAGATTCAGGGAATTTGGAGTTAGAACCAACTCCACCTGCTAAAAGCCATTTTGCCATTGATGGAACTTTGTATTTGGATCATTCTGGTAAACTATTGTTTGGTGAAGATTCAAACGATTTAGACCTTATGGAAGATGGTCTCCGCAATTTCAAACGTGTCGGAAATGGCAATTTACGAGAAGAAAAAGGAAAGTTTTTGTTCCATTCAGGAAATGTCACTTACACATACACACCAGAAGAACTCGAACAAGTCGTCCTTCATAACCAAGGAATTGTCTTTTTGTTGAAAGATGTGAAATCCCCAAGACCTGTTTTTTTCACAAAAGAAATTGATACCTTTAAAGAATTTCTAAAACAAGCAGCTCTCACGTAATTTTTTAACTTCACATTTCAGCTGGTATGAATTAAGAATTCCATCTTTTCATACAACTATTGTTTGGTTTTGGATTGTAATCTTGTGATGAGTTCGATTTCAGATTCACCTGACCTCAATCGGATGTAAGCTTCTAATTTCAAACTTTCTTCTTGTGTTGGTAGTTTTTTCCATTCGGAATCAAATAGATTGGTTTCACGATATAAATTTTCATTCATATCAAACTTTTTTGTTTTGGCAAAACTTGCTGATACCAAATTAGGAAAAAAAATCTGTAGTTCTTTTGCGATCATCTCAGTATTCCATGTTCCCAAATCCAATTGGTTTTGATAAAGTTCAGAAAGGATTTCGAATTTTAACTTATCCAAATTGGTAGTGGAAAGGTCTTGGTGTAGAACAAGATCGGCCCCTTCCATTGAATAATACTTAAGTTTGTTTTTCAGCTCAACTTCTTGTATGGTATCAATTTTTGTACCGAGGAGAGTTATTTCAATTTTAGGTTTTCTACCGTACACAATGTTTTTTTCCAATACCCTTCTACCATCCGTAACAATTTCTTTCTTTATGAACTCTTCTGCTTTCCCTTTAAAATAGGAGGAACGAACAATTTGAATTGCTGTAAACACAGATGGAATTAGCACGATGATAGCAAATAGAGATAAATAAAGTTTTACTTTAGTTTCCTTTTCTTTATAAAGTCCCCAATTCACTTTAGGAAAGTCCATATAACGCACAAAAATGAAAGTAGCGATTGCAATAAAGATGGAGTTGATGAGATATAAATAAATTGCACCAAAAAAGAATTGCCAATTCCCCTGTGAGAGACCAAAGCCAGCCGTACATAGTGGAGGCATAAGAGCTGTTGCAATGGCAACCCCTGCAATGGCCGTCCCTTTTTCTTTTCTGGTATTGGCAATGATCCCTGTGGCTCCACCAAAAAGAGCAATCAAAGCATCATAAATGGTAGGTGTTGTGCGTGCTAAGAGTTCGGATTGTGCTTCACTAATCGGTGAGAGAGAAAAATAAATAAACGAAGTGGTGATACTTGCAATTGTTGCCACAAAAAGTGTTCGTAAAAAACGTTTGAGTTGATCGAAGTCATTTGTCGCTGCTGCAAAACCAATACCCACGATGGGACCCATGAGAGGTGAGATGAGCATAGCTCCAATGATGACAGCAGTAGAATTGACATTGAGGCCAATGCTTGCAATGAAGATGGCAAAGATCAGCGTCCAAAGATTGGAACCAACGAGTTCACCACCTTTTTGGACCGATTCAATGGTGCCAGGTTTGTCTAAATCATCTAGTAAGTGGAAACGTGGAGTTAACCATTGGAAAAAAGAGACAATGGGATTTTCTTTGGATGCCATGGTATATTAGACACCCAAAGAATTCTAATATGTAAATGAGATTTTAAACCCCACCGACCATCACATGTTTTGTGATGAGGTAATCACCCACCGATTCAATCGATAGATCCTTACCAAATCCTGATTGTTTGAAACCACCATGTGGTGTTTCTGATGCAAGTGGAAGATGGTCATTTACCCAAACTGTTCCAAATTCCAGTTGTTTTGCAACTCGCATAGCACGTGCTACATCCTTTGTCCAAATTGAAGAAGCGAGTCCATAGTTGACATCATTGGCAAGTTTTACTGCTTCTTCTTCTTTGTCATAAGATTGGATGGTAAGAACGGGACCAAAAATTTCGTTTTGCACAATGTCGAAGTTTTGTTTGACATCAGTCACAACTGTTGGTTCAAAAAAGTATCCTTTATCGAATCCTTTTGGAATTCCTCCACCCGTTAGGATTTTGGCTCCTTGTTTTTTGGCTCGGTCCATAAAACCGATGACTCGCTCTCTGTGGATTTGAGAGATGAGTGGTCCCATATCTGTTTTATCGTTGAAAGGATCACCTACCTTTACTGCTTTCATAGCATCCACCACAGCATCGGTGATCTTTTTTTGTAATGATTTTGGTACGATGATTCTTGTTGCTGCAGTACAGTCCTGACCTGAATTACAAGTGGCACCAAACGCCGCTTTTGTGGCAAACAAATTGATATCAACATCATCAAAGACAACAAGTGGTGCCTTCCCACCTAATTCTAAATGCACTCGTTTCAAAGAATCCGATGCCGATTTCATGATATTTTTTCCAGTGCCTGTGGAACCCGTGAGAGATACCATTCGAACCAGAGGATGGTCCACAATGGCTTGTCCTGTGGCATTACCACCTGTGACAATATTGATGACTCCATCAGGGATACCTGCTTTTTTGGTGAGTTCCGCTAACATGAGTGTGGTGATAGGGGTTCCTGGTGCAGGTTTTAAGATGATAGTACAACCGGCAGCAAGGGCAGGTCCAAATTTCCATACTGCCATGAGTAGGGGGTAGTTCCAAGGGGCGATTTGGCCAACAACACCAACTGGTTCTCTTCGTAAGATGGATGTGTATCCTGGTTGGTATTCGTTTGCACGGCTTCCATGAACATCACGTGCAGCTGTTGCAAAAAAACGAATGTTATCGATGGCAAACGGAATGTCTCCCGCCAAACTTAAGTTTTTGTAAGGTTTCCCCGCATTGAGAGATTCCCATTTTGCAAATTCCTTTGTTTTTTCTTCGAGTAGGTCTGCTAATTTCCAAATGGCTTTGGAACGTTCGCTAGGTGTGAGTCCGGACCACCGGCCATCATAAAAAGCTTTGTGTGCCGCTTTGGCTGCTTTGTCGACGTCAGCAGCGCTTGCATCAACTACCTTTGCAATTTGTTTGCCTGTAGCTGGGTCTTCGATACCCATCGTTTTTCCGCCGGAAGTATTTGTCCATTTCCCATCAATCCAAAGTGTATACTGTTTCATATTTAGATTAGATTTCCTTTAATGATTTTGCTATGATGTTAAGGCCTTCTTTTACGATGGATTCCTCGGCAGTGATGGGAACGAGGATTCTGATCACGTTACCATACACACCACAAGAGAGTAAAACAAGTCCATGTTCTAATGCTTTTGTCGTTAATTTTTTTGCCATGTCGGCAGAAGGTTTGTGAGGGTCCCCATTTTCTACGAGTTCAAAGGCAACCATTCCACCTAATCCGCGTATTTCGCCGATATTGGAATTGGTTTTTTTGATTTCATTCAGTTCTTTTATGAGAAGATTTCCTAAGTTCACTGATTTTTGAAGGATCCCTTCCTCTTCGATAAGGTCCATCACCGCAATTCCTGCTGCACAGGCCACTGGGTTTCCTGCATAGGTTCCGCCAAGCCCACCCGGTTCCACAGAATCCATGATGGATGTTTTGCCTATCACAGCAGATAGAGGCATACCAGCTGCAAGTGATTTTGCTGTGGTGATGAGGTCTGGTTTCACTCCAGAGTGTTCGATGGCAAAAAGTTTACCAGTCCTTGCAAATCCAGATTGTACTTCATCTGCAATGAGTAAAATTCCATGTTCATCACAAATGGCTCTCAGTTTTTTTAAGAAACTTGGAGAGGCAATATAAAATCCTCCTTCACCTTGCACGGGTTCGATGGCTATTGCTGCGACTCGAGTTGGATCAATATCAGCTTTGAATAAGTTGCCCAGCGCTTTTAAAGAATCTTCTTCTGTTACCCCATGATATTCCATTGGGAAAGGGATGTGGTAAACATCACTGGAAAACGGCCCAAATCCTTTTTTATAAGGAATTACCTTTCCCGTTAAGGCAAGTGCCATCATCGTACGACCATGGAATCCACCAAGGAAACTAATAATCCCTGGCCTTCCTGTTGCTGCCCTTGCAATTTTCACTGCATTCTCAAGTGCTTCTGCACCAGAAGAAAATAAAATGGTTTTGGCATCCCCATCAATTAGTGCTTTTGCATTTAATTTTTCGCAGAGATCAATGTATGGTTCATATGGCATGATTTGGAAGGCAGTATGGAGCACCTTGTCCACTTGTTTGTGGATAGCAGCGACTACTTTCGGATGGCAGTGACCCGTATTTTGAACGCCAATCCCACCACCAAAATCAATGAATCTTTTGCCTTCGATATCCCAAATCTCTGCATTGGTGGCTTTTTCGGCAAACACCGGATAGGCGGTCGTGACCCCTCTTGGAACATTTTTTAATCTTCTTTCCCAGAGAGTTTTGTTGGTTTGTTTTTGATTGCCCGTCATTTGATTCCTCCAAGGCAGAGATATTTGGTTACTGTATAATCATCGAGACCGTATTTGGAGCCTTCGCGTCCCATACCTGAAAATTTGACTCCACCAAAAGGGACTTGTTCGGAAGAAATAATCCCTTCGTTAATGCCTACCATCCCATATTCCAGCTGTTCTGCGACTCTAAAAATACGTGCCATGTCTTTAGTGTAAAAATAAGAGGCAAGACCAAAGTCAGTATCGTTTGCAAGTTGGATCGCTTCTTCTTCCGTTTGGAAGGTTTGGATACAAGATACAGGTCCAAATGTTTCTTCCTTTGTTACGATCATAGATGAATTTACTGGATACAAAACTGTTGGTTCGAAGAAATTTCCACCTAAATGGTGTGTGTTGCCTCCAATTAAAATCTTGGCTCCTTTTCCTACTGCATCTTGGATATGGGCCTTGACTTTCTCCACTGCAGCCTCATTGATTAAAGGTCCTTGGCTGGCACTAGGTTCCATTCCATTAGCGACCACAAGTTCTTTGGTTTTTTCAGCGAGTTTTTTGGCAAAAGACTCAGCTACATTTGTATGAACAAGAAATCGGTTCACACAAACACAGGTTTGTCCCGTGTTTCTGTATTTCGATAACATCGCACCTTTGACTGCTTCGTCTAAATCAGCATCTTCAAATACGATAAAAGGTGCATTGCCACCTAGTTCAAGGGAAAGTTTCTTTAAGGTATGTGCTGATTTTTCCATCAAATATATTCCTGTTTTTGTGGAACCTGTGAAACTGAGTTTACGAACATCTTTACTTTCCAAAATCGCTTTCCCGATGGCAATTGGGTCACCAACTAACACATTCCAGACGCCTTTGGGAAGCCCTGCGCGTTCCGCAAGAACTGCCATTGCAAGGGCAGAATATGGAGTGAGTTCTGCCGGTTTAGAAACCACAGTGCAACCTGCCGCAAGTGCAGGAGCCACTTTACGAGCAAGCATCGCTGCTGGGAAATTCCAAGGAGTGATGGTTCCCACAACTCCAACAGGTTCTTTTAAAACAAGGATTCGTGTATCCTTTCTATGGGAAGGGATGATATCTCCATAATGGCGTTTGGCTTCTTCTCCAAACCATTCAATGTAGGAAGCTGCATAAGCGATTTCCCCCCTAGCTTCTGTTAGTGGCTTGCCTTGTTCCTGGGTCATGATGAGAGCTAGGTCTTCTTGGTTTTCCATCATGAGTTGGAACCATTTACGAAGGATCCCTGCTCGTTCTTTGGCAGGTCGAGATTTCCAATCATCGAATGCCACTTTGGCTGAACGAATGGCGACCAATGTATCTTTTTCAGTGGAATGGGGAATGTTCCCAATCGTTTCCCCTGTGGCAGGGTTTTGTACTAAAATTTCTTTTTTGTTTTCTGCAGGGCACCAAACCCCACCAATGAAATTTTCCTGGCGAAAAAGGTCTTTGTCTTTGATGTATTTCATACGAAACCTGTGCTTTCACTGAAACCTTGCCTCCTAAAAATTCCTACCTTTTTTTTGAAAACTCCAGAATTGGTTGCTTAATTTTGATTTTTTGGTATCTAATGCCTGACATAAGTAAAACCAGGAGCACATAGGTTTATGAAATTCGATTCATACAAACGAGTGGTTTTTTTTACGGCAGTACTTTCGATCGCATTAGCGGTAAACTGCGGTAAAAAAGAAACAAAGGTTTCCGAAATTGGACAAGGCGAGGGAGAAGTATCCATCGTTGCTTGGCCAGGTTACATAGAACGTGGTGAAACAGACAAAGGGTATGACTGGGTCACCGAATTTGAAAAAAATACAGGCTGTAAAGTAAATGTAAAAACTGCCGCTACATCAGATGAGATGGTAGCACTTATGAATGAAGGTGGCTTTGACTTAGTCACAGCTTCGGGAGATGCATCCCTCCGTTTGGTTGCAGGTAACAAAGTCCAAGAGATCAATACGGAGCTTATTCCAAGTTGGAAAAACATTGACTCTCGATTACAAAATGCTCCATGGCACACTGTTGATGGAAAACATTATGGTGTTCCTTACCAATGGGGTCCAAACGTACTCATGTACAACACAAAAGTTTTCAAAAAAGCACCGACTAGTTGGAATGTTGTATTTGAAGAACAAGTACTCCCTGATGGTAAATCAAACAAAGGAAGAGTACAGGCTTTTGACGGACCAATTTACATCGCTGATGCTGCATTGTATCTCAAAGTCGCAAAACCTGAGTTAGGGATCCAAGATCCATATGAACTTGATGAAAAACAATATAATGCTGTGATCGAAGTATTAAAGAAACAAAGACAACTTGTTCCGAAATACTGGCATGATGCAATGGTGCAAGTTGACGACTTTAAAAAAGAAGGTTTAGTTGCTTCTTCTACTTGGCCATTCCAAGTTAACTTACTCGTGAGCGAAAAACAACCTGTTGCTTCAATTGTTCCTGTGGAAGGAGCGACTGGATGGGCAGATAGCACAATGTTACACAAAGATTCTAAACATGTTAACTGTGCTTACAAATGGTTGGAACACTCTCTTTCTCCGAAAGTGCAAGGTGACTTAGCATCTTGGTTTGGTTCTGTTCCTTCTGTTCCTGCTGCTTGTAAAGGAAATGCTTTACTAGGGGACACTGGTTGTGCTGTAAACGGTTTCAACAACTTTGAAAAAATCTCATTTTGGAGAACTCCGAAAGAAGATTGTTCCGGTGGAAGAAAATGTATACCTTACAAAAAATGGGCAGAAGATTATATTTCCATCATTGGAAGTAAGTAAAATCCTAACATCATAAGAATTCTAAAGGAGATAGAATGGACCAAATTTACGATGTCGAATTTCAAAATGTTACAAGGAAATTCGACCAATTTATAGCGGTGGATGATGTCTCCTTTGGGATAAAAAAAGGTGAGTTCTTTTCGATGTTAGGCCCTTCCGGGTCTGGTAAAACAACTTGCCTCCGAATGGTGGCTGGTTTCCAAGATACAAGTTCAGGAAGGGTTCTTTTGGAAGGAGTTGATGTCACTGGTATCCCTCCTTACAAAAGAAATGTAAACACAGTATTCCAAGATTATGCCCTTTTTCCCCATATGTCTGTTGCAGAAAACGTGGGTTATGGTTTGAAAATCAAAAAACTTCCAAATACTGAAATCAATAAACGTGTTTCTGAAATGCTTTCGATGGTACGTCTCCCTGATGTTGGGAAGAGGAAACCATCGGAATTATCAGGTGGGCAAAGGCAAAGGATAGCTCTTGCTAGAGCACTCATTAATCGGCCCGGTGTACTTCTGTTAGATGAGCCATTGGGTGCACTTGATTTAAAACTTAGGGAAGAAATGCAACTCGAACTTAAGGCCATCCAAAAAGAAGTAGGGATCACATTTATATTTGTGACCCATGACCAAGAAGAAGCACTTTCCATGTCTGACCGCATTGCGGTGTTTAATAAAGGAAAGGTAGAGCAAATTGCAACACCAGAAGAATTGTACAACCGACCCAAAACAGAGTTTGTTGCCAACTTCGTCGGCACTTCTAATATCTTAAGTGTAGAAGAAACAAAACGCCTTACCGGTCGTGATGGCAAACTAATGGTTCGTCCAGAAAGGGTTCATGTTTTTGCCAACGCCAAAGAAGACAACCATTCAACAGGTTATAGAACCTTTAAAGCCATTTTAAAAAGCCAGGTATATTCAGGTGCGACTTCTAAAATGCATTTTGAAACACCAAATGGTTCTCGTATCATTGCATCCACTCAAAACTTAAAAATATCTGCGGATCATATTGCAGTTGGATCTGAAGTCCTCGTCGGCTGGAAAGACTCCGACGTACACTTGTTATAAGGTAATTCCCATGACTAGTACCTTTGATAAGTTTTTTACCTTCTTGTTTTACAGAAAAAGTTTGGCGCTTTTTTTGCTTTTGGCACCACTTCTCATCTGGCTTGGAGTCGTATATTTAGGTTCGTTGTTTACGCTACTCATCCAAAGTTTTTTCTCCATTGATTCCTTCTCAGGTGTGATCAAACGCGAGTTTACATTAGAATCCTATTATGATTTGTTTCGTCAAAGTACGAATTGGGATATCATCATCCGTACAACAACGATGGCGTTTACCGTGACGGTTGTGAGTGCGATCATTGCATTCCCCATCGCCTATTTTATGGCGATGAATGCAGGTCCAACTCTCAAACCAATTCTATATTTGGGTGTGATGTTACCATTGTGGTCCAGTTATTTAGTCAAAGTATATTCTTGGAAACTGATCATGGCAAAAGAAGGGATTTTGACATGGTGCCTTGATCAGCTTGGTCTCTTACATTTGTTGGATGTGGTTCTTGCCATCCCTGTGATTGGAGGTAGTTCCTTATCATTTTCATATATTGGGATGTTTCTTGTTTTCGTATATATATGGTTACCTTACATGATTTTACCGATCCAAGCATCACTGGAAAGAATTCCAAAATCCCTTTTGGAAGCATCTTCAGATCTAGGTGGTGGGCCTTCGCAAACCTTTCGTAAGGTGATATTACCTTTGGCTTTCCCAGGAGTTGTCGCAGGTTCTATTTTTACATTTTCCTTAACTCTTGGTGATTATATCATTCCTACCATCATAGGTAATTCGAGTTATTTTATTGGAATGGCTGTTTATACACACCAAGGGACGGCAGGGAACATTCCACTTGCTGCTGCATTTTCAGTCGTTCCCATCATCATCATGATGGTATATCTATCGATTGCAAAACGATTAGGAGCATTTGATGCGCTCTAAATGGAACTTAGGATCTATCGGTTTAAGAACTGCAACTTTATTCGGTTTTTTATTCATCCACATTCCCATTCTACTCATCATCATGTATGCTTTTTCTACCGATGAAAAAACATTTCAATTCCCACTTCCTGGTTTTACAACTAAGTGGTTTGGGGTGGCATGGGATCGCAATGATATATGGGAGGCCATCATTCTTTCTTCACAGGTTGCATTGATTTCAACCTTCATTGCTATTTTTTTAGGAACACTTGCCTGCCTTGCTGTTTATCGAAGTCAGTTTTTTGGAAAGGAAATTATATCCTTTCTTGTAATTTTACCCATTGCACTTCCGGGAATTGTAACAGGGATTTCACTTCGGTCTGCGATGTCCTTGTTTGGGATTCCTTTTAGTACATGGACCATCGTCATAGCACATGCAACATTTTGTATCGTAACTGTTTATAATAATGTCCTGGCAAGGTTACGAAGAAGTTCTCATTCAATGGTGGAAGCTTCGATGGATTTAGGAGCCAATCCTTGGCAAACATTTCGCTTTGTCATATTGCCAAATATCGCCACAGCATTGTTAGCTGGTGGAATGTTGTCTTTTGCTTTGTCATTTGATGAAGTGATTGTCACAACTTTTACGGCAGGCCAACAATCCACAGTTCCCATTTGGATGTTAACAGAATTTATTCGTCCTAGACAAAGGCCTGTGACAAACGTTGTTGCTGTATTTGTAATTCTTGTCACAACCATTCCCATTTTGGTGGCATACTACCTCACAAAAGAAGATGATGGTAGAAAAAAATAATAGACTTACTAATTTGAATTCCAAGGTTTTTCCAGGATAAAAGTTTCGATTTGATTTCTTTAAGATAAGAGATTTTTGGGAAGCCGTTCGGAATCTTTTGATAATTGTCAATGGAAATTCACTTTCACAATCCAAAGGAGCATGGTAGTATCTTTCTATGGAAAAATTAATTCAAAAACTGATCATTCCAATTGATGGTTCACCCAGTTCAGCAAAAGCCTTGGAATTTGGATTGGCAATAGCAAAAGCAAGTAAAGCAATTTGTTACGTTGTAGAAGTCATTGAAGATTTTGGTCCGCTTCCTGGTTATTATGATGCCGCTCCTCCTGGAAAAGACAGAGTCAAGTGGATTTCTGAACAAAGGTTTGAAAAGATTCATCCTATCTTAGATGAAACATCAGTGAAATGGGAACGTGTGGTTTTGGAAGGATATCCTGCTGAAGAAATATGCAAGTTGGCAGAAAAAGAAAAGGCCGATTTGATCGTGATTGGAAGCCGAGGGCATGGAATTTTAGGAAGATTCATCATGGGTAGTGTATCAGATCGTGTTGTACACTATGCACCATGCTCAGTAACTGTTGTTAGGTGAAATTAACTTAATTTTGTCAAATCGATGTTAAATTACTTGCGCTGAAACCTATCCCATTGGAATCTACGGACTAATCCTAGAGTAGATTCCTGGTTGATACAAATGAAGGTTTCCGAAAAAGAAGATCTCCCTACCGTTTTACCCCTTGATAAACGATACACTCGCACATACTACCAAGATGATAGTTTTGTTTCGAATATAAGAAGAGCACTGCCTCGATTGATTTTGGCTGATATCATGGAACATGATGTTTTACCAAAACTGAACAATCAAGACAGAGAATTCCTTCTATTCTACTATTATAAAAGGACTGATCAAACGGGTAGTTATTATCAATTAAAAACAATTCCTTCTCGAATTCGAAAAGAATCTGCAGATAGAATTTTGAATGAAGCAAATATTGATGATTCTGGGAAAGAGTTTCTGAGTCAATTTTATCACTTTGATCAAGAAATCGAGCAGTATGTCTTAAATGATTTGGTGACAGAAGCAGATGAGATAAAAATTTTACAACTTGTCAAACGTAGAGATTATTATGTAGGAAATGTTGAAAAATCGATGCTTTCTGAAATCTTTGAAAGGTTCCCAGAGATTCCGAAACGAGATACTTTTTTTGCGAATTTATACATTCCACCTACTCACAAATTTTTTTCACCACCCAATTTAAAACATATATCTGGAATGCAAATTGTAGAAGCAGCAAGGCAATTTGGAATCGCATGTAATCATATGTTTGGAAAAGTTCCGTTTGAAGATGTCACCTTCTTATTGTTATATTTGAATTCAGAATTTTTTCAATATGCTAAAATGAATATGCCCATCAAACTTAGGGCAAAGGCAAAAGAGGTGAAATTCAGCAAAGCTGGTTATTGGAACTATTCGAAGCTTGCTATCACGGCGTACCAAGAAAATCAAGAGATCACCAAGATAGAAATGGCAGCAAGTATTTTGCCTTTAAAAGTCTACAAACGCTTAAAAAGCACACAAGAAGAAGTGTATGAAATCGATCCAAGGTTTCGAATTTTGGATCGATTTAAAAATAATATTTCAATCCGTGAAAATGGACGTAATATCGTTTCTACCATTGAAAATATCTCAAATTCAGGGTTTATGGTGCGGTGCTCAGGAATCCACCCAGGCAGTTTGTCTACGAAACAACAGCTAGAATTTTTTATGCATTTTGATATTGTTGGTTTCGTACATGGAACTTGTATTTTATTATGGGTAAAAGAAGACGATAATAATGAAGATACCTTTTTTGCAGGATTTCGTTTTGAAGAAATTTCGGAATTGGATCGGGCAAATGTAAAGGAAGCAATCAATCGATATGGAAGATTGATAGAAGATAGGGAAATCCAATGAAAGAGAAAAAAGTCGCTTTAGTTACGGGTGGAACATCTGGCTTAGGTAGATCAATTGTATTAGAGTATGCTAATGCGGGTTATGTGGTCGGATTTTGCGGCCGCAGAAAACAAGAAGGTGAGGAAACTCTTTCTCTCTTAAAAAAACAAGGTGGGGAGGGACTATATTTCAAATGTGATGTCACACAATCGGAAGCAGTTCGTAATTTTGTAGAAACCATCATAGAAAAGTATGGTCGTATCGATGTTGCGGTCAACAATGCAGGGATCTCTGGTGTATTAAAAACGACTGCGGATTATCCTTTGGATATTTTTGATTCAGTAATGGATGTAAACTTAAAAGGTACATTTTTATCCATGCAATTTGAATTGAAACAGTTTCTGAAACAAGGTGATGGTGGTGTAATTATTAATGTATCTTCAGCTTTGGGTCTCCGTGGAAAAGAAAAGGCAGGTCCTTACTCAATGTCAAAACATGGAATCATTGGACTTACAAAATCAGCAGCATTAGAATATGGAGCAAATGGGATAAGAGTTATTGCACTTTGCCCTGGTGGGATCCAAACAGAAATGGATGATGTATTTTATGCGAATGTACCAAATCCTGAAGAAGTGAAAAAAGAAAGAATGAAATCGTATGCACTAGGAAGAATGGCAACCCCAGAAGAAGTTGCTAAAACATGTGTTTGGTTGTCTGGAGAGGGTGCGGCATTCATTACAGGTGCTGTGATTCCTGTCGACGGTGGAAAAACGGCAAGATAAGGAATTCTTTTGTTTACGATTGGAAAATATAAAGTAACAAAAGAGCTCCATTTGGGGAAACGAAGCTCTGTTTACATTGGGGAAGACGATAAAAAAACTCCGGTAGTCGTAAAACTCCTAAATCGGGACTATCCAGATAATCATGAGATTACCAGATTTAAAAATGAATTTGAAATTCTAAAAACTATTGATTCTCCCTATACATTAAAACCCCTTGGGTTTGAGTCATACCAAAATACAGTTGCTATTGTTTTTCCTCACATTGAATATTTCGATCTCGCAAAACTTCAGTTAAGTGGCAAATATAGCAATTTACAGACATTTTTAAATATATCTATCGAAATATGTAAGGCTCTTAGTGATATTCATAAAGCAAAAGTTGTACATAATGATATTAAAGCACAAAATATCATCTTTCATCCTGAAACTGGTAATTTAAAAATCATTGATTTTGGATCAGCCACTTTGCTGACACATAGAAGTTTTTATCTCCCGATGAACCAAAATTTAACGGGAACGTTGGCTCATATATCGCCAGAACAGACTGGTCGCATGAATCGTACGGTTGATTATCGTACGGACTTCTATTCATTGGGTGTTACTTTATACCAATTGATCACAGGTGAACTTCCATTTTTATACACAGATAGTTTGGAGATGGTTCACGCTCATCTTGCGCGAATCCCTTTATCTCCAAAAGAAAGAAGTCATGCTCCAAAAATATTGTCTGATTTAATCATGAAACTTTTGGAAAAGAATCCGGAAGATCGTTACCAAACTGCAACTGGATTACTCTCTGATTTGATCACAATCCAATCTGTATTATTGGAAAATGGTAAAGAAGAACTTGATTCCTTCCATATGGAATTAGCAAAAAATGATAAGTCTTCTCGTTTTCAAATTCCAAAGAAATTATATGGAAGGGAAACTCAGTTACAAACTTTTGAGGAAAAATTCTTAAATGCTACCGAAGGTAAAATTGAAACCTTTTTAATTTCGGGACGTTCAGGGATTGGAAAATCTGCTCTCATTAACGAAATACAAAAACCTGTTACCATTGAAAGGGCATATTTTACATCTGGTAAATTTGATTTATATAAAAAATCAATTCCATACCGTGCCATCAATTTAGCATTGCAAGGGTTAGTAAAGCAGCTGTTATCTGAAAATGAAACATCTGTTAAGGAATGGAAAACAATACTTTCCCAGGCTCTAGGTACTAATGCCAAACTTATTATCGATGTAGTCCCTGAGTTATCCCAACTTTTGGGTAATGTTCCGATCCCTCCAGAACTTGATACGGTAGAAACTGAAAATCGATTTCATTTAGTATTTCGCAAATTTTTGCGAACAGTTTGTACTAAAGAACATCCAGTTGTTATGTTTTTGGATGATTTACAATGGGCCGATTCCTCAAGTATTCTATTGCTAAAAGAGGTCATCACCGATCCTGAATTATTTTATTTTTTTATAATTCTTTCTTATCGAGACAACGAAGTGTATCCTACTGATCCATTTTTTCGTATGTTGGAGGAACTGAGGGAAACAAAAACATCTATCACCGAAATTCAATTAGATCCGTTGAGGGAAAGTGATATTTCATTATTAGTATCCGAAACCCTATCTTTGCCAGAGTCGGAAATCACTGGAATATCGGAAATTATTTGGAAAAAAACAAAAGGGAATCCGTTTCATGTCAACGAAATGTTTAAGAATCTTTATGAAAGATCTTATATACAATTCATTGAAAATCGTTGGGTTTGGGATAAAGAAAAAATCAATTCGGTTAATATTTCTGAAAATGTCATTGATTTGATTATTGATAAAATTAATCTTCAACCACCTAACTTAATTGAGACTTTAAAATTAACTGCGTGTATTGGAAACTGGTTTCGACATGATATATATGCAACCATAGCAGAAAGACCATTTCATCTTGCATCTATGGATTTAGTTGCATTAGCTAACGAAGAATTTTTAATTTTAGGTTTGGACGATGCCAACTTCACGCACGATAAAATTCGCGAAGCAATTTATAAAATCATATCCCCAGAAGAAAAGTCTAAGTTACATTATAAAATTGGTAAAACTTATTTATCGATTCTTTATAAATACAAACTTGATGATCATTTGTTTACAATTGTAAACCAACTCAATTTAGGCGCTTCTCAAATTACGAAAGACCAAGAATTGGTTCAATTGAGGACTTTAAATGAAAGGGCAGGATTTAAAGCATTAAATTCATCCGCTTACGACGCTGCGTTTACTTTTTTTGAACGTATGGTCGGGTTGATGAAAGATGAAGAATGGGAAACTCATTACGATAACACATTGAAGTTGCACCTAGCTTATGCAAGGTCAGCGTATTTATCTAAGAACTTTGAAAAAGCTGAAAAAAGTTTTAATTATATTCTAAAAAAAACCAAAACAGATTTAGAAAAGATTTTAGTGTATGAGCTCCAATCTTCTATGCTTGTGACCCAAAACAAAATGAAGGAAGTTTTGGTAACACTGAAACAAGCTCTTAAACTTTTAGGAGTCCGATTACCAAAAAATGCCACTACATTGTCGCCTTTACCGGAAATTATTAAATTTAAACTTAGGTTGGGTTCAAAAAAAATAGAGGAATTAGGAAATTTACCTCTCTCAAGTGATCCTAAGTATTTGGCGATTATGCGTTTGCTAAATGCTTGTATTGCACCTTCTTTTTTAGCAGAGCCAAATTTATTCCCTGTGATCGTACTCAAAATGGTTAACTATAGTTTGGTGAATGGCCTTTGTGAGTTGAGTGCTTTTGGATTTTGCGCCATGGGTATGATCCAAGGTTCAGGTCTAGGAGATTATGAATCTGGATTAAAATTTGGTAAATTGGGTGTCAAATTACTTGATTTATTTGAATCAAAAACATTCAAATGTAGAACAATTTTTATGTATACCTGTATGATTTCGCCTTGGAAAAATCATGCACGTGAAGGTAAAAATTTGTTTTGGGAAAGTTTCCTCGTTGGAATGGAAACTGGTGATTTACAATATGCATCATATTCTTTAAATAATATTCATTTTCAAGGTTTGATGTATAGAGAGAACTTAGATGACCTCTATAAAAGCCAACTTCGTTATGATTCATCTCTTCTGAGTTTACGCCAACACCATGCCTACCAAGTGCATCGATTGAATATGCAAATGGTTGAAAATATGCGAGCTGAATCTTCTGACCCACTCAGTTTGGAAGGTAGATATTTTTCAGAATCCGAAATTGTAAAAGAATGGGAATCGGCAGGGAATTCGAATGCACTTTTTGATTATTATTTATGTACTCTTAGGTTGGAATATTTCTTAGGTGATATCAATAAAGCATACCAAGCATCATTAAAGTTGGATGAGTTGGAGGGTGCTGTGTTTGGAATGATGTTTGTTCCTGAACATGTATTTTTTGGCTCTTTAGTAGTTTATGAATTATTATCGAATGCTTCTGCCTCTAATGAAATTTCAAATAAGTATTTATTGAAACGATTAAAATCGTTTTCAAAAAGGCTTAAGGTTTGGGCCAATAACTCTCCTGACAATTTTGGTCATAAATATGAAATTGTTTCAGCAATTGAGTTATATATCTCAAATCAAAAATCAGAGGCTGTGATCGCTTGTAAATCGGCCATTACTTCAGCAAGAGAATCTGGATATATATTAGAAGAAGCCATTGCAAACGAAATTCTGGTTAGAATGTGGAGAGAAACAGGTTTCGATCAGTATAGTAACTTACACCTTGTAGAAGCTCATTATCGTTATGGCAAATATGGTTTTATTTCCAAGGTGAAACAATTAGAAGCGGAACATATCTCTCTCAAAAAATATATAGGTAGGAATTTTAGAACCGATTCAACAGATAATGTTTCCTTATTGAGTACAACAAAAGATATATTTGGAGACGTTGGTTCAAACTTAGATATCAATACAGTCATCAAAGCATCTCAAACAATTTCCGGTGAAATCCAACTCAATCGACTTTTGGAAAAAATGATGAAAATCATACTCGAGAATGCCGGTGCTGAACGTGGTTATTTCATATTAAACTTAGATTCAAAATGGCAGGTGATTGCCGAGTCGAATTTGGAAACAGAAACTGTATCTGTATATGCAGATTCACCCTTTGAATTAGACTTCACAAACCAAATTTCAACAATTAACCAAAATAAAATTCCAACTCAGATTATCGCGTATGTTGTGAGAACAGGATTGGTTGTGATTTGTGGAGATGCGGCAAGAGAAGGTGATTTTAAAAACGATCCATATGTAAAAACATATTTTCCAAAATCATTATTGTGTTATCCAATTTTGAGTCATGGAACAGTTGTTGGGATCGTGTATTTGGAAAATAACCTAACGACAGATGCATTTACTCCAGGCAGAGTTGAAATTCTTAAGATTTTATCTTCGCAAATTGCTGTGTCGATTGAAAACTCACTATTATATTCAAACTTGGAACAAAAAGTAGATGAAAGGACCAAGGAATTAAATTCTGCATTGACGGAAGTGCAAGGACTCAAAGAACAGCAGGACGGTGATTATTTTTTAGCATCATTATTGATTGAACCACTCACACAAAATCATGCCCGATCATCGAATATGAATATTCAGTTCTTAACGGAACAAAAGAAAAAATTTTCATACAAACAATGGAATTCAGAAATCGGAGGAGATTTATGTGTTTCGTCTTCCATTCAATTACAAAACAAAAAATACATTGTAGTATTGAATGGAGATGCAATGGGAAAATCGATGCAAGGTGCTAGTGGTGCACTTGTGATTGGATCGGTTTTTGAAGCTATTATCAAACGAAATGGCCAGTCAGAGGATGTAAGAGACATCACTCCTGAAAGATGGGTGAGTAATGCATATTTTGAATTACACAACACACTTGTAACATTTGACGGATCCATGTTGATCTCAATGTTTCTTTGTTTGATCGATGATGAAACTGGATTTTTTTATTTTTTGAATGCGGAACACCCTCGGCCCGTCATATACCGTAACGGAAAAACATTTTTCCTACCACATAACTATGTGTGTGCGAAATTGGGACTCTTGGCATCCAAGAAAAGTCTGCAAATTAATACATTCCAAATGGAACAGGGAGATGTTTTACTAATTGGTTCGGATGGGAGAGATGATATCCTAATTGGTTCCGAGCAGGAAATGGAAGTGAATGAAGATGACGAATTATTTTTGAAAACCGCGCTTGAGGGAATGGGTGATCTAAATTTGATTCGTGACGCAATCAAAAGACAAGGGGATTTGATTGATGATCTTTCTTTGATTCGGGTAGAATACACGGGAATAGGCTCCGAAATAATCATTCCGAAGACACATCCGAAACACATAATCTACTTAAGGGCTCTCACATTGTACAAACAAAAACATTGGGCAGAGGTTGAAAAAATGATTTCATCTCATTTCCCAGATATCAACGAAGCCCCCCTTTCTTTTCAAAAGATATACCTTTACACGGAACATAGAATGTCTGTTTTCCCATTACAGTTTGCCGTTTCATACATTCAAAAAAATCCTTCAGACAGTTTGACTTTGTTTTATATTGCAGAGGCACTCTTTTCCAATGGGGATATTGCTGCTGCGTTTGATTATTCGGAACGAGTGAAATTAAGACGGCCATACCATAAAGAAAACAACCGATTATTTGCTCGACTCACAGAACTTCGACGTAAATAAATCTACTTATGTTATCAGTCGGGAACGACATTGTCGAAAACGAACGAATTCGAGATTTATTACAAAAACATGGTGATCGGTTTTTGAAGCGGGTTTTCACCGACGATGAAGTGGAATACTGTCACAAACACAAAGATCCTGTACCTTTTTTAGCAGGTCGTTTTGCTTGTAAAGAAGCGGTCATCAAAGCCCTC
Organism: Leptospira bouyouniensis; assembly: GCF_004769525.1. Taxonomy (NCBI): domain Bacteria; kingdom Pseudomonadati; phylum Spirochaetota; class Leptospiria; order Leptospirales; family Leptospiraceae; genus Leptospira; species Leptospira bouyouniensis. The sequence goes on along the minus strand of NZ_RQFT01000008.1, from coordinate 167,773 downwards.
GATTTAGAACCTGGACAGGTTGCCGATATGCGCGAGATTGAACTAGCTGGCACTAATTTTGGGAAAAAAACGCTAGTCATCCATGGGAAAACTGAGAAGTTTTTCCGTGAGAAAGGATTTACGGGTAGTTCAGTGTCGATTAGCCACGCAGACCACTATTCAACCGCCGTTGTCGTATTCTTTAAGGAGCCCAAATGATCGTAAGTGAGAAAATGAAGGCAGTGTTAGTCCATTATAACCAGGCACTTACATTGTACAAATCCCGAAAATTTGTCGAAGCAAAAGAAGAATTCAAAAAAGGATTGGCCATCCATCCTGAAGACGGTCCTTCCAAACTTTACATTGAACGTTGTGACGATTATATCGCAGATCCTCCTCCTGAAGATTGGGATGGAGTTTATAACATGAAAACAAAATAGGAACTATGTCAAAAAAAGAAATGCAACCAACTATCACCGAACACGGAGTAATCGCGACTATCCTTGGAAAAGAAACTGCTTTCAGTGGAACATTGGCTTTTAAAAAACCTCTTCAAATTTCAGGGGACTTTACTGGCGAAATTATTTCAGACGGATATTTGGTGATCAGCGAAGGTGCTCGAGTCAAAGCAAATATCAAAGCAGGAACCGTTGTGGTTGGTGGAACAATTGTCGGAAATGTAACGGCAACACAAAGGTTAGAAATGTTATCAACTGGTAAAGTACAAGGCAACATTCGCACAGCTAAATTACAAATCGCGGATGGCGTTGTCTTTGATGGTAACTGCGAGATGTTAAGTAGCGACGAGCCTTAGTTTGTGGCAATACCATCCATATAGTGTTTTACTCTTTTTAGCATTTAGCTTCAATCTAGGATTGGGGCTATTTGTTCTTAAATCCTTTCGACTCAATTTAGTTAAATATTTATTGATTCTAGTTTTTGGTTCCATGCTTTGGACCGGATTCTATGGAATTGACTTTCTATACATTAATACTCATTTACACCGAACATTTATTAGTTTGCTATATATAGGGGTTTCAATTGCCAACGTTGGTATGGTGCTTGTCTCTATCGAATTTACAAACAACCGCCATTTATTAACCAAACGATTTTGGGTGTTACTTTTTCTTCAGCCTTTGTTCACATTAGCGGTTTGTGTATTAGATCCATTATTTAAGACCTTAACATTGGATACATATCTGGTGAATGTCAACGGAAGGACCCAGTGGATACAAGAAACAAATATTGGTGGGTTTATCGCGTCTTACCTTCTGTCATTTTTTTGGTCAGTGTTTGTTGCGATTCTTCTATTTCGCGGAATATTAAAAACGAAGTCAACGGAAAGGAACCGTTATCTTCTTATTTTGTTATCATTTTTGTTTATATGGGTAGCTGCAATATTACATAAATTAGGTATTAGGCCACTTCCTGGTATGAATATAACCGCTGTTATGTGTACAATGCAGGCAATAATGATCTTTTTTGCCATTGGATACTATCGCATGTTTGATTTAGTTCCACTTGTGCGAAGTGAAATTGTTGATGAACTCGACGAAGCAGTAGTAATACTCGATTTTAATCATAGAGTCGTTGATTGGAATATTTCTGCAGAGAACTTATTCTCAGTGAAAGATAAAAATGTTTCCCTCTTACCTCATAATGTTTTTTTCCACCATACACCAGAGTTGATTTCTAAACTAGACCATTTATCAGAGAAAAAAACGTTCTCTAAATGGTCATGGGAAAAAGACAAAAAATTTTGGGAAGTCACAGCAAAACAAATCCGAGACTCTAATCGTAAAAAAATTGGGATGGTATTGGTATTTCGAGATAATACTGAACAAAGAAATCTTGAGAAACAAATGGCAAATGTGAATAGAGAACTACTCGTTGCCAATGGAACCAAGGATCGATTCTTATCGATCATCTCACATGATTTACGTGGTCCGCTTGCCGGGATCAAAATGTTACTCAAAGTTCTAAATGAAGACATGAAAAAGAAGGAAGATGCATTGGCAGGAATGACCCAATCCTTGGTAGATGCTACAGAATCTGTTTTTTCTTTATTGGAAAATTTATTAGAATGGTCTAAGTTACAACGAGGACAAGAGGAATTTAGACCAAATTATTATCGTTTGGACTCAATTGTTTTGGAATGCATTGAACTATTCAATTTGAGCGCAAAAAACAAGGGAATACATTTCGAAAATAAAATCCCAAATCATGCGATGGTGTATTGTGACGATCGTATGATCATTACAGTGATTCGAAATTTAATCTCTAATGCATTGAAGTTTAGCCATCAAAATGGGAAAATTGAAATTTCAGCAATTGATACAGGGTATCACTGGTTAGTTTCTGTTCGTGATTTTGGCGTTGGTATGTCCAAAACTACGATTGATAAGTTGTTTAAAGCAGGTGAGGTCATTAAGTCTATTGGAACCCTTGGAGAAACCGGTAATGGAATTGGATTGTTGTTATGTTCTGAATTTGTGACGGTTAATGGTGGAACCCTTTCTGCAGATAGCGATGGAACTTCAGGTTCTATATTTCAATTCAGTATCCCTAAAAAACAAAACGAGGAATTTACATCATGAATCAAATAATCTTAATCACAGGTGCAACAGATGGAATTGGTAGAGTGTGTGCACATTCATTTGCAAAATCAAATCATGAGTTGATACTAGTTGGCAGAAATCCAGATAAACTTTCTGCGTTAGTCTATAGTTTACAAGTCCATGGTGTGAAAGTACATTCGTACGTTGCTGACTTGTCCATTGCAAAAGAGACATTTTCTTTAACAGAAAAAATTCGGAGCAACCATCCAAAAATTGACGTACTATTGAATAATGCAGGAGCTTATTTTGACAAACGCGTTATCACAAGCGAAGGAATAGAATCAACATTTGCTTTGAACCACTTAAATTATTTCATTATGGCTCTCGGATTATTACCATCTTTAAAGAATTCGAATCAAGGTAGAATCATCAATGTTGCTTCTCGTGCACATGAAGGTGTTGCATTGGATTTCAAGGATATGATGGGTGAATCCAATTACTCTGGTTGGAAACAATACCAACGATCAAAATTGATGAATATCTATTTCACATATGAATTAGCGGAAAGACTCAATCAAACAAAAATAACAGTAAACTGTTTACACCCTGGGTTCGTAAAAACTAAATTTGGACAAAACAATGATGGTTTGGCAAAAGTAGTATTAACTTTTGCACAAAACATTTTTGCTATCTCTGAAGACAAAGGTGCGGAAACATCTATATATTTGGCAACAGAGCCTGGTTTGAATCAAATTTCTGGAAAATATTTTGTAAAAAAGAAAGAACGAAATAGTTCACCTATATCGTATGATAAATCAGCAAGAAGGAATTTATGGGCATATACAGAAGACCTTCTCAAACATAAGTTTTCCTTCAGATTCCCAGGTAATTAACATGGGTTATATCCACCAAAATAATCCAACCATCATTCCTGTCCCAGGGAATAAAACCATCGAAGAACACTTTGGTATTCCTAGCACAAACACAAATGATATTTCGATTGCCCATATGATTGCTCCACCTGGTTGGGGTGAACCATTTCAAACACCAAATTTTGACGAGTGGACTTTGATGGTACGTGGTAAAAAACAAATTGAAGTGGATGGAGAAACATTGATTCTTTCAGCAGGTGAATCGATACTTATCAAAAAAGGATCAAGGGTTCGGTATTCCAATCCATTCACAGAGGATGCAGAATATTGGTCACTTTGTAAACCAGCATATACATTAGAAGCAGTCAACCGCGAAGGCGATTGAAATACCTATCCGATGGGACTTGAAGATAAACCAACTGTTGATTTAAGTTTCCTTATTAAGGAAATGAAAAAAGTTGAATTTGATTCAGGTTCTTTGGTAATCGAACAATATACGTTAGGTGACTCTTTTTATTTTATTGATAAGGGTTCAGTAGAAGTTTGGAAATATCTTGATGAAACCAAACAAGAAATACTCGTGATCGGAGATTTAGTATCAGGTGATTATTTTGGAGAAATATCTTTAATTGATTCCGCTCCAAGAACTGTGAATATCACAACGAAAGAAAAGTCTATCTTGTATAAATTAACGAGAGAAGATTTTCATCGTTTAATCCAAACAAGTCCAGAGATGACTTTGACTTTATTAAAGTTGTTAACCGCAAGAATTAGAAATGCAGAACAACGAGAAAACCAAGTCCTCATTCAGAAAAACAAAGAGTTACGATTACAGAATGAAACTTTGGAAGTGATGGTTAAAGAAAGAACCGCAAAACTCACACAATCTTTAAAAATCATCCAAGAAGATTTGGAAACGGCTAAAACCATACAAAGGAATATTTTACCACTTGGATTAAAACACATTGCGCATTTGGATTTTGCATCAAAGTTCGAACCCATGGCAGAAGTAGGGGGGGATATCTTCGATGTGATTCGTTTAGAGAAGTCGAAAATTCGCCTGTTTTTAGCGGATGCCATAGGTCATGGTGTTCAGGCAGCTCTCATCACAATGGCAATCAAAGCAGAGTATGATCATTTAAAACACAACGCGCAAAATCCATCTGACGTATTATATGCATTGAATCAGATTTTTATTGATAGGTATGGTAAAAAGTCCAATCAATTCACTGCTGTGATCGTGGATTTAAAAATGGAAGAAAATTTACTTGTTTATGCTTCCGCTGGTCATAATGAACCATATGTATTGAACAAATCAGAAATTGTGCCATTAAATGAGTCGGGTCTCATGTTGGGTCTTGAGAAAGATGTGGAGTATTCTGATAGTATAGTGCCATTTGGTCTTGGAGATCGATTGTTTATGATCTCTGATGGGTATTTGGAGCAGGAAAATGAGAAAGGAAATTTACTTGGTGAATCCAAATTGCTTTCCAGTTTTCACTCTGCCAGGAGTTTAGGATTTAGTTTAGCCGATACCGTTCAGTATCTTATGGAAGAGTTCCATTCCTTTCGGGGAAATGCCCCGATGATGGATGATGTCACCATCTTAGGAATCGGAACTTCATACGAATTAGGAGTTTAATTTGGGTTTAGTTATTGCTTATATATTATTTCTTTTGAATTTAGTTTGGATCATACCAACAATGTACCCGTTGTATATATGGAAACTTTTGACAACAGGATCTGTTAGAAGATTGGGTGATCGATTACTTGTGAAAGTTGGTGAAGCTTGGATTCAAAATAATTATAGAATTTCTCGATTTTTATACGGTGTCCAATTTGAAGTCATTGGTGAAAATTTTAAAAATTTAAAGCCAAATGGTAGTTATATGATTATTAGTAACCACCAATCTTGGTCAGATATTTATATCATCCAATCGGTATTGAACCGAAAAATTCCACTAATTCGTTTTTTTATCAAAGATTCCTTGAAGTATGTACCAGTGCTTGGTCATGCATGGCTTGCTTTAGATTTCCCTTTCGTTAAACGAAGTAGCCGTGAACAATTGAAAAAAAATCCTGAACTTGCTACGAAGGATTTGGAAAACGTTAAAAAAGTATGTGAAAAATTTAATGGAATGCCATTTTCTATTTTGAATTTTTTAGAAGGGCATAGACGTACTCCTGAGCGAATGAAAAAATTAATTAAGAAAAATCCCTACAAACATTTGCTTCGTCCACATAGTGGAGGGATATCTGTTGTGTCGACTTCCCTTCGAAATTCGCTTGATGCTTTTATTGATTTAACTATTGTTTATCCAACCGAAAATCCTAGTTTCTTAGATTTGATGTCAGGTAAAATTCGAAAACTGAAAGTTTTTGTCGATGTGATCCCAAGGGACCAAGTCCCAATCGAAGATAACGAACAGTTTGCACCTATGTCCAAAAAAATGAAACGTTGGGTGGATGAACGATGGGCCGTCAAGGATGCATTGATCGAAAAGGAGATGAGTTCTATATGAAACAAATACTATTTAATATCTTAATCGTTATCGGCTTATTCTCATGCCGATCCTTTTCGCCGGTTGCTTATGAACCTCCAATCAAACCGGAACCCGTTGGGATTTTTGAACCAAACACAGAATTACAAAAAGCCATTCTACTTGCGATCGGGAAAGTTAAGGGTTTGGAATCACTTGATGTCGATAGCGAGGGTAACATCTATGGTGGAGACAAAGATGGTCGCATCATCCGCATCACCCTTAAAGGTGAAATCAAATCAATCGCCAAAACTTCAGGAAGACCACTTGGCGTTCAGTTTGATAAGTCAGGAAACCTAATCATTGCCGATGCATATAAAGGTTTACTTTCAATGGATAAATCTGGCAAAATCACCACATTAGTTTCTGAATACAAAGGGATTCCATTAAAGTTTACTGATGATTTGGATATAGCACAAGATGGAAAAATTTATTTTTCAGATGCATCTATATATGAACAAAATGAGTATCTTTATGATTTGTTAGAAGCAAGACCATATGGACGAGTCTTTGTTTACGATCCTAAAACAAAAGAAACTCAACTTTTACTCGACAATTTGTATTTTGCTAATGGAATTGCATTATCCAAAAATGAAGACTTCCTTTTAATCAATGAAACCTATCGTTACCGAATCACAAAACTTTGGTTAAAAGGTTCGAAAAAAGGAAGTTCTGAAATTGTGATCGATAATCTTCCTGGTTTCCCAGACAATATCACTCGCAATGAAAATGGAGACTTCTGGGTGGCTCTATTCACTGTTAGAAACGACAGAATGGATCATATGCACCCATCTCCTGTTGTGAAAAAAATGATTTATTTTTTACCAAAGTTTTTCTGGCCCAAAGCACAACCCTATGGTTATGCTTTGAAAATGGATGGAAATGGAAAGGTTCTTATGACTGTCCAAGACCCGACAGGTGAACATTTAAAGGACATTACAAGTGTCATAGAGAAAAAACGCCAGCTTTACATTGGTAGTTTGTATAATGATCGCATAGGAATTTACGTTTTACCTTAAATCCTTTTCAACAATCATTAAGGTGTGCATGGCAAATTGTATTCTATGGCTCCAAGGGATACACCACCATCCACACCTGGCCTTGTCCCAAGTCCATTATAACTATCGGCCATGATGGTATTGGTTGATCTTGTGATTAGGCAGGAAGATGCAGCCGTAGGGATATAAGAGTAAACACCGATTAAACTGACCAAATTTGGATTGAGATTCAAATTGTTCCCATAGTTTGCAGCAAGGCCTAGCGGAGTCACACATGCCAAACTCCCAGGCACTCCACCAGCACAGATGTCCGTATAATTGAGAGCTGTTTGGAAGACTAGATTTGTACAATTGTGAAAGACATTGTATCGAGTAGCACCGCTCGTGCCATTTACATTATAAATACACGCATTTCCTGCGACATCCGAATTCAAATAAAAAATATTATTCTCAATGAGTAAAGAATTGGAGAACCCACTCAGATAAATAGCAGCATCATTGCCTGGTGTATCGGGACCACTACTGACTGTATTGTGAAAGACTCGCATTGCACTTGTGATTTGGTATAAATTAATCCCTCTTGCATTCCGATTACTTGTGCCATTTTGGATCCAATTATTCGAAACAAGCATGGCACCAGAAGTTGAGATGCTGATCCCTGTTACAACTGAAGTACCTCCACCATTGGCTGTTCCCAGTCGGATGTGGTTTCTGCTAATGGAAGATCCTGGTCCAAATGCGGTTGCGGATATCCCAATCAATTGGGCAGTAGAAAAGTTAGTTGGATCAGTCGCACTCCCACCAGTGATCGTATTATTTTCAATGATGGAAGTATTGTTCAAACCGGATGTGAATACAATTCCCGCAGTTGTATTGAATGCGTTGCTTCTGTCTGTGGTACCTAGATTGATAAAATTCCGACGGACAATGTTATTGGAATTTAATATATTGATTCCTATGTTTTCAAAACGAGCATTCGCACTACCGTTGATCACGTTTCCTTGTGTCGTTGAACCAATTTGAATGTTCGTTGCCCCTTGGAGTCGTATGCCGTAGGAACCATATGCTGCTCCATGATTGAACTGATTTCCCACTAAGATGCCGGTGGAAGATGCTGCAGGAGTACCAATATCAAAAGCAACTGATATTGTGGTTGCTCCAGGATCATTATTCTGCAGACCCAATGAAGTAATGATGTTTTGGCGAATATTTGTTACATCGATTCCAAAGGTCCCAGAATAACGAATGCCAGCGGATGTCGCTCCGGTCAAAATTCCAGGTGCATTTCCACCAAGGATTACATTTCCAAAAATCACCGGAGCAATTAGTACTCCTGAAGACATCAAAACACCTATCGAGTGACAACTATTTGTTGTACACGTCCCCCCTTCGATACGATTGAGGACAAGATAAGGATTACTGTTTGTGGAAAAAACACCTGCCGAGCCACTTGTACTTGTGCCAGCTTTGATAACGTTATCTATGAGTCTGACATTGGCAGTGGAATCGAGGAATACTCCGGCCATAAACGGAGCAGAACTACCTGACTCAATTTGGAATCCTGAAATCACAACAGGTGATGTAACTGAAACATCTGCAGCGATAGAAGCACAAGGATTTGTCGCAGTAGCCAAAGCGCAACTAGCAGGGACAGTATCCATAAAAATGGTAGAATCTTTGTCTTCTGGCCGCCATGTCGCAAAACCTGGCTCATAACTTCCGAAAAGTGAAATCCCTGAAACTAATTGAATACGGTCACTGACTGCGGCAGGGTCATACGACCCTTGCGAAACTAGGACAGCACAATCATTTGTTGGACAAGCCCCAAAACTATCAATGGCTGATTGGAGATTTCGTTTAGGAGTTCCAGGAGTGAGTCCGTCATTACCATCGTTCCCTCCGACATCGGCTACATAACGCAGGTTTGACGGTATCATGTAAAGTAACGAAATACTTGTGGATAAAGGATGGGCTCCAACATTTGTTTGGCAATTAAGGTTTAGTGTACGGTGCCCTGATAACCAACTATCAGTTGGTGCGGGGGATACAATAAGTGTATCATTGGCAAAATTTGTTGTCGCCAAAGTGAAGTTAATTGCCAAACTTAATGTTGTATCTAAGGTCCCCGCAGAACCAGCACAACTTCCTGTGTTCACTTCAGCAGAAAATACTAACCGCAAGGATTCTGTTGGTAACAAGATCCCACCATTTCGAGGTGTATAAGCCAAAACACTAAAACAATTTGCTAATATAGAAACTGTTCCGGCAATTGTACCAGAAGTGGAACTTAATACACATTGGTGCCCTGGTGGTGATGATACAATTTGTACATTATAGGTGCTGGATGGTGGTAGATTGGTTGGGAAACGATGTAATCCATCTGTGGCAATCGGAAGTGTTTCAGATCCATTATTGCTTAAAGTTAATGTCCCCGACCCAATACCCACTGCTGTGATCTCAATTGGGTATGCGGTAGATGTACAATTGATAGAAATCGTTGTGACATCCATTGCAGCAAATGTATTGGATCCGTTTGTGATGAGACAATCCTGCACAGGGTGATTTGGTTGAACGGATACGGTAACATTGTAAGGAGTTCCCGCTTCATAGGTTTGCGTAAACGCAAATGTTCCAGCTGCAACCGCAACTGCTAATGTAGAACCATCATAGGAATTGATAAGTGTGAATCCTATTCCATCAAGACCCGTAATTGTTCCACCTAACGAGTAACGTAATGGATCGCAGTTGACGATGATGGAATTGATATTTCCAAATCCTACAACTCCAGTTCCACCATTGACAGTACAAGTTTGGGCTGGTAAAACAGGTAGGTTTGTAATCGTGACATTAAAATCTTGGCCACTGACTAGAGTAGAGCTAAATTGGTATACTCCATTTGTATTGATTGTGAGAGACGATAATCCAGAATTTAAATTGAGAGTGAGCCCCGAACCAACAAGGCCAGAAACTGTGACTGAGATTTGATAGGGACCCGTATTGACCAAACTTCTGAGTTGTAAGAAGTCAGAAACAGATTGCATCAAACTTTTAGAAATTGTAGGAATGCAGGCACCAAGGAAAATAAAAACGAAAATGATTGTAGTCCTTAGGAATCTGTTGAACATAATATTGTGTCTCTATACTATACAACAAATGAGAGAGTGGTGAAATGTCATTTTTATTCCGTCTAAAAGGTAAAAATTAGACAAAAACAGATGGATTTTAGCTTTTCTTATTACATTGGACTTGCTGGTATCATGGTATTTGCGATTTCAGGGGCTGTAGCCGCATTGGAACACAAAGAACACCACCATGACGTTTTTAGCGTTTTTTTTACTGGATTCATCACTGCCATTGGAGGCGGAACCTTACGTGACATTACTTTAGGTAACTATCCCGTATCTTGGGTGAAAGATGAGAATCTTCTCTGGGCTATTTTTCTTGGTTTTTTACTTGTCATTTTTTTTCCAAAATTGCTGACAAAACTTCGCAATGAATTGTTCTTATTCGATACCTTGGGAATTGGAATTTACACAGTGCTTGGGACAAGAATTGCTCTCGATCATGGAGTGAATTTTTTTGCTTCAGCCTTACTTGGGATGATCTCCGCCATCTTTGGTGGTGTGATCCGAGATACACTTATGAATGAAGTTCCCTTTATCTTTCGCAAGGAAATATATGCTACTGCGTGTTTGGCGGGAGCTGTTTTGTATTTGGTATTGTATTCTTTTTCTTGTGATGGAAACATTAACTTGGTTGTTTCAGCGAGTTTGGTAGTGATCATCAGAATTGTAGCAGTGAAGTACAATTTGGGATTACCAAAAATAAAAATATTTTAAATCTTTGTTCAATATTGTAGCAAATTTAGTGAAGAAACGAATTGTTTTTTCAGTACTTGTCACAAAATTTCACTCGCCATCTTTTTCCTGTTAAACGCTTGCTTTTCTAAATTTATTGCATTCGATGGAGCGTAGGTGTACTCCTTACAATAAGATTAGGGGATTCCCCGCACTCCTTCCTTAAGAGGTATTATGGCTAGTCCAAAGGCTATTGCATTAGAATTCAAACGAGAATTAGGCCTTCACACTAATATTGAAAATATCAATCATCCCATTGTGGAAAATGCTCCTTTTCATTTTAAGTTTTTTCAAATCACAGATGAAGTAGAAAATACACTATTTCAAATTTTAGACCGGTTTCTTTTACAACTTGACCTAATCATTGTTAGAGATTCTGTGCTTGCGGCAATGAAAGAAACTGTGACCAATGCAATCAAAGCTAATGCAAAACGAGTATTTTATAAAAACAATGCGACGGATATTACAAATGATAAGGAATATGAATCAATTATCAGCAAATTCAAGTCCACGTATCTTGAAAATCGTGAGGAGATAGAAGAGTCCTTACAAAAAAATAACTATGGAGTATTTGTTTCCTTCATACATAATAGAAGTTTAATGCGAATTCGCATTATGAATAATGTACAATTAACTCCGATCGAAGCACAAAGAATTAAAGCACGAATCTCAAAAGCAAAGGATTATAACGATTTGGCTGATGCTTTTATGGATATGTCCAATGACCAAGAAGGTGCAGGTTTAGGACTCATCATGACTCTTATGATGTTAAAAAATGATGGTCTTGGTGAATCCGCTTTTAAGTTCGAATCTGGTGAAAACAAAACTGTCTTTATGATTGATATTCCAGCCAAGGTTTCAAAGGAAAACCAACAGCTTGAAAAAATAGACCATATTATTTCTCAAATTGATAATCTCCCAACTTTCCCAAAATCTATCAAAGATATTCAGGATGCGATTGATAAACCCAATTCGAGTATTGGAACCATTGCTGAAATGATCAAACGTGATATTGCATTGTCAGCGAATATCTTAAAACTCTCAAACTCTGCTGCGTTTCGACGAGGAGGCAAAGTTGAAAGTTTAGACCGAGCCATCCAATTGATTGGTTTAAAAGAATTACAAACTCTTTTGTATAGTTTAGCTACCAAACAAATGTTAGAGGATAAATTCCCTGCATTTGCAGCTATTTGGGAAAAGTCAAACGAGTCGGCGTTTTATTGTAAGGCAATAGGACAAAGGATGGAATTAAACAAATCGGATCTCAGTAATTTGATCGCAGCTTCCCTGCTTCATGATATTGGTGAAATTTTATTATTGTCTTTTGACAAAGACCACATGAAAAAAATTAAAACATTTTCTACCACAAGAGAAATTGCTTCTACAATTAGTTTAGAGGAATCTGCCATTGGGATCACACACTCGAAATTAGGTGCAATGGTAGGAGAGAAGTGGGGTTTCCCAATTCTTTATACTAAGGCGATGGAATACCATCATCGACCATTACTTGCAGATGAAGTATATTCTGATATCATCTATCCTATTTATATAAGTGATATGATGATAGCAATCAACGCAAAAGAGGCAAAATCATCTGAAATACCAATGGAAATTTTAAAAGTTTGTAAATTTCAATCCAAAGCGGAATTTGATTCGTTTAGAACAAAGATCAAAGAACAGTTTTCTGCATTTTAATGTTTAGAAAAGTTTAATTGGAAGTCCCAGTCACAGAGAAGAATTTGGTTTATTTGTTCCCTTGATTACCTTTTAGTACCTCGTTATAAGTTTTATATCGAGTTTTAAAATCGTTGTATCTTGGAATTGATACTGCTAAAACATAAGATTGTGTGGGATTCTTTTGAATGAAGTTTTGGTGGTATCCTTCCGCTTGATAAAAATGTCTTAATGTTTGGAATTCGGTAACAATTTTACCATTCCATACTTTTTTAGATTGGATTTCTTCCTTGATTTGGTTCGCAATTTTAAATTCCAGTTCGTCCGAGTAAAATAAGATAGAACGATAAGAAGATCCAATATCAGGTCCTTGTCTGTCTTTGGTTGTCGGATCATGAGAAAGGAAAAATATTCTACAAAGTTCCGCATAACTAATTTTAGATGGATCGTAAACGATATACACTGATTCGGCGTGCCCAGTTGTTTCAGTATTCACTGAATCATAAGTCGGATTTTCAGTATGCCCACCCGCATAACCAGAGATTACATCAATCACACCAGGAATGGATTCAAAAATATGCTCTGAACACCAAAAACAACCTTCAGCAAATACAGCAATTTTTTGCCCTGGTTTTGGGAGCAGAGGTAATGAATCCGTTTTAGAAAGAAGTGTAACCGGTCCGCAGACAAAAAAATGAAAAAGCAAGAAACTTATGATGAAAGATCGACTTAAATTTTTGGTGGAAACAAATGCAAAACCGTACATACCAATTAGATGGTCTCAATCTAGATCTGGTTGGGAAATTGTGATTTTTTAAGGAGGAGTGACGTCTTTCTCTCTGGGAAAATCGATCGAATCAGATTTTGAGTTTCGCACCCCATTCTGGTAGAATAAAATCCGTTGGTTCCCTGTAAATTGTGCCATGGGTTTGTGGAATTTTTGTTTGAAGAAATACCCAAATAGGATTAGCGATAGCCAAAGGTAGAGAGTTTCCACTTTGGTTACTTTTCCATATACAAATTGATAGGAACCGAGCAAAATAGAAGTTTGGCTCAATAGCCAAATCATGGTTCGGTTTTTTAGAAATGAAACCCATCCCACCTCCGCCACTTGGTTTCGTATCCCTTGCACAAAAATTCCAATGACAGGGATACGAAGTAAAACCCCCAAAAAACCAATAATGACCACAAAAATGAGAGAAATCCAAAGTGAAGTGAAAACTAAGTTCCAACAAAACAGGAAGGTGATTGGAGGTAATAGGACTTCTGGAAATGAAATTCTGTAAAAAACAAAACGAGATAAAAACCAAAAAAGTGCAAAATAAAAACCGAACACCATTGAATGGAAAAAGGACTCGGATGTTACGGCAAACAAATTTTTTTTCGAAATTTATTTTGGAAAGAATACCATTTTGAGCCCTACGATCACAGTGAAAATTCCAAAAAACCTAGAAAGTACAGTTGTATCAATTTTGGAAGCTGCACCTGCACCAAAAATACTGCCTAAAATAAATCCAACGCTAATGAGTGCCGCCGCAAATAGGTTGGTTTCGCCTCGCGTATAATAGATGTAAGCTGCGACTATCCCGATTGGTGGAACCATGGCAGCAAGTGTTGTGCCTTGAGCTAATTTTTGATTAAAATCAAAAAAATATACAAGAGCAGGGACAAGTAAGATCCCTCCACCGATACCAACAAGGCCACCTAAGATTCCTGCACCGATTCCTAATAATAAAAATAAAATTCCTACTGTCATATCATTTTCCCGCAGGCTCGATTTGCTGGCACTGCTTCATGGATTTTTTTTGGCTCTGGTAAATTTAAATTGTCCATGATGGATTTAAAGTCCTCCAGCGTTCGATTGGCGATTCGTGGATTCCACTGTTTCTCTTCGCCAATGGTGGAAGAAACAAATCCTTTGTAATCATGACCTGGAAAAACGATTGTATCGTCTGGTAACGAAAAAAGTTTTTTTGTGATCGAATGGTATAATGATTCTGCACTCCCACCTTGGAAATCAGTTCTCCCACACCCTCTTACAAATAATGTATCACCTGTGAAAACATACATCTCATTTAAAACTAAAGAGATGGAACAAGGTGTATGCCCTGGAGTATGTAATATTTTTAAATTAAGTTCTCCAATAGAGATTGTGTCGTTTTCTTTCAAAAAATGGGTTGCACACGAAGCTCCAGAAAGATGGGGAGCATACGAATTACATCCGGTTTTATCTCTCAATACACCTGCCGCTGTAATATGATCTGCATGCATATGTGTCTCAATTGTTGCTACTAATTTGTATTCCATAGTTTCAATTAATTGAAGATCTCGGTCTAAGTTTTCAATCACAGGATCGATGAGTACTGCTTGTTTTGATTTTATATCTAAAAGTAAGTAAGTCCACGTCCCCGACTCAAAGTCATATAGAGGTTTGATCTGAATTCCAATCTTTGTATCCGTAGTCACCATCATTGATTTATCCTTTTCTTGTATTACCATACAACCCCATTTTTTAAAGGGAGTGTGTTTTAGGGTGGTTTACTATACTATACCCCCTATTGTATTATGTTTTTCTTGACTTTACTCTTTGCAAGGAAAAAATGGAAAAAAAGAGGTAAATATGAAAACATTTTTAATTGTAGGAGTGATCATTGGATTCCTCTTTGTTTTCGTAAAAAAAAATTCAATCAAAAGGCGATAAACAAATGGTAGCAGAATGGATAGAAAATGGAGCTGTTGTTGTAGATGTTCGAACTAAGTCTGAATTTGCAGATGGTCATTTCCCGGGTTCGATCAATATACCAGTCGATGTTTTACCAAATGAGCTTGGTTTACTCAAAAACAAACAATCAAAAATTATTGTATATTGCCGTTCCGGCGCAAGGAGTGAAAGGGCAAAACAAATTTTATCCGCAAGTGGCTACTCATTTGTGATCAATGCGGGAGGATTGAGTGATATGCCTAACGCTCGTTAAGCAAACTAAACAACTACACCAATAGGAGTTTTTGCCTTGAATTGGTGTAGTAAATACAAATCAGCTAATTTGGTTTTTGAATCATGTGATAACTCAACAAATTCCGCACCTACACTATATATTTTTTCACCAATTTTTTCTTTCCGCACCACTTTGATTTTAGCGTTGATTTCGTGGTTGGAATCTGATTCGCGTAGCAAAACTGGAATCGAATCGTTTAATGCCAAATCATCTTCTGTTTCAAAAGCAATTCCAGTGATTGAAATATTTTTCGAAATAGAACGAATTGTTTTGTTAGGGAGAACGCAGAACAATTCTAAATTTGTCTCAAAACGTAAACTGCTTCTTTTTTCGTTTGAATAAATCACAATTTGATTTTTGCCTGAATCCTTTGCCGTGTATAAAGCTCGATCAGCCAAATCATACATGTCTTCACAACGTTTTACTTTTTCTGGATACGAAACAAGTCCTCCACTAATGGTGACTGGTTTTCCACTGATTTGAATGGAGCGACAAGCTTCCAATAATTTTTCCGCCGCTTTAAAAGCTTGTGATTCGTTTGACTGAGGGAAAATGATCGCAAACTCTTCTCCTCCAATCCTACATGCTGTATCTTCCATCCTTAGACTGGTTGAAATTTTGTTTGCAACTTGTTTTAAAATTTCATCTCCCATCAAGTGGCCATAAGTATCGTTGATTTTTTTGAAATCGTCGATATCGATCACAAGGAGAGAAAGGTTTAAATTATAACGAGTGGATTGTTTGAATTCACGAACAAGTGCTGTATCAAAATGCCTACGGTTATATAACCTTGTAAGTTCATCCACTAAGATAAGTTTTTCAGTTTCCGAGAACAATTGAAGTTCGATGATCTTTGGGTTTTTGATTTTTTGATTGTGGTAGATCAAATAATCGAGTAAGGCAACTCGAAATCCAACTGGTCTTTTTAAACATGAAGAGAGTTTGTTTTGATTTTCTAAAACACTGTCCCAAATTTCTTTTGCCTCTGATTCTTTAAAATCAAGGGAAGTTAGTACTTTGAGAATCGATGAATAAATTTGAGATTTATCTCGGTTGAAGGAATGACTTGTTTCTAATTTTGAAATGAGAAGTTCTTCGTTGTTTGGATCCTCTTCTAATAGATCCATAATGGTATCTTCAATGCGGCGGCCATTCGTGGGCCTAGGAGGAAGTTGGGATTTGATCATTGCCGATTTCACTTATAATAGAAATAAATTGCCAATATCCCAAAAATCTAGAAGGATTCTCAGTTGTAAAGACAGGTTTTAGGTAAAAACTGAATTCAGTCTCATCTAAATCCCTAAACTAAATTGAGTTGTTTCGCTTGGTTGTGGATTTCGCTGATTTCTTCGTAAAGGAGTTGGACTGAATCAGCTAATTTTTGAGTGGTTTCGTCAATGACTGTGACAGCACGATTGATCTCACTACTTCCAGACATTTGTTCTTGTGCTATGATTCCAATTTGTTCCGAAAGTATATGGAGTTCGGAAAAAGTATCTCTTAATTTTTGGTTTAAAACTTCCTGTTCATTGACATGTTCTTCTAATCCTAAGATTTCACTTTCAATTCTTAATAATTCATTATTTTGATTTTCCACTTGGGACTTAACTTCTTTGGAATAACGTGTTCCCTCATTGATTTTTAAACCAGCATCCTTCACAATTTTTGCGATTGTACCAGCATTTGATTGCGAACGATCTGCTAATTTTGCGACTTCTTGTGCAACCACGGCAAAACCTCTTCCATGTTCACCTGCGCGCGCTGCTTCAATAGAAGCATTTAATGCTAGTAAGTTGGTTTGGTCGGCAATTTCTGACATCATTTGGTTGATTTCTTCAACTTTGGAAAAAGCCTGGTTGAGTTCCGAATAAATACCATTTAATTCGTCTGACGAATTTTTGACTTTTCGACTGAAATCGGCAGAATGGCTCACATCTTTTGCAATTTGAGTTGTTTTCGATTTAACACTTTCACTTAAGTGCTGAAGTGATAAAAAGTTTTGGTCTACGATTTTCACTCGAGTGACTTGGTCTTCTACTAAATTGGCCGAACTTGTTGCCGATGAAGAAAGTTCTTCGACGGATGCGGAAATTTCTTCCACAGATGCAGCTTGGTTTTGGGATTGGTTGTGAAGTTCGTCAGACATCAATTGTAATTTTTCAACTGACATAGCAAGCGTGTTTGCTGATTTTTCAAGTTGGGAAGATTTATTTACGATGAAATTTTGTTTTTGAAAAGTCTCAATCAGTTTTGCCTTTAAATCATTTTGCATTTCTCTCATAAGCGAAACTACAAATCGTAAGCTAAAAATCACTCCCGAGTAGAAGATAACTTTTTGAATTTCGGTTGTTACTATTATATGATTGGCGCGGATCATTTCAGGGAAAGGTTTTGGAATAAAAATGGCTCCTAATTTGTGGGTTAAATAAATTCCTCCAACATATAATAAAATTGCGGTGATTCCTACTGCCATTACCAATTTTGTTTCAAATAAAAAACTAGAGTATATGGCGATAAAGATAAAAATGATATAAAATATCCCAGTACTTAATGTATTGCTAGCATCACCTTTAGTATAATTATTATAGATATCTAAGTAAAAAAAACATAAAATAATCAGCAAGTCGATAAAGATTATGGCAACCGCTAATGTTTTCGAAATTTCTTTTTCTTTTTTCAAAAAATAACCCGGGACCACACCATTGAGAATAAATATTAATGAACCAATTAAGTTAGGGATAAAACTTTTTGTGGCATAGTTAGAAGCCACACCCAAAAGGAAAATGATACCTAATCCATACTTTGTAAAAACAATTAACGAAACACCTTTTCGGAATAATGTACGTTCAAACTTTTGGATTTCATCCGTTTCTAATTCCATTTCTCTCCCTCACTTTACTTGACGAAAATAAACTTGGATTTTCGAAAGAACTATTGTGTACCAAAAGAAATCAAAAATGTCGAATCAGAAAATCGATGAAACACTCAATTGATGAGTAGTTCTCCTGAATTGAATCTTTCAAAATTCAATTTTTTGAATGTATCATTCGTTTCGACTAGGGATTCCCTCCTTATTTCCCAATCAATGGGTTAGAAGAGAATCCGTATGTGAAAGAATCAGTGAAAGTAATTATAATGTTTCTAAAATCATTTTTTCCAAGATTTGACCACTTCTTTCGTTCAAATGGATTCCATCAGTCAAAAAATAATATCCGTTAGATGTTCCTAAATCATTCCATGAATCAGTTGTAGAATAATACTTTAAGATAGTCCAATACATACTCCAAGTGTTTTGAACATATGCTTTTTTTGGAAGATCAGAGTGGAGTGATAATTCATATGATAAAGTTTCATGGAGTGGCAAATAATTAACTTTTTGTTTGGTTGCGACTACTTTTGTCAACTCAGCAAATCGTTTTGAACGTAAATATGGAATTGAATTTGGATCTTCACCTAAAATAGGAGGAGAGGAAACTATGATTTTGGCTTTTGTACTTTTTTGGATCCGTTCTAATATCAAAGATAAATTTTGAATAAAACTATCTTCAGTTACAGGATCCTTTAATTTCCATAAACTTGCATATCGATCATATTCTTCCTTTGATAATGTTGCCTTTAGATCATTCGTACCGATGAGTATAAAAATATAGTCTGGTTGAAAACGAATCACTGAATCTAATTGTTCTAAAATTTGAACTGTTAATCTACTGTTAATCCCTTCATTCACTACCAATGCATTTTGAAATTTCGGATGATTCCGTATTGATTCAACATAATCATAACTTACACGACCATGGGTGATACTATCTCCTAAAAATACAATTTTTGGAGATTTGTTCGTATCACCGGATAATGTTTTTTGTAAATTATTCGAAGGAACTTTTGTCGCTTGGAATACCACGCAAGATTGGAAAGAGAAGAGAAACAAAATTGTAAATACCAGAAATCTTTTCATACTTGGAAGTATAATTGATTTTTTGGATTTGAAAACGGAAAAATTTAGAGGAGAATGATTATTTCTTCATACATTCTTTTATTTTCCAATTTAATTTATAGTTGGGAGCATTTTGTTTTATACCGAAGCAAAACATCCATTTGATTTGTGGCTTAAGTTTCTAAAGGTATATAAATGTCAGTGATTCTTTTTTTTGGATCTTTTTCGAAGGGATTCAAGTAACACTCCCAAGGTGGTTTGTTTTTTAATTTAAGTTTTGAAGCGATACAATAGTGATTGAGAATCCAATTGTAAATATTGGGCAAATTTTCATAAACTCCAGTATAACGAACTTGTAGATATGTACCTCCTAATATAGTTTGTTTGCCAAATTCATTCGGTAGATCTGGATGGCTTTCTCCAATGGTAAAACCGAGATCAAAACGAATTTTCTGATTAGGTGTTACTTCTGGGTCATCTTGAGAGATTCCAATCCATTTATGATCATTATTTAGTTCATTCCATTTTTTGAGCAAGGATGTAAGTTGAATCATCTCTTTGCTATTTGGCAATGGACCTGGTAACAAATCATACCCACCAATATGGCGAATATATAATATAGAAAATGATGAAATTTTTTTCTTTTGGAAGCTGAATTTTGTTAATCCGATTGGAAGGTCAAGTTTGGATAAGTTAACATTTGAAATCTTTTTTTGGTGTTTTTTTCGAAATTCAGAGGGTGTGCAGCCGATCACACGTTTGAATGCCTTAGTGAAAGCTTCATGGGATGCAAATCCTGCTTCCATGCCAATTTCTAAAATCGGGAAATTTGTAATCTTTAATTCATACGCTGCTTTTTCTAAGCGTAGTCTTTTGATGTATGACTTTATGTTTTCTTTTTGAATAGTTTTAAAAAAACGATGGAAGTGCCAATCACTATACCCTGTTAGAAAAGCAATTTGATTGAGTCCAAATTCTTTATCTAATTGTTCCTCTATTTGTTTCCAGACAGGATATAGATTTGGTTTTGGTTTCACAAATACCATTTACTCTCCTAAAAATTAGGAAATCAAATGGTAATTTTTAGTTAATTCATATTTCTTTCTTGGACAATATCAATCCCAATGCCATTTGGATCCACGAGAGTAAAATGGACATCACCCCAATCTTCTTCGGTTAATTGTAAATCGATCGGGGCATTTTTTTCTTTCATTAATCTGTATTCTTCTTTTACATCTTTTGTCTCAAAGATAAACCACATACCCGCATTTTGATACGGCCTTTGAAAGTAAGATTTTCTCACCTGTGGTTGGTTTGGCGCCATTATCGCAAGTTCGATTTCAGGTCGATTTTTTAAACATAGTAAAATAAACCATTCTGTTTCGAATTTTATTTCTAAACCTAACCAGGTTTGATAAAAATCCTTTGTTTCAATTAATTTTTCAGTGATAATTCCAGTTTGGATATTTTGGAATGCCATTTTGCTCTCCTTATCCTAAATAAGATACAGGATAAGGAGATTTAGATTGGATCGTTTTTGCTATTTTTACATCAATGTTATAATAAAATTTAAAAAATTATTTTGTTTTTATCTTTTTGCATTGGAGACTCATGATTTTCCCAACTTTGATTTCATTCTGACATTGGTATCCATATTGGGATGAAGACTTTGATAACTCGTTAAAAATATCTTGTTCGTTTGCAATATATTTAGTCACTTTTGCTACCGTTACTATCTGGAATTCATTTTCTGATGTTACTTTTAATTTCTCATAAAAATAAGGAACTAAATCTTTGTTTCTTACACAAATCACCTTTTTTTCAATTAATGATAATCCAAAAGCACTAGATATAAATTCGTTAGTAGCGACAACAATCGGTGATTCAATTTTTTTCACTTCGGCTTGAATTTTTCTTAATTCTACACTTGTAAAATAAAAAATTACTAAGACAATCAAACTTGTTAACAAATTCCAAGTGATTAAAATATAAGAGAATACTTTTTTTGCTTTTAAGTTTTCAAATTGTTCGTGTAAAATGAAGGCAAATGGTGTTATTGATAAAAGAAAGTATCTTCCAGTTAACGTTATACCATCATTTGGTGATGTTATTCCCACCAATAGAATAAAAAAACTAACAACCATTGTATGAAATTCGATCTTTCGATTTTGGAAGCTAACTTTTATGGAATTGATTAAAGCAAAAAATAGGATTGGACTTAGGAGGAAAAAACCAAATGAATATCCGTTTTCACGCGGATAAGTGAAGATCATTGATAAAAATAATTGCAACTGAGTTAGGAATGATTTACCGGAATTGGAGTAAGTTGCTAAGTAACGAGTTCCCAATGGGTGGGAATAACTGTATTGATTCCACAATAGAAATAGAATTAAGATGAAAAGGAAAATAATATATCGTTCGAATCTCAGGAGTTTAGTAAATTTAAATTCTTTCTGACAAAATTCAATGATCAAGATAGTGAATTGAATTGTGGCGAAAAAAAGAATTCCTTCTAGCCGAAACCACAACGAAGCTCCTAAAAAGATATTGCCAAGTATCCAATGTTTTTTCTCATTATGGATGTGAGCCTTCCATAAATTTACATATCCATAACTCCCTAACACAAGAAATATTCCATTCTCAGAAAAGTCGAGTAGGAGTGGAAAAACAATAGTGCCCAATATGATGTAGATAATGGTAATAGTGTTGATTTTATTTTTGTTCAATAGGTGGATAAAAAGAAAAAGAAAAAGAACGTTTAAATATGGTAAGTATTGAAAAGAGATAAAACCAAATAAGGAATACAAAAAAGTAAAGGCGATGGGATAATTTCCAATGAGACGATCGTTATTTTTAAAAATAAAACCGTCATTAAAAGGACTAAGTAGGAAATCTGGATCGAAAGAAAATGCAGGGTATATGATACCTTCTGTTGTCCAATTGTTATCCCATAATGATATTACTTGAATCATCTTGATTAAGGGATCCGATACATAAAAAGTATTAATATTGATTATAAATTGGAATAAAACTAAGAACACCAATACTAACAATAATTTGTATTTTGACCAAGCTAGGTTTTTCATATGTGCTTATTTAAATTTCATTAAAAAAAATTGCAATAATGAAAATCATCTTTGATAGGGTATGGGCCTAATTTTCGTATCAATCAGAGAGTGTTTATTTTGATGAAAATCAAATGATTGGATTTACTTAGTTAGCGACCACACATTATCATGAGAATCGTATAAAGTTAGATTGGCAAAGAAATGGTAAAGACAGTTCTTCCTGGTTGTGATTCTACTTCGATCTTTCCCTCATGTTTATGGACAACACGTTTTACGATATCCAAACCCAAGCCACTTCCTTCACCTAATTCTTTTGTCGTAAAAAAAGGTTCAAAAATTTTATCTTTGATTTCTTCTTTGATCCCACATCCGTTGTCTTCAATAAGAATTTGAACCCATTTTTTCCTTTGTGTATCTTCCGGCGGATGTTTGACAGATATGGTTAAGATGCCTTTATAATTCATGGCTTGGATAGCATTGAAAATTAAATTGGTCCAAACTTGAATCAAATCGTCTGGAAAACAAGGGATGATAACCGGTATTTCTGGAAAGTTTCTAATGATTTTGATACCGGTTTTAATTTGACTGTTATAGAGTATTAAAACTGTTTCAATATTGGAGATTAGGTCTGTTTGCATTTTTGCTCCAATTTTATCAAAATGAGAAAAGTTTTTAAGTGCATATAATATCTTAGATACACGTTGTATGGATTCTAATATGGAATTTAAGTTTTGAGTTGTGCGTATGTACTCCATTCCATAGTTAAATAAATCTACAAAATCATTTTCATTGCACATGTGTTCAATCATAGGTAAACAATCTTGTACACCCATATCTACAACTTCTTCCGAAATATATTCAGATTCTTTGCAGCCAAAGATTTCTAGTTTTTCGCGAATGGATTTTTTTTGCTTTCGGGCCTCCGATCCATGTAGTTGGTTTCTTTTGGTAGAGGAATTAACCATCCAATGAAAATATAATTCACGTTTCTTCTTATTGATAGTTGAGAGAAGTTGAATGATTTTATCCTGGTGAAGGATTTGATTTTTAAAATTTTCAAGAATGAGTTGACTTGATGCTTGGATTGCTCCCATTGGGTTGTTGATTTCATGCGCAATGCCTGCAATCAGTTGGCCTAAAGATGCCATTTTTTCATTTTGAATCAATTGTGATTGGGTTAACTTGAGTTCGTCGATAGTTTTTTCAAGTTCTAGTTTTTGTGAAACGATAAGATTGTTTTTATCCTTGATTTCTTTTAATGCCTCTCTGATTGACTCAGCTTCATTGATCAAAGTTAAATCGATGAAAGATAAAATAAATTTTCCTTCTTCGAATTCCTTTTTGTTTACTTGGATTGGGATGAGTGTACCATCTTTTTTAATTCCCTCTAAAGAAAAACTTTTATCCTTCGTATCTAACCCGTTCCAAAGTGGATCTGCGATAATTTCACTTACCAAAACCTTGTGTACATGTTCATAACCAAAGAGTTTTCTAAATGCAAGATTTGCATCTAAAATCAAATCACCTTCGGTGATGATAATTGCTTCGCTTGCAAAATTATAAAAATTACGAAATCTTTCTTCTTTGCTTTGAAGTTTTGATTCAAATTCAAATTTTGCAGATACGTTTTCTAAAACCCCCACTTGTCTTGGGGCAGTGGAAATATCGGTCGTGATAAACGTTCCTCGGTCTTCAATCGGAATGTATACATTATCTTTGCTGCGAATTCGATAGAAAGCATGATAAGGACTTCTTGTACCAATCGCATCAGCTAATAGTTCTTTTGTGAACATCCGATCGTCGGGATGGATCAGATTGAGCCAACCTTCAATATCTAAATGATTGAATTCTTCGATTTCGTAACCTAATACTGATTTGATAGCTCCGTCCCATGTGATTTTATCAAGTTTGATGTCATAATCATAAATGATGAACCCTGTTTGATTTGCTACTTGATGGAAACGTGCTTCGTTTTCTAATAGTGCGATCCTTTTTTTTCTAGTTTCATCAATATCTTCGATACTCCCAATGATGATATTTTCATTCGAATTGGATTGGATTGATTTTCCTTGGATACGTACCCAGAAATTTGGGCTCCCTGTGATTTCTAATTCTAAATCAAAGGGAATAAATTCCTTTGCTGCTTTAGAAAGGGCTTCAATTAAAAAAATTTGGCTATCTTGAGTAAAAAAACGAGTAAAGGTTTGGATTGTGGGTGTGAATAGATCTGGATTTACATTTAGTAAATAAAATAAAGCAGGAGTCCAAAACAATTGGTTCGTATTGGTGTTCCACTCCCAAACTCCTGATTTGGAAATTTTTCTAATTTCTTCGCTAAGATCATTTTGTTTTTTTAAATCGATTTCAATTTTTTTAGTAGTGGTTATATCTTGAGCTATACCTAGGACTTCCGTAGGAATTCCGTCTTTGTTGAATGAGAAGTTCGTTTCCCATACGCGAAACCAAAGTATATTCCCGTTTTTATGAAAGACACGAAAGTCTAACACATATATATCTGTGTTTTTTTCAGAAAACATTTTTTTTGCATGGTCATCGATCAAATGTAGATCTTCTGGATGAAGTATGTGTTTGATTAAATATTCATAAGTAACAATTGGTTCTACCTCAAAACCTAAAAAACTTTCGATACTATTATTCAAATATAAAAATTCATTAGTTGAAAGATCTTGGATATAAATGATGGCAGGCAACGTTTTTGTTACTTTCGATAGAAGTTTTTCTTTTTCTTCAAGTTTCTTTTGTAATTCGAGCAGTTGGTCTTTTTTTTGAATGACACCTCTTGCAAATCGTTTTCCGTCTTCTCTGATATAATTGAAAAGTTTTACTTCACAAAAAACTTCTTCTCCTTTAACATTTAAATGTACCCAGTCGAATTTTACATTTCCGTACTTAAAACCATCTTCAATGTATTTACCTGCCAATACATCTGATGGTTGTCCGTTCGGTTGAAATTTTGGGCTAATATCATAGACAGAAAGTGTTAAAAATTTTTCTTTTGAGAATCCAAGAATGCTGGTTAACTTAGCATTGCAGTCAATGAAAAGTTGACTCTCTAAATCAAAAACGACAACTGCATCTTCGTCTTGATCAAAAAAAGTTTTGTATGTAGTTTGGTCCTTCTCCCTAAGGAGGTTTTCCAGATAGGAAATTTTTTCTTTTGCCTCTTCTAGAGTGATGCTTTCATTTTCTTCCATTTTATCCAAAGAACATTAGAATTCCATGAAATGTAAATTTATCAAGACAAAATTTATGACCCAATATTTACATTTTTAGAGATAAAACAATCTAAATGAAAACTTTCTAAATGCTCATAAACTACTAAACAATGATAATCTGAATCCTATATTACCAAAAAAGGCTTTTATTGATTTTGGATGCAATTTTATGGGAAGCATTGACAAGGCCAACATGGCTATAAGTTTGGGGAAAGTTGCCCCATTGGTTTCCAGTATTTGATTCAATGTCTTCGCTGAATAAACCTAAATGATTTGCATGTTCACAAACAAAATCAAATAACTGGATTGCTTCTTCGGTTCGGTCCATAAACGCAAGGGCTTCAATGTACCAGAATGTACAAACTAAAAAGGTTGTTTCTGGTTTTCCGAAATCGTCTTTATGAAGATAACGATAAATAAACCCTTCTTTTGTTTTTAATTGTTTTTCGATTGCGATTAAATGAGATTTTGCTTTTTCAGATTTTGGATCTAAGTAACCGAGTGTTATGAGTTGTAATAGACTTGCATCTAAATCCTTTTTACCTTCCGCTTGTGTATAACATCCGAGTTCATAATCAAAACATTTCTCTATATTGATTGTTGCCTTAGACATTAATAGTTCCGCTTTTTTAACAAGATCATTTTTTTCGAGTTTAAAAGCGATTTCCTTTGCAGCTTTTGCGCCTACCCAATGGAATAAAAACGTATAACAATGTTTTTGTGAAAAATTGCGAAATTCCCAAAGCCCTGCATCTGGTTCATTCATTGTATTTTCTATTTGATCCAAGATGTTTTGTATCAGATTTAAATTATGAAATCTATTTTTTTCTGGGATTCGTTCATCTAAATATAATGGTAAAAGAGATAAAAGTATTTGTCCATATGCATCGTTTTGTTTGTGAGTATATGCTGAATTTCCTACACGAACTGGTTTGTTCATTTTATATCCATTCAAATCAAGTATAGTTTCGTCTAGAATCGTTTCGCCGAAAATACTATACAAAGGTTGGAATCTTCCATCACTTGCTGGTGTTAGGTTGCTTATGAATTGTGAATAATGCTCTAGTTCTTCAAATTGTCCTAAATTGGTTAATGCTAAAAGTGTATAAAATCCATCGCGTAACCAACAATAACGATAATCCCAATTTCTACCTGAATTTGGTGATTCCGGTAAACTAGTTGTGGAGGCAGCAATGATAGCTCCTGTTTCTTGGAATTGGTGGAGTTTTAAACATAAAGCAGAACGAATTTGTTGTTTTTGGGCAAAATTTGGAATGGTGCAATGTTTTACCCAGTTCTGCCAGTATTGTTTTGTTTTTGAAAGTTCCTCTTCTACCAATTGTTGGATGGGGATAAGGTTGCTTTCTGATTCAAGTAAAGCAAGATAAATGGTTTGGTTTAGATGAAACTGCTTTTCTTTTATAATTTGATTTGGAGAAACATTTGCTTGTATGAAAAAATTGAGCCCATCAAATTCATATTTAATCTTATCGGAAATAACATTAGGATCTAAGTTATGTTTTCCATATTGGTAAGATGGATTGATTTTGATTTGAATTTTTATATCACCAGTTAACGGTATGACTTTTCTA
Source organism: Leptospira bouyouniensis (assembly GCF_004769525.1). Taxonomy (NCBI): domain Bacteria; kingdom Pseudomonadati; phylum Spirochaetota; class Leptospiria; order Leptospirales; family Leptospiraceae; genus Leptospira; species Leptospira bouyouniensis. The sequence goes on along the minus strand of NZ_RQFT01000008.1, from coordinate 140,469 downwards.
TATAAATTTCTATGGCATTGTAGATTTCCATTTTGATAATATCTAGGAGCAAAATCAAGAACAGCGTAAGATCCAGTTTCAGTCTGAACTTCTGTTCTTAATATATTCGTATTTTCTAAATACATCTGAGAGGTAGAGACGATTTTAGAGGTAGGTAAAATTGAGAAGTTTCCACATCTATCATCAATCAACTTACCAAAAATAGGGGAGCTATCAAAATAAGGCCAACACAACCAAAGAATCTCTGCATGAGTATCGATATGAGCAATGAAACTACCATTTCCTATGATCCCAGTTTTGTATTTATGTTGTTCCATCATTAACCTTCTTTAAATAATTGATTAAATTTTGAATCCAAACGTGGACTTCATCTGTATGTTGAAATCGATATTTAGCAATGGTTTCTGATTTCCCAATTTTTATGCTAATTGTTTGATTTGGTAATTCTCGAAACATATCTTCATCAGTTGTATCATCTCCAAAGACATAGGTTTCCGTTGTTATGTTTGGTAGAATTTTTATCGCAGCTTTGCCTTTTCCTGTTCCATATTCTCGAACTTCGATGATTTTGTTTCCTCTTTGCACAAAAAAGCCACTATTGGAGGATATTTGAGATAACTCGTCTAACATTTCTTTTGCGGCATTTAGTCCGATATCAGGATCTGCATTTCTATAATGCCAAACTAAAGAATATTCTTTTTCCTCTGTGAACGATCCTGGCACTCGTTTGGTAAATTCTTCCAAATGTGTTTTGATTTCTTTTTTCCATTCAAGATTTGAATAAAATAAGGAATCCCATTCTGTTTGGTTAGGAGCCTTGTGCCAGGCACCATGTTCTGCTACTAAATGGAATGGAAGGTTTCCAAAAATAGATTCTAAAAATTTTCTATCTCGGCCACTGATGATAGCAACCGAGACAGTTTTAAATTGGGAAAGAATTGTCAAAGAATTGAAGAGTTCACGTGATGGAACTGCAAGATGTGGGAACGAATGAAACGGAACAAGTGTTCCATCATAATCAAAGATTATAAAAACTGGTAAATTTGATTTTGGAAGCAACAAGTTGGATGTTGGAGATATGGATTTTGTTTGAAAATTTAAATTTTGATTTGTAGTTTCTTCGGTTTCATCAAATATTTTTTTTGCCCATTCCATCACGGAATTTTCTTTTAATCGATTGATCATTAAGGTGTTACGTGATAGTATTTCTTTTTCATCCATCTCAATGGCTTCTTTAATCGCATCGGCCATACCATTCAAATCGTTTGGGTTGACTAGGATTGCTTCTGGTAATTCTGCTGCTGCGCCTGCCATTTCACTGAGAACGAGCATTCCCTTTTTTTGTGAAACTAAAAATTCCTTTGCAACTAAGTTCATACCATCGCGATAAGGTGTGACTAACATAACATGAGTGTTTTTGTATAAAGGTACCAACTCTTCAAATGGGAATCCTTTGTATTGATACAAAATAGGTGTCCAATCTAAGGTACCGTAACTTCCATTGATAGAACCGATTTTTTCATCGATTGCTCGTTTCATGGATTGATAAGAAGAGACGTCTGTTCTTGATGGAACTAGTACTAGCACAAGTTTGCATTTTTTAATCCAATCTGGATATTGTTTGAGAAACAATTCAAATGCATTTAACCTTTGTAAAACTCCTTTTGTATAATCCAATCGATCGACAGATAAAATTTGTTTTAAATTTTTATGGTTTACATTGATTTGATTTGCTATTTGTTCACATTCGTTTGAGTTTGCGTACGTAACAAATTGTTCAACATTGATCCCCATAGGAAAAGATGCCGCTTTAGTAATGTGGTTTTGGTAGTAAATATTTCCTCTTTCATTTTCTATACCTAGACAGCGGAGAAGGGATCTTAAAAAATATTGAGTATAACTTTGTGTATGAAATCCAATTAAATCTGCACCTAATATTCCTTTTAATAATCTGCTTCGAATTCGCTCAGGGAGTAGGCGAAAAATTTCAAAAGTTGGAAAAGGTATATGTAAGAAAAACGACAATCGTATATTAGGAAATGTATTTCTTAGAATACCTGGTAATAAAAACAAATGGTAATCATGCACCCATACCCAATCCCCCGGTTGGTAAATTTCTTTGACAGTTTTCGCAAATTCTTCGTTTGCTTCTTCATAAGAAGAAAACGTGATATCAGAAAACTCACAATGGGAAGTGAAATAATGGAAAAGTGGCCAAATCGTTTTATTACAAAAGCCATTGTAAAATGAATCGGCTAACTTTTGTTTGAGAAATACGGGGATGGTTCCATGTTCCTCCATCATTTTTTTGGAATAGGTTTTTTGTTCTTTTTCCGGTATGGATTTTCCAGGCCAACCTACCCATACCACTTCATTTCCTAAAGTTTTCCAATGAGAAAGAAAACTGGCAAGGCCTGTCGCAAGTCCACCAACATTGGGGGTTCCATCCCATTGGACTGGTAACCTGTTTGATACTAGGATCAGTCTCATACTTTCATACAATCAGAAGGAAATGAGATGACAAGGGATTTTCGTAAAAAAACAATCTATTGTTTACTAACTTTTTTAATACATAAACAAGTTAGACTATAAGTAAATACAAAAGTTCAAATGTAATTTGATTACCTTAGTATATTTTTATTCTGGGAATGGTGCTTCTTCAATTAATTTAACAAAGTTGGGACAATTTGTTTCAGGGGATTTTCTGATTGCGACTTCAGATAAAATTGTACCTGTAACCGTTTTTGGATTCTGTTGGATGTAAGAGACCATGTCAGTGACTAAATTATTTTTTAAATTGACTCTTGGATAGATTGTAAGTATTTTTTCCAAATTTGTTTTTCCTATGATTCTAAGTTGAGGCCCGCCTATCACATCGAACATGATACCAGATGCTGCGTTGGCAATTTCGGGTTGTTTTCGAAGTGCTATTTCGAATGAAGTGTGCAATGCTATTCCATCCCAAACTATATCACATTTATTTTTTTCAAAACCATTTTGAGATAAAAAATCTACCGCAATGTCTGCGCCTAGCACTTCGAATCTACTCTTTTGTTTTCCGTGTTGGCATAACCCCAAATCATGTAATGCAGTTGTGCAAAATAAAACTTCACGATCTATTTTTTCTTTTATGGTTTCTGAAAGTAGTGTTGCAAACGCATGGCTTCTTAGGCAATGATTGGTTAAATATTCAGGTTGAACATCATATAGATATTCTATAACACGGTTGCAAATACTAGAATCTGGGATATAGGGATGAGGTTTCATTATTTAGTCCTTTATAGTTAATAGGTATGGATTTTTTCGCAACATAGGCAAACCTGAAAAAGGAGATTTTAAAAACTGTTTGATTGTCTCCCACCAAACAATGATTCTAAAATTCATGTATGGATACTCAATTCTTAGCTGTTTTAAGAAATAGGGATCGATTCCGTGTCGTCGAATACCTGGAAAATCGATTAAGTCTGCCTTTCTAAATGATTCTACGACGCGAAAATGTGGCCCTCGGTAAACCTTCATTAAATGGTGATTCATCAAACAAAGTGATGCAAGATTTGATTGGTGAGAGAGTCCTATGGACTCTAAATAATTTTTCAATTTGATGTTACTTGGTTCGAGATAATCCCAATTTCTATAGATAAAATATTCACTATCATGAAACGCCGAAGTGATTGCCAAAATGCGAAATAATTCCTGATCATTTGATTCATTAATATTTGCAAGTTTTAGGCATAAATTCCAAACACGATAGACATGAAATTTATAATCGATTAAGTTTCTCTTTGATTCTTTTTCCCAATCTTGAAATAAAGTTTCAATATCTTCTTGGAAGTTGTATATTCTTGCTTCAGTTTTGTTTGTTTTCACAATTTGATAATATCAAGTGTTGCAAAAAAAACAATTGTCATAAATGACACTAATTTGGTAAAAAATGACAAATGAAAGAATTGATTCATGTTCAGATTTTTTTGTACGATCATTTTTTACTTACATCCGCTGCTTCCTTTTATGACACGTTTATGATGGCAAATCGAATCTCAGAAGTTGCTTTTCGAGGCAGATGGAAATGGAAAGTGGATTTTATTTCCGTAAAAGGGGGTAAAATCCAATCTTCTTCCGGGATTCAAGTAGTGACCAAAAGGTACCAAAGATACAAACAAAAATCGATCATTTTGATACCTGGGCTTGATCATTTAAATGTTGATGAGATCATAGCCTTGCTCCCCGAGCTATCGTCTGAGATTCAATTTTTTAAAAATTTGCAAGAACCAATTTATGCAAGTTGTTCTGCGGGATATTTATTGGCGGAATCTGGGAAATTAAATTCTTGTAGTATTGCATCAAGTTGGTGGTTACATTCTGATTTTTCTTATCGTTATCCTAAAGTCCAATTGCAAATGGATAAGTTGATTGTAAGGAATCAAAATATCACAACTTCAGGTGGAGCGTTTAGCTCGATTGACTTAGCGTTACGTTCGCTTACGGATACATCCAAAGAGATCCTATCAAAATCGGTTGCGAATATATTAGCTGTGGATCCGAAGAGAGAACTTCAATCTCCTTATAAGCAATGGCTTCATAATTCTCAGGCCACTTGGATTTTGAAGTTGGAACGGAAATTATTAAGTGATTTAAGTTACCCTTGGCAAATTGAAGATTTAGCAGAGATTACCAATTTACATCCAAGGACTTTGTTTCGGAAGATGAAACAAGAATTGAACCTAACTCCAAAAAAATATTTAGAGAAGTTGCGTATCCAGAAAGCAAAACAAATGTTAGCGAATGAAAATCTTAGAATTTCAGATTTGTGTTATCATTGTGGTTATGAAGATCTATCTCACTTTCAAAAGGTTTTTAAAAAAACAGTAGGAATGAGCCCTGGTGAGTATAGAGACAGATTTATAAAAAAAAGATAACCTTCTATTAGAAAAAAAGAATTAAAAATAAGAACATTGAGATACCAAAAGATGAAAACGAATCTTCGTATCGAGTTTCGTGAACTCATGGACAGAGCTTCCAATGCGGATCCAATGGAATCATCTTCCGAACAATATAATTTTTATTCGAGGCGAGAAAGATTTTTTATATGCAGGCAAGCATGAAAGGGATTCCTTTTCGTGTGTACCATTCTTATGCTAAAGAAAATGCCACCATAAAAGTAAAGATTCTGTCTTTATTTGATATTGTGGATATAAAGTATGTTTACGTTAGACGATCATTAGCAATGATTGATGTTAATCATCTAGTAACTAGTCAATAAATCTTTTGAAATATAATGTCACAGAAATGTTTTCTATATTAAAAATGTTCAAAATTTAATTCAATTAGAATATAAAAATTCAATTGTTTCTTTTGCCAGAATCTAACAGAGTTTAAATTCTTAGGGGTTCCGGTGAAGAATCAATCTTTCCAGAAATTTATTTTTTTAACCATTTTATTGTTTATGTTCACTCATTGTGTTGGGGATTTATACTTTGATACAAAAAATGAACTAGACTCATCAAAAGTAACGCGTGACGAAGCTGTGAGGAAGTTCAGTGCCACATTAATCCTTAAAAGGTCAATTTGTCCCGAAGCATCGGATTTTTTACTTTTATCTGCTGGCTATTTTACGACAAGGCGTGCGATTGGTTGTACAGGTTCTAAAACGACCGAAAAGTCTCAAAAAACACTTCAGAGTTGTGCTTCTCTGTCGGATTATGTGGAAAAAAAAGCTTTGGATGTTTGCCTCGGTGAAGTGCTTTTTTTCCCTTGTGAGCAGTTCGTTCGAAACAAACCAACAATTTTCCAATTGAACTTCCCCGTCTGCCGTGGATTATTTGGGCCGGGTGGATCTTTAGGGACTGTGATTTAGATGGTTTTCGCGGCAGGGATCGTAGTGGAAATCGAAGATTGGAACGGAGAGCCCGGTCCCAATCCAATGGGATCTGGAGGCCAAAACGATTCGGAGCCGCCCACTTTTACCGTTTCTGATGCAGAAATTCGAATCATGAATTCTCTTTTCGAAGCCCTACGATTCCTTTCCCCTTGACAATCTGCCCAAATTCCAAATTCTGACAGGAAAGCTTTAGAAAGGTGCTTTTGGATGAACAAAACCCAGATAGGGAACCTACTTTTGGTGCTTTTTTTGGGACTAATGGCGGGAGCTGTGGCTGGAGTTGTCTTAGATAGGCTCTTTGGCACAAACACTCTTTCACGGTTTTTGTTCGATTCACCGGTATCTTTTGAGCTTTATATAATTAAAGTCGAGTTCCAGCTAACCCCTGCAAGTATCGTTGGTCTTGTAGCGTCTGGATATCTCGCACTAAAAAAGGGGTAAGTATGTCAGTAATTTCCATGAAAAGTCTGCTAGAAGCAGGCGTACACTTCGGTCACCAAACACGTCGTTGGAACCCAAAAATGAGTCCGTATGTTTATACAGCTCGTAACGGGATCCACATCATCGACCTCCAAAAGACAGTTCAAAAAACAAAAGAAGCTTATGATGCTTTGAAAAAGTTAACTGGCCAAGGAAAAAAAGTTCTCTTCGTTGGAACTAAAAAACAAGCTCGTGGTGCCATTGAAAGAGCAGCACAAGCGTGCAGTATGTACTATGTATCTAACCGTTGGTTAGGTGGACTTTTAACAAACTGGAACACTGTAAAGAAGTCAATTGCTCGTTTAAAACGACTTGAGCAAATGGAAGAGAACAACTCTTTCGAACAAGAAGCTAGAACTAAAAAAGAAGCTCTTTCCCTCAAACGTGAATTAGAGAAACTCCGCCAAACTCTTGGTGGAATTAAAGATATGGCAGTGGTTCCTGAAATTCTTTTTGTGATTGATCCTAAAAAAGAAGAAATCGCAGTGAAAGAAGCAAAAAAACTTGGTTTAAAAGTATTTGCTGTGATTGATACAAACTGTGATCCAGAGCCAATCGATTACCCAATTCCAGGTAACGATGATGCGATCCGTGCAATTTCCTTATTCCTTGATACTATGGCAAATGCTGTTCTTGAAGGAACAGGTGGAGAAGTCATCCAAACTAATTTTGCAGAAGATATGGACGCAGAACAACTTGCTCTTGAATACCAAGGTGAGTATGATGAGTCCGGAAAATTCATTATGGACGATGAACTCCCGCCAGTAGCAAAAGACATCCCAGTGGATGCAGAAGCTGCAAAAAAAGTAGCTGAAGTAGTCACAGAAGAAAAACCAGCAGAAGGTAAAGAGTAATGGCTGTTAGCTCCGAACAAATCAAAGACCTCCGCGAACGTACAGGCGCGGGGATGATGGACTGCAAAAAAGCCCTTGAAGAAAAGGGTGGTGATATTGAGAAAGCAGTTACCTATTTAAGAGAAAAAGGATTAGCGAAGGCAGCAAAACGAGCTGGTCGCGAAACTGGTGAAGGTAAGGTCATCGCTTACGTTCACGGAACAGGGAAAACAGGAGTTCTCGTCGAACTCAATTGTGAAACTGATTTCGTAGCAAATAACGAAGCGTTTGAAGCTCTTGGAAAAGAGATCGCATTACAAATCACAGCTATGAGCCCTCTTTATGTAAGTGAAGAGTCTATTCCTAAGTCTGAAATTGAGAACGAAATGAACGTGCAAAAAGCTCTTCTAGAAAAAGAAGGGAAAAAAGCAGATCAAATCGAAAAAATCCTTCCAGGTAAAATGAAAAAATACTACGAAGAGATTTGTCTCATCCACCAAAAATCAATCCGTGACAACTCCAAAACCATCAATGACCTCCTCCAAGAAGCCATTGCAAAATTTGGAGAGAACATTACTGTTGGTAGGTTCTCGAGGTTCCAAGTAGGTGGGAACTAGTCCGCGTTTCAAACGCATCCTAATTAAAATCTCCGGCGAAGCACTCGCCGGTGAGGGTGAACTTGGTATTGATACCAACAAAACATTCTCACTTGCCGGACAAATCAAAGAAGTTCATGACTTAGGTCTCGAAGTGGCTGTGGTTGTTGGCGGTGGGAATATGATCCGCGGCGAAACCTTAGCAAAATCAGGAATGGACCGTGCCACTGCCGATTATATGGGAATGCTCGGAACCATCATGAATGGACTCGCCTTACAAGATGCATGCGAAAAACAAGGGATGTTTACCCGAGTTCTTTCTGCCATCGAAATGAAATCCGTTGCCGAACCTTATATTCGAAGGCGAGCAGTCCGCCACTTAGAAAAAAATCGTGTGATTATTTTTGCAGGTGGAACAGGAAACCCTTACTTTACAACAGATACCACTGCATCTTTACGCGCAGTTGAAGTTGGATGTGAAGTGATACTGAAAGCAACCAAAGTGGACGGTGTGTACACGGCTGATCCAAAAAAAGACCCAAGTGCAAAACGATACTTACAAGTTTCATTTATGGAGTCCATCAAACATCGTTTAAAGGTAATGGATTCAACAGCACTTAGTTTATGTATGGATAATAATATGCCCATCATAGTCTTTGATATTTTTAAAGCTGGTAATTTGAGAAAACTAATCGATGGGGAAACGATCGGTACATTGATTTCCAATTCGGAGGAAGTGATTCTAGATGGTAGATGAAATTATAAAATCAATGCAGTCCAAAATGGACAAAACAGTTGATGCCTTAAAAAAAGATTTTGGTACAATTCGTACAGGAAAAGCAAATCCTATGATGGTGGAAGACGTAAGAGTTGATTATTATGGAACTCTCACTCCACTTAACCAACTAGGTAAAATTGCATGCCCTGAACCACGTGTGATTCTCATCACTCCTTTCGAAAAAGGAATGTTGAAGGATATTGAAAAAGCAATTTTTGCTGCAAGCCTTGGTCTTACACCTAACAACGATGGTTCTAGCATTCGGATCAATATCCCTGAGCTAACAGGCGAAAGACGAAAAGAATTGGCAAAAGTGGTCAAACAAAAAGCAGAAGAAAAAAAAGTTGCAATTCGTAATATACGCCGTGATGCCAATGATGAATTGAAAAAACACCAATCCGAAATGTCCCAAGATGAAATGAAAGGTCACCAAGATAAAATCCAAAAAATTACGGATTCTTATATTGCCAAATTGGGAGATTTAGAAAAGGAAAAAGAAAAAGAGATCACTACTCTTTAATTTCCTATGAAGTTGCATACCATCCCTTCCCACATTGCTGTCATCATGGACGGAAATGGTAGGTGGGCGGAAAACCAAGGGAAAAAAAGAACAGAAGGTCATAGAGAAGGGGCAAACGCAATTGATCGCCTCTTGGATGTGGCCTTAGAATATAAAATCCCAAATATCTCCCTTTATGCTTTTTCCACGGAAAACTGGAAACGCCCGATCACCGAAATCCAAGCAATCTTTGGTCTGTTAGTTGAATTTATAGAAACACGCCTTGATACCATTCACAAAAAAGGCATTCGGATACATCATAGTGGGGCACGGAATAAACTTTCGAAGACCGTTCTTTCTAAAATTGATCATGCTATGTTTGTGACAAAAAAAAACAAAAGGCTCACAGCTAACTTTTGTTTGAACTACGGTGGACATGAAGAAATCCTAAGTAGTTTTTCCCGAGTGATGGCGGCACGTAAGGCTAAAAAAGAATCTTTAGACAAAGCTATTTCCCCTAAAGAATTTGAAAAATATTTGTATACATCCCCTTTGCCACCCGTAGATTTATTGATCAGAACTGCGGGCGAACAAAGGATTTCTAACTTTCTATTATGGCAAAGTGCATATGCAGAAATGTATTTTACGAGTACACTTTGGCCGGACTTTGGAAGGACCTCACTTGAGGAAGCTCTTCTTTTTTTTGATTCCCGAAAACGAAAATTTGGTGGTTTGTTATGAGTGAGACAACACTCCGTATCCTATCTGCAATTGTATTAACTTTTGTATATGTGTTTATGATCTTTCACAGTTCCTGGTATTATTTGGAATTTTATGCCTTTGGTGTTGTTTTAATTTACCTCGGTCTCAAAGAATTATATGCGTTCTGCAAAACAGAGGAATCCAAACCTTTTTTTGGAACAGGCTTACTCTTTTCCCTTTTGATTTTTACTGTGTATTACATCCAATTTTTGGGATTACAATTTGAAGTGACCCCTCCTGGTTTTGTGTTGGAACTTTCCAAAATCCTGAGAGAAGGTTTCCACCCGATTCCCTTTTTACTTGTGGCTTTATCCATCACGGTTTGGATTTTACAAATTTTGAAACGACCGTTAGACGGAGCATTATTCTCCGTTGGTGGAACGATGCTTGGTCCCATTTACATTGCGATACCAATTGGTCATTTTTTATTACTACTTGCCCTTCCATTTGGAACTTACTATATATTTCTTGTCTCTGTGATTACGTTTATGAGTGATGCGGGTGCTTATTTTGGAGGTCGTTGGTTTGGAAAACACCCAGCTGGCCTCAAAATCTCCCCGAAAAAAACTTGGGAAGGGTATGTGACAGGAAACCTAACAGCTGTCATTGGAGCTCAAATTCTCAATGTGACTTGGGAACATTATAGTGGCGTAAAGTTACCTGTTGGAATTTTAGAAACCATCATTTTATCCTTTGTGATCTCTGTCATTTCAGTGATGGGTGATTTAGCAGAGTCTGCCATGAAACGAGATGCCAAAATCAAAGATTCAGGGAGCCTGATCCCAGGGCATGGGGGGATTCTCGATTTGGCAGATGCACTTCTATTTACCGTGCCTGCGATTTATTATTATTTTCTTTTCAAAGGTTTCCTTGGGTTCCCTGTCTGAATATTAAGACTCGAAACTGTCTAAGCTATATATGGTAGGTGTCTCGGTATTAGGAATTTCAGGTTCTGTTGGGTCTTCCACGGTAAAAGTCCTTCGCCAATTCCGAGACCAATTTTCTTTACGTAGTTTTTCGGTTCACTCCAATTGGGAGGTTGCCAAAACTTTGATTGGTGAGTTTTCACCAGAATTGGTATGCGTCACCGATCCCAAGTTAGTGGGGAAATTTGGTGACTCTTTTGGATCCACAAAAATTTTGTATGGCGATGAGTATCTTACTGAATTAGTAAAATTGCCGACAGTTGGTGTGGTTGTCACAGCTGTGGTTGGGGCAAGGGGAGTCCTTCCTACCATTGCTGCCATAGAAGCTGGCAAAAAAATTGCAATCGCAAATAAGGAAACACTTGTTACCTTCGGGCCACTGATCAATCGTTTGGTGGCAAAATACAAGACTTTGATGGTTCCTGTAGATTCCGAACACAATGCACTTTTTCAACTGATTGAAAAAGAAAAAAGATCCAATATTCGAGCAATTACGCTCACTGCCTCGGGGGGAAGCTTTAGAACTCTTCCCTTAGAAGAATTGGAACATGTATCCGTGAAACAAGCATTAAATCACCCAACTTGGTCCATGGGTCCAAAAATTACTGTGGACTCTGCAGGTCTCATCAATAAGGGACTTGAGGTGATTGAAGCTCATTTTCTCTTTGGGTTATCGTATGACGAGATTGAGGTGGTGATCCATCCACAGTCACTGACGCATGGTATCATTGAAACCATCGATGGTGCATGTTTGCAATACACAAGCCATCCCGATATGGTGTATCCCATTGCTCATTCATTATTTTATCCAAATCCAACACCACAAATGCTTATTGAACGCAAACCATCCACTTGGAAAACATTGGAATTTTTTCCACCTGATACAAAACGTTACCCTGGACTGACTCTTGCGTACCAAGCAGGAAAAGCAGGTGGAGTGGCACCTTGTATATTTAATGCAGCGAATGAAGAAGCAGTGGCACTTTTTTTAGATGAAAAAATTTCTTTTACTACGATTCCTAGGCTCATTGAGTCTGCCTTAAACCAAGTCAAAAATGAATTTCCAGAGAACCTTGAAGGTTATTTGGAAAAAGACAAAGAAACACGTAATTTGATCCAATCTGAATTTTTAAAAGGGGGAGTGACTACATGATCGTATTAATACTCGGCGCTGTATTCATGTTAGCTGTATCGATTTTTATCCATGAATTGGGGCACCTCTTGTGTGGGAAATTGGTAGGTGTGGAAGCACGTATCTTTTCGTTAGGTTATGGGAAAGGGATTTGGAAAAAAAGGATTGGGAAAACCATCTACCAAATCACCGCCATCCCTGTGGGTGGTTATGTATTGTTTCGCGGAGATGATTACAGTAAAAACAAAAAACCAAAACAAGGTGATTTACTTGCGACACCTCCACTCCGAAGGATGATTCCTGTACTTGGTGGTCCTTTCGCCAATTTAGTATTAGGTTTTTTATTGCTTTTTATTTTGGAACTTTCAGGGGATAGTCCTTCTTCCAATCGCATTTTTATTGAAGACGCAAACAAAGTTTCAAGCCCTGCGTATAATGCAGGTCTTCGTACTGGTGACTTAATCCTTTCCATCAATGGAAAACCTACAGAAAGTTTTGAAGACATCTTTACCAATGTGAGTTTAACGTCTGGTGACCCCATTCAAGTTACATTCCAGCGTAATGAGATAACAAAAACTGTTGAAATTGTTCCTAATTTATATTCTGCCGGGGGACACCCAACGATTGGTGTGATGCCGTATGGGGAAAGGAGGGTCGTTGCGACCTTTACTTATGGGGAACAAATCAGCCATTTCATGGCAAATATTTTGGATAAAGAAGATAAATCTTCGGCCTACTTTCAGGAGAAAATCGAAGAACGGAAAGAACAAATTCCTGAAGAACTCCTCAAACAACATGAAGTCGCAGAAAGGGAAAAGTCACTCAGGCGCCGTGCTCTTTCTTTTTTGAAGGATGGAGACATGATCCTAACTGTTGCGGGTGTTGATGTACATACGGTTCCTGAATTACAAACAGAACTGGGAAAACACCAAGGGAAAACGATCCCTGTGGAAGTGGAACGTAAAACATACCCACTACTGACTCCATGGGCAACAGAAAAAGTAACAATCCAAATTCCTGTGTTAGGCGCAAATGTATTTGAATTTTGGAACATCGAACATCCAAAATTTCCAGAATTAGCAATCCCTTATTTTCGATTGGATAGTTATGATGCGGAAATTGAAAATCGACTTTCGAATTTAAAAATCCAAAACCAATCGTTTGAAACAGCTGATGCTTTCACCTCCTATTTGAAAACCAATGCAGGTAAAAAAGAAATTTGGATTGGGAATATGAAATATTTCGCTGATGTGAATTTAAAACCCATTGGTCTTCTTGGGTTTCGAGCTTCTATGAAATTTGAAGCAGAAAAAATACAAAAGCAATCAACCGTTTATTCATCGTTTGTTGGTGCTGGAAATAAAGTGTATGAAAACGTTTCTACAACTTTAAAAGGGATTGGGATGCTCTTTTCAGGGTTATTGTCTCCGAAGGAAAATTTATCTGGCCCGATTGGGATTGTACAAATTGCAGGGATTAGTTTGGAATATGGCTGGGTGACTTACCTTGACTTTGTTGCCAAAATTTCACTCGCCCTAATGGTGATGAATCTACTCCCAATTCCAATGGCAGACGGTGGACATATTGTTCTATATGCATATGAAGCGATTACAGGAAGACCACTTCCTAGAAAGGCAATTGAAGCTATCTTCCGATTGGGATTTTTCTTTCTCATTGGACTTGGGCTCTATGTTTCCTTTAATGATGTGATGCGTATTTTTTAAAAATCAAACTTAGAATTGTTAGATCGAAAATAAAAATGAGAAAAGAGAAATGAAAGCTAGTTCCTATTTAATTCCTACTGCTAAAGAAGACCCACAAGATGCGGTAGTAGCCTCACATAAATTGATGATGCGTGCGGGTCTTATTCGTAAGTCTGCAGCAGGACTATACTCATACTTACCACTTGGTTTAAGGGTGCTACGTAAGATTGAAGGCATTGTGAGAAAGGAAATGGATGCAGCAGGCGCATTGGAATTCCAACTTCCCATCTTAACACCAAGTGAAATTTGGAAAGAGTCGGGTCGTTGGGATAAAATGGGAAAAGAAATGTTTCGCTTAAAAGACCGGCATGACAATGAAAGTTGTCTTGGTCCTACACATGAAGAATCTTTTTGTGTGCTTGTGAAACCGATGGTTCGTTCTTATAAAGATTTACCTATTAATGTCTACCAAATCCACACAAAATTTCGAGATGAAATTCGCCCACGTTTTGGGGTGATCAGATCTCGTGAATTTACAATGAAGGATGCTTATTCCTTTCATTTGGATGATGAATCCTTAGATAAAACTTACCAAACCATGCGTAAAACTTATCGCAGGATTTTTGCAGGGATGGGACTAACGACGATTCCTGTGCAAGCCGATTCTGGCAATATGGGTGGTTCCGCATCTGAAGAGTTTATGGTAGTGTCACCCATTGGAGAGGAAACATTAACGATTTGTCCATCATGTCATTATTCTGGCAATATTGAAAAAACTCCTGTCATCGCAAAAAAGAACAACGAAAAACAGTCGTTTGTTGGTAAAGACAAACTTCACACTCCTGCTAAAAAATCGATTGCAGAAGTCGCCGAATTTCTAAATACGAAAGAAGAGAATCTTTTGAAAGCAGTGGTACTCGTTGCTGATGGACAATATGTCCTTGTTTTTTTGGAAGGTGACCGTGAGCTCAACGAAAATAAACTAAAAAATCATTTAGGTTGTAATGAACTAAGACCTATGGGTCCTGCAGAAATGGAGAAACTTGGCCTTGTTCCAGGTTTTATTGGGCCAGGGTTTCCTAAATCAGAATCACTCAAAATTTACATTGATACCTTACTTGACTGGAATTTTTCCTATATAGCAGGGGCAAATGAATTAGATAACCACATAGCGGGTGTACAACTATCTTCATATTTTAAAGAAGATGAAGTAATTAAAATTGATGTCTCTCAAGCAAAAGTAGGAGACCCATGTCCATCGTGTGGGTCAGGGCTAATTGCGGAAAAGGGAATTGAAGTAGGGCATATTTTCAAACTAGGCCAAAAATATTCCAAAGCATTTGACATCACGGTTCTCAATGATAAAGGAAAAGCTACGACGACGACTATGGGTTGTTATGGGATTGGTGTGAACCGATGTATGGCTACAGTGATAGAACAATGTAATGATGAAAAAGGAATTTATTGGCCCGTCTCCATTGCTCCATTTACTGTTTGTTTGGTGAGCATCGCAAAAAATCCGGAAGATATTGCAAAAATCGAATCGATATACAAAGCACTTGTGACAGCTGGCATTGAAGTGCTTTGGGATGACCGTGACCTTGGCCCTGGGTTTAAATTTAAGGATTCAGAACTCATTGGATTTCCCATTCGAATCACCTTAGGGAAAGGGTTTTTAGAAAAAAATGAAATCACGATTCTCGACCGTAAGTCCATGGTGGAAGAAACAGTTCCATTTATGTCAAATGAAAATTTGGTATCCAATCTAAAATCGAGAATCTCCCAACTGGAAGAGACGATCCAAAAAGATGTTTTGAGTGCGGGAACATGAACTTTGTTTCAGAATTTTTTTTAAGTTCATAAGAACTAGTAGATAAAATCAAGTGATGTGATAAACAGAGGTCATTGGGTGGCGGGTGGATAACCCCACCCAGTTCGATACGGGCGGGGAAATCTACCAAAAAATCCCCCACTTTCCCCACAAGAAGCAGTTTTCATATTCGCCTATCTCTCTATCTTGGGACATATGGGCAAAAACCAACCTGGATATTTTGGAGAATTTGGTGGCAGATACTCACCAGAAATTCTAACCGAGGCTCTAGAAGAGCTTGAATCCACCTATCAAAAGTTAAAGAAAAGTAAAAAGTTCAAAAAAGAATTAGAGTTTTACTTACAAAACTATGTCGGAAGACCTAGTCCTTTAACATATGCAGAACGTCTCACCAAACATTGGGGAGGTGCTCGAATTTGGCTCAAAAGAGAAGATTTAAATCATACAGGTGCACATAAAATCAATAATGCCATCGGACAGGCATTAATTGCTAAGTTTATGGGCAAAAAAAGAATTATTGCTGAAACTGGTGCAGGTCAACATGGACTCGCCACTGCGACCGTTGGTGCTATGTTTGGAATGGAAACCGTTGTTTATATGGGAGCGGTGGATGTTGAAAGACAAAATCTCAATGCTAAAAAAATAGAGATGTTAGGTGCCAAAATTTTACCAGTTACTGCCGGTGAAGCCACACTCAAAGAAGCAACAAGTGAAGCTATGCGAGATTGGGCATTGAATGTTTCCACAACTCATTATATCGTCGGATCTGCTATTGGACCTCATCCTTTCCCGACAATCGTGAGAGATTTACAATCTATCATTGGTAAGGAAGCAAAGTCTCAATTCAAAAAACAAAATCATAAACTCCCCCATGCAATCGTTGCCTGTGTGGGTGGTGGATCGAATGCAATTGGGATGTTTCATGCATTTTTGAAAGACAAACATGTTGCTATATATGGTGCGGAAGCAGGTGGGCTTGGTCCAAAACCAGGTGAACACTCTGCGACGTTAACATATGGGAAAACTGGAT
The DNA here is from genome assembly GCF_004769525.1 of Leptospira bouyouniensis. NCBI lineage: Bacteria > Pseudomonadati > Spirochaetota > Leptospiria > Leptospirales > Leptospiraceae > Leptospira > Leptospira bouyouniensis. The sequence continues at coordinate 124,021 of NZ_RQFT01000008.1, read as the reverse complement.
TTTTACATGGAACTAAAACTCTCATCATTCAAGATGAAGGAGGGCAAATTGTCCCAGCACATTCTGTATCAGCAGGGCTTGATTACCCAGGTGTTGGTCCAGAACACGCATTCCTCTCTCAAACCAAAAGAGTTGATTATCGTATGGTGACCGATGAACAAGCATTAGACTCCTTTTTAGAAGTCACACGTATAGAAGGAATCATCCCTGCATTGGAAACCGCACATGCATTTCATGTAGCAAGAGAAGTGGCCAAAGATTTAGGGAAAAAGAAAGATCTTATTATCTGTTTGTCGGGTCGTGGTGACAAAGATGTTACTGAAGTATTGCGATTGTTAGGTGAAAGAAGTAAATGAGCAAAATAAAAGATCTTTTTAACAGTGGGAAATTTAAGTCTGCATTTATTCCTTATTTCACTTTAGGGGATCCAAACTACAATGATTCCATTGAATTTGGAAAAACCATCTTAGATAATGGGGCTGACATTTTAGAATTAGGAATCCCTTTTTCGGACCCAGTGGCAGATGGACCTGTGATCCAAAGAGCAGTGGCACGTTCATTAAAAAACAAATTCTCTTTTGATGAAATCTTTCGTGTCACAAAAGAGATCCATTTGCACAAACAAGAAACTCCACTTGTGTATCTTACATATTTTAATCCCATTTACCATTGTGGAATCCAAACATTTTTAGATCGGGCAAAGGAAGCGGGTGTTGTGGGTCTTGTGATCCCTGATTTACCATTTGATACGAAGGAAAGTGAAACTCTTTTCCATGAATTAAGAAAGAGGGACATGGATTTGATTCATTTGGTAACTCCAGCTTCGACCAAAAAACGCATCGAATCTTTGAAGAAAACTTCAACTGGTTTCATTTACTATGTTACATCGTTTGGTGTGACTGGGGAACGCCGTGAATTTTCTGTGGACTTAAAGGAAAGGATTCGATTCTTAAAAGATACCATCCAATTACCCATCTGTGCTGGATTTGGCATCTCAACCCCTGAGCAGGCAAACCAAATTGCAGGGTATGCTGATGGAATCATCATTGGATCAGCCATCCAACGAGTCATAGAAGAGAATGGGCAAAACTCCCCCAAAACAAAAGATGTTTTGGCAGATTACATTTCAAAAATTCGGGCATCAATTACTTAAATTTTTTTCCCGAATCACTCAAAAACATTTGAGTCTCTTTAAAAAATCCGAGAGAATGGTCGGAAATTCCTAAACGAATAAAGAGGCTCTATGTCCGACAAAGAATCAAAATCGCTTTCGATTTTAGATTACCTCAGTGTTGCCGTCGCCACCCTAGGATCACTTGGTGTGATCGTTTCTGTTCTGATGACAGGATGGGTATACGAGTATTCCTTCCTAATCGGTGGGATGTTACTCCTTCTCGCTTCATCCTACTTTGTATACAAAATCATTGAAAAGGTTTCGAAAGACAAACAAAAGTCAGGTGCTATTTGGTTATCATATGTGATCGCAATTTTTATGTACACAATGGTAAACACATTCCAACCTCTTAAAGAGTTGGAAGAAAATTCCATTTCGTTTAGGTTTCAATTTTTAAGAGGTACAAATACTAAAACAGAGAGCGAAGGTGATACAGGTAGGATCGAGTATATCCAATACCAACCTCCAGCCAAAGCGCGAAAAGATATCAATATCATTGGTATCACAACTGAATCATTAGAAAAACTACAAGGTACTTGGCCACTCCCATGGAGTTATTACGCTGACATCATTGAAACGTTTAAAGAATCGAACAACATTCTGATGTTCGATATTTTCTTCGTAGATTATAAACCTGGCCAAACAGAAGAGATGGTCGCTGCATTGCAAAAAAATCGCAATGTTTTATTTGACTACCCTATGGAAGTCAGTGCGGAATCGAAAGAAGCTGTTCTCAATTTAGAGAAACGAATTGATATCCTTAGAAAGTTCCAAATTAAAAATGTCATCGATGAAAATGATGCTGGGATTTCTTGGGTGAAATTCCCCCAACCACCAATTGAGCCAATTGGCGAACTATCAGCTGGTCTTGGTTTTGCGAACGTAAAAAAAGATGAATCAGGCCTCAACAGAAAAATGCCACTTGTTGTTAAGGTTTATAATTCTGGACGAGATAGAGAAACGGAATACTTCCCTTCAATCGATTTACTCATTGTTTGCCAGTATTATGGAATCAATGTTCAAACCGATGTTGAAGTCAACATGGGCCATTATGTAAAACTCAAGAACATCCCAAACAAAATTATTCGAGAATTCAATGTTAAGGCACGTAAATTTGAAGAACGTGATGTCATGCATGTCCCGAATGAAAATAGGGAAGTGGTCATTCCTATTGATTGGGAAGGCCAAATGGAAATCAATTTTGTGGGTGGAAGGTATTCATTCAAACAAAATGAAATCTTCGAAGTAACCAATGATTGGAATCAAGAATTACTCGAAGCCAATCAAATTAATAACAAAATATTTCTTGTTGCCATGTATTATGCAACAGGTCGTGGAGCTTCGAAAGACTCCCACTTATCTCCGTTTGGTGACATGTCTGGGATTGAACACCACGCACATGCAGTTAATACGATTCTAAACCAAGACTTTTTATCCACAGTCCCAAACTGGGGAATTTTTCTCATTTATGTTGGACTTGGTGTGATGATCGGATTTTTGCAACCAAGAGTGAAAACACATATTGGATTTGCGATCATGTTAACTCAGTTATTACTCTATGTAATCGCAGCACTTTATATTTTCCAATCTTTCAACTTGATCACGGTATTACCTTCCGTAACCATCGAACAAATCGTCGTATTTGTGGCCATCATTGGTTTTAGGATTTTAACGGAAGAAGAAAACGTAAAATACATCCGCCAGACTTTCTCCAAATTCGTTTCAAAGGATGTTGTGGATGAACTCCTCAAACACCCTGACAATCTTGCGCTTGGTGGTTCCAAACGAGAAATTACCATCTTTTTCTCTGACGTTCGCGGGTTCACAACCATCTCTGAACAATTGGGTCCAGAGGATCTTGTGAAGTTACTCAACGAATACCTTTCAGCGATGACAGACATCATCATTGAATATAAGGGAACCATTGATAAGTACATGGGTGATGCCATCATGGCTTTCTGGGGTGCACCTGTACCTTTGGAAGACCATGCTTATTATGCATGCGTAGCTGCCCTTGCCCAACTAGATCATTTAAAAGTACTCCAACAAAAATGGGCAGAACGAAACGTTCCAGTGATCGACATTGGTTGCGGACTCAACTCTGGTCCAGCTGTTGTTGGGAACATGGGTTCCTCTCATAGGATGGAATACACATGTATGGGTGATACGATCAACCTAGGCTCCCGATTGGAAGGTTCGAATAAAATGTACACCACAAATATCATCATCTCAGAATACACGTATGAAAAAGTGAAAGACAGAGTGGTGACAAGAGAACTCGATTTGGTGCGCGTAAAAGGAAAAACCCAACCTGTTCGGATTTACGAATTGCTTGGAATCACAAACCCAGAAGATATGGAGAAAATGAAGCGGCCACTCCAAAAGGCGGCAACATGAAGTTTCAATGCCATCGTATCCATATCTCGACAAAATCAATTTCCCAGAAGACCTTAGAACCCTAAAGGAAACCGACCTCCCTGCCGTCTGCCATGACGTCAGGGAATACATCATCGACACCCTCTCGGATGTGGGGGGGCATTTTGCAAGTAACCTCGGAGTTGTGGAACTCACAGTAGCCCTCCACTATGTCTTCCAAACCCCAAAAGATAAAATCATTTGGGACGTTGGTCACCAAACTTACCCACATAAGATCCTTACAGGTCGCAAAAAAGAACTACCTACTGTGCGCAAATGGTTAGGCCTCTCTGGGTTTCCCAAACGCGAAGAATCCAAATATGATTTATACAACACAGGACACGCAGGCACTTCCATCTCCCAAGCCTTAGGAGAAGCATGCGCCAGAGATTTAATGGGGGAAACTTACAAAGTCGCTGCTGTCATCGGTGACGCATCCATTGCCACTGGTATGGCGTTGGAAGCCATGAACCATGGTGGGCATATCAAACCGAATATGCTTGTCATCTTAAATGACAACTACATGTCGATCTCCAAAAATGTCGGCTCCATTTCCAATTATCTCAATCGAATCATATCTTCTCAAGTGTACAATAAAGGAAAAACCGCCTTTTATAGTTTTTTAAAATGGATTCCTTTGATTGGGCCCGCCTTGCAGGCATTAGCCCATAATATGGAAACTTCTTTTAAACATTTTATGATGCGTCCAGGTGGACTCTTTGAGGATTTGGGATTTACATACTTTGGACCGATTGATGGGCACGATGTGAACCGAGTTGTGCATATGTTGCAAAACCTCTCTAAAATTCAGGGCCCAGTCCTTCTACATGTTCTCACACAAAAAGGGAAAGGATACAAACCCGCAGAAGCAGATCCAATTAAATACCATGGAGTCACGCCGTTTAACAAAGAATCTGGTAAAATGGCATCTGCCGATGCCAATAAAATTGGTCTTTCAAAAATTGTCGGAAAAACTCTGATTGATTTAACTAACAAAGATAAACGCATTGCAGTCATCACACCCGCTATGATTGAAGGTTCAGGTTTACGTGATTACCACGAAACTTACCCAAACCATACTTTTGATGTGGGTATCGCCGAACAACACTCAGTTGCCTTTGCTGGTGCCATGACAAACGGCGGCGCCATTCCTTATATGTGCATCTATTCTACCTTTCTAACAAGAGCACTTGACCAGTTGGTAGAAGACGTTTCCCTTATGAACTTACCTGTTAGATTTGTTATCGATCGGGCAGGGATTGTGGGACCCGATGGAGAAACCCACCAAGGATTATCAGATTTAGGGTATCTTGCTGGTCTTCCCAATATGGACATTTTAGTACCAAGTTCAGCACAAGACATCATCGATTGCCTCCATTTTATGAAAGATTATACGGATCATCCCATTGCGATTCGTTTTCCAAAAGATAATGGCGACTTACGAGAGTTAAAGTTCGAAACTCCAAACCAAGTCACAAAAGCAAAGGCAAGGGTGATTTCCGAGGGAAACGATTTATTGATACTTTCTATTGGTTTTATGTTACCCATAGCCAAACAGGTTGCTGAGATTTTAAAAACAAAAGGGATTTCTGTATCCGTGATTGATTTGTTTTGGTTAAGACCTTACGACAAAGATCTTGTACATTCCTACATCACAAAAACCAAACAATTTGTAATTTTAGACGAGAGTTACCTTCACGCAGGAGCTTCTGGTTACCTTTTGAACGAAATTCCAAATTCTCTTATTGGTAAGTTTTTAAAGACATTTGCCCTTCCTTTGGAACCCATCCACCATGGAGAAAGAAACCAAATTTTAGAACACTACCGTTTGAGTGCGTCTCAAATTGCTGAGGATTTACATTCACTTTTGCAAAAATAAAAAATAAGTTTTCAAGGAGATTTTTAAGACATCCGAAAATGAAAGAAAACAGGTGAGGATCTCTTTGTCTTCAAGTTCTTTCCAACTTTCTTTAGATTTAGCAAAAGACCATTTTAAAATCGGTGATTTAGACCGTGCCGAATTCCACCTTCGTTCCAGTTTAGAATTGGAAGAATCAGAGGAAGCATATTTTTACTTGGGACTTGTCCAAAACGCACTCGGTTTGTGGAGTGATGCTTTGGCTTCGTATTACAAAGCCGTTAGTTTGGATCATGAATATGGCAATCCATGTAACGAAATCGGTGTTTTACTGCTTAGAATGGGTAATGACAAAGAAGCTGTGTATTGGTTAAAAAAATCAGTACGTTGTGAGAGAAACGATGCCCCTCATATTTCCTATTTCAACTTAGCAACTCTGTACAAACTTTGGAACCGCCCGGAAAGGTCCTTACAATACCTTCACAAAGCACTTTCCTTAAAAAAAGATTTTATGGAAGCGAATGAACTTTGGCGGGAACTAAAAGCCGATGAGGAAGCTCCTTCCAATTAACTGTAGTCAGTGGGGAGAGGAACAACTACCTCTCCTGTATATTTAGGGATCTCCATTTTCACACCCTTCCAATCCAAATACGTAATTCCATCCTCGTCTGTCAAAAGATCTGACAATTCTTTTGCTGCATTCCAAGTGAATCGGTATTTGATTTTTTCCTCCGAAGAACGAAGACCTAAAATTCCGCCGTCTTTTGTTTCGTAGATCTCAAATTCCCCAAACGGATAACTACGACCATCATCTGTGAGGAAGATAATCTCACTTTCAGAAACTTCTATATGTAATACATGGCATGGAAATCCATCGATTTTGATGTAACCATGCTCGGAAAGTTCACCGAAAGTATTTTCAATATAGACTCCTTTTTCATTTCCGTGTAAGTTATTGCGAAAATATGTGAGGATTTCTTCTTTTTCAATGGGATTCCCTCGGAAGATCCACTCATCATTAGGGGAGATATAAATTTCAGAATCGAATTTTCGTGGCATAGTTTATTTATAACGAAATGCATATCCTTTCCAATAAGGAAGGTTTGATTGTTGCAGAAAGGAATTTGTAGTCCTTCCTTTTTGGTCCATGGTATGAACAGAAAGATTGTCAATCGTGGATTGGTTTTTTTCCGTCATCCAAACTCCATCAATTTTACGCTGAAACATTTCTTTTTTCAGCCTTGGTTCGTACTCTTCCCAAGTGAGATCCTCTGTATTCCGTATAATGATCTCTCCAACGATTTTAAAGAGTTTTTTGGGCCTTTCTCTCAGAATTTCCACATCTTGCCAAGATTGCACCCTATAACGATGATCATTTGGGCGAAAATCAGGTTCTGGAATAAAATCGACGGAGGAACAACCAAATAAAAACGAGTAGAACAGGAGTGGGTAAAATTTGAACCGCATTTTATACCTTAGACAAAAATATGCTATACATTGGCTGAATTGCCATAGGATAAGCAATACAAAGATTTAGGCACCAAGCTTTCATGGAAGAAACAGACATCGGCAAAAGAAAACGGGAAAATGTACTCAAAATTGGCTACTCAACTCTAGATGAAATTGAGGAAAAAGTAAAGGCCTTTCGAGTCATGAACCAAAATGCCGTAAAAAAGCGGTATCTCATTACCCGAGATCCCATATTGGATCCGCAAGGGAAGGTACTATTGGCGAAAGCGCAAGAAATCGATGTTTCTGCCGCCAAACTCCTCCGACGGCACTTTAAAGGTGCTGATATGTTCAAAGTGTTCCAACCAGACGAAGGGCTTGTGATCATTTCCGATATGTCAACGATGGAAGGGGTTTCCTTTTCCATGGACATTGTGACACAAATCATGAACCTTGGGGGTGGTGCCTATGAAGGTTTTATCGACCGAGTGGATAGTTTTGAAGACTTCATTGGCCTACTCAAAAAAAACCTATTCCCACGTATGATCATCGTGGGATACCTCCCAAAAGAAAAAATCCAAACAGAAATCATCAATTTTGTGAAAGTGAAACGATTGGACAATTACCTCAGGGCATTGGAACTCACCCATACCGTATTCAAACCAACTGCTTATTTTCCAAAAATCAAACAAGTGAACATCTCACAAGAAGACCCAAAATCCTGGGGACGATTTGTGGTAGAGATCGTCCGCGAATATACAAGACCGTACTTTGTAGAAGAAGTGTAATTAAGACAATATCATTGTTCTGTTGAGCTTTGAGGCTGCCAAATTCCCTGAGTGTACGGCATGTGCTACGGAGCGAAACATGGATGCCATGTCTCCCACGGCATAGACATCCGAAATACTTGTTTCATAAAATGGAGACACATCAATAAGTCCACTTGGCAGAAGTTTACATCCAAGTTCTTCCGGTAATTTTGAATGTTGAACAATCGGTATTTTTGAATATAATGTTTGGAGTGGGAAATTTTTCCCTGATTGGAATAACAATCCTGAAATTTTCCCATCCTTTTGGATTAGTTCCATGACTGGTTCGGTTTGAATCGCAATTCCTTCTGATTCAATTTTGTTTACCTCTTCCGTGGAAAATTGCACTGGGCCATTTGTAAAAATGGTAATTTCTTTTGACCAGTGTTTTAGAAATTTAGCATGTTCGTATACTCCTTCTTCATTCATCCATAATCCAGTTTGATTCCCTACATATTCATATCCGTGGCAATAAGGACAGTGGATGACAGTTTTCCCCCAAGCTTGTGCAAAACCAGGTATCTCTGGTAATAAATCTTTGACACCAGTCGCAAAAATGATTTTATCAGTTTGGATTTCATTCAATCCATTCCCTTTGATTAAATATCCAGAACCTTTTTTTTGAATCGAAGTAGCTTCACCTAATTGTAGTTTGAAGGTTTTGTATTCATTTAAATCTGATAATGCTTTTTGTCTTATTTCACTCGGTTTGATCCCATCGTGTGTAATGAAATTATGTGAGAAAGGTGTGTTTTGATTACATGGCCTTTCGGAATCAATAACGAGAACATTTCGTAAAGATCGAACAAGGGTAAGTGCAGCAGAAAGTCCTGAATAACTTCCACCAATGATTGTAATATCTGCTTTTTGAAGGGAATCCATGGATGCAATTGTGTTGCATCTACGGAGGTTGGCAAGGATTAAACTTCGTAAAAAGTTAAATTTTCATACAATTCTTTTGGTAAATTTCCACTGGCATCCATGTACTTTTTATACTTATTCTCAAATTCTTTATGTTGTCGTGTGCGAATGTTTTTGAACCGGTTGTGTAGTTCTGCATACGCCGGTTGTGTTGATACTTTTTCCCTGATATTTTTGTGGAATGGTATGTGCCTGTAGAAGATAGAACGTACCACTCGGTTGACACGTTGTACTCCTTCAGCTTCGTATCGTATCCACAAAGAATAGTCGTAAGCAAATTTATCGCGGTCAGTTCGGAATCGTTTGAATTCAGAAGAAATTTTTTCTTTGAGTTCTGGCGAAAGATCCTTACTTTTTTTATAAAATTGCACATAATCCGTGTAATCTGCTGTGATGGATGGAATTCCCACATTGTTCCAATCCGGTCCAAGGATGTTTTTACATAATTCCCAACGGAACGCTGCGATAGCTTCCAACATAAATGTTTTGAGATCTCCCGTTACAAAATGAGGGATACAAATTCTACCTCTAGACTCTTTGGAACCAGCTCCGCGAAAGATTGAAAGGTCTTGCCACATCATAATTTTAGGTCCAATTGATGGGACTAAGATAAAATCTGGAATGATCGACCTTTGGATGAATTCATTTTTGATTCCAATATCTTCGTTTCTGTAGATCACTTCTCGATTGAATGCTGTATAATCAATACCCAAAATATATTGTAGAGCTTTCTCAACATCATCTTTGGAAACAAAACATTTCTCAAGTGGAATTGTGATATGGTATTTTGTTAAGATAGGAAAGTGGCTTGCAATATTTCCTGACGTCAATCTTACGTTTGGTTCGTACATGGATGTTATTTCAGATCCAAGCCTTGCTTCTCCTGTATCGTAATCTGGTGGAATGTCTTTTTCCGATTTGATTCCAGAATCTTTTAGGTCCATTTTCAATTTTTCAAAAAATGTTTGCCCTAATTCGTCCACGGACGTTGGCACTTCTCGTGAATAAATTTTTTCTAACCAATCTGTTCCATGGTGGATTGGTGCACTTGGATTCCCTCCAGGTTGGTACAACCTTCCTACTAGCTCTACGATATGTCCATCATCAAGTAAGGATTCATCAAAATAACCGTAACGTAACATAAGTTCAACGGCTTTCGGTGCTTGTTTGCCAGATTGTAACCATTTTGTGAAAGATTTTTTATACACATCCCAATACGTTTTGGCAATGGTTCTTCTGATTTTACGATTGTCTGGTTCCGGATCTAATGGATTTTTGAAAGACTTAAGCTTCACCATGAGAGTCGAAAACTCTTTTACTGATTCTGGGTCTGCTTGGGAATAGTTTAAAATTTGGCTAGCTGAGTTTAATAATTCAACTTTTAAAGCCTTGGTATCAATACCTGCCCGGATTGGATCGTTACCTTGGGCAATCGCTTCCTCTTTGTTTTTTTGTGCATTTAATTCATGACCAAACTTGGATGTTAGTTCGGATTGTTTTGATTCTAGTTTCTCTAAACAATTTCCTGTTGATGCATAATTGGTTCCAAATATTTGTTTGTATTCATCGAGAAGAGATTTTGATTTTTTCAGAGCCCATTCTGTAATTGGAAGTAAAACAGTAGAAGGAATTGTCGAATAACCCGTATTAAATAAATCTAGGGTAAGATTGAATTTTTCTAATAAACCATTTTCGCCTACAAACATAGAATTCATTGTTTCCGATAATTCATAGGTTTCCTTGCTGAGTAATTCAAATAATTCACGATATGTTTTTACATAACTTTCAGCAGCACTTTGTAGTAAACTTGGATCTGCTTCGAATAAAGCTTGTGAAATTTTGGGATTCACAGAAAGGATTTTTCTTATGAAATGAAATTCTGCATCATTCCATTCGATCGCTTCACTATAATCCTTTTCGAAAAATTCACCATGGTCTTCCTCTAAAAAATGAACCGTTGGTTTTTCAGGCAAAATTCCACCATGTTCTTGGAAACCTGCAAGATTGTTTCGAATGAGTTTCATCACAGGATCGATGATGTTTTCGTCTCGAGTAATTTTTGCGCCAGGAGTCACATCAGAAAAAATAGAAGGGTTTAAAATATAATACACTGCACCCAAGTTATCCATCGTTTGATCAAATTTGGAAGCGAGTCCTTTGATGGATAATACTCGTTTGTAAAGTTCTCCAATTTCCTTGAGTAAGGTGCGAACTGCCATAACCCCAACTGATACCTTTGTTGTGAGAGTTTTTTTTGCATTGGGTTGGTTCATCACATATGTTGATACAACACATGATGTTTTTGCCCGAATTGTATAAGGGTAGGGCGTTCCTTCTAAGAGTGCAAAGATACCTGGAGTAAGGTTTGCACCTTCCAAACTATAGAGAACTATGCTTGTATCACCGAGGGTAGTCTCAACTCGAACCGAACCCTCATGGAGTATGTTCATCGACGTTGCGGCTTTACCACCAATGAAAAGGACTTCACCTGGATTGACTGGGATCTTTTGGTTATTTTTACTGGTATCTAGAGGCATTTGGTTGTTCGTAAATGAAACTTAGGTTTCCGACAAACGCTAATAAAGAAGCGCCAAATTGCAAAATACTTTTTAGAAAAATACAACATGTTGCAGCCACAAATCAAATTAAATGCAAAAAAAGAAATTTATGTCCCTGGAGATAAGTCCATCTCACATAGGACCGTGCTTTTTTGTGCACTCTCCCAAGGGAAATCCGAAATCCATGGCTTTTTAGAAGGGGAAGACCCCCTCCATACCTTGCATTGTTTTGAATCAATGGGTCTTTCTGTCAGTTCTCTCGGGAAAGGAAGTTATTCAGTCGAAAGCCCAGGCAAAAAAAATCTGAAATCTCCGATTGGTGTCTTGGATTTTGGAAATGCTGGAACAGGAATTCGTCTGTCTGCAGGGTTATTGGCGGGACTCCCTCAGATTCGCGCTACCCTTACAGGAGATGCTTCCCTTTGCAAACGACCTATGGCAAGAATCATGAACCCTTTAAAAGAGATGGGAGCTGAGATTCTATCTGTCGATGGCAACGACAGAGCGCCACTCCGTATCCATGGGAAACAATTAAAAGATTATACCTACCAAAGTCCAATTGCTTCTGCACAAATCAAAAGTGCTTTAGTCCTTGCCGCCTTGTCTTCAGACATCTCCATTGACTACAAAGAATCTGAAGTATCGAGAGACCATACTGAAAATATGATTCGGTTTCTTGGTGGAAACATCGTCCATCATTCTCCAGTGCATTTTACAGTAAATCCTCCTTACAATTTTGAAGGAACTAAGTATGTGATCCCAGGTGATATTTCTAGCGCAGCCTTTTATATTGTATTTGGGCTTTGTGTTGGAGGATCCGAACCACTCCTCATCAAAAACATTGGACTCAATCCTTCGCGGATTGGGATTCTGACTGTCTTACAAAAAATGGGTGGAAAAATTGAGATAATCGCCAAACGCATCGAATGCGGTGAAGAAATTGGAGACTTACTTGTTTACCCTTCCAAATTGAAACGAACTGTTATCACAGAAGATTTAATCCCTTCTATTATTGATGAAATTCCTATCTTAACCATAGCAGGACTTTTTTCAGAAGGTGGATTTCAAATTTCTCATGCAGAAGAACTGAGAGCCAAAGAATCAGACAGAATTTTGTCAATGGTATCCAATTTAGAAAAATTAGGTGTCAAGGTAAATGAAATGAAGGATGGATATGAATTTGGTGAAATAGGATCCATCAATAAAGCAAAAATTGAAACCTTTATGGACCATCGGATTGCCATGAGTTTTGCTATATTGTCTAAATTATCAGGCATCGAACTGACGTTTGATGATACAAGTTGGGTGGACACAAGTTTCCCTGGATTCTTCGACATCCTCAAATCCATGTGATAAATCATGACATTTGCGAAACTTGTGTGTTATCAAAAATGAGTTACCTTAAACAAAAGTTTAGAGAGTTTCGTTTTCAGAGATGAGAATATGAGCTCTCATAGTGATTTCAAATACATTCCCTTCTAGTTTTGTAAACTCATAAGCAATTGGAAGTTGGTAATCTTTGAGCAATCGAAGTAATCCAATGCCAAAGTTCGCATTTCCTCTGTTATTTGCCTCAAGTGCTTCAAAATACAAATCATTGATGGGATTGGTTTGTAAGGTAAGAATTTTGTTTTCAAAAATTGCCTTCATCCAGGGAGTAATTTTATTTTTCACTTCAATTCTTAATTGGTTCCCGAGGTCTTTAATTTCTATTGTGATTTTGTTATTTTCCTTGTCAGAATGTTTTGCTGCATTTTCCACTAGTTCATTGATGACCGTTGAAATTGTATTTTTATCAAGTTGTTTCGATTCGTAAGAGTGAAAGTAAAATTGTGAAATAAAATTTGCTAAAACATCGCAACGTTTCCAGTAAAATGCCATATCAGCTGCAGATACTGAAATGGAAAGTTGGCTATGGTAAAAAATGTTCCCTTGTAATAATAAATTTTTCTCATTTTCCGTTTGAATGGATTTTGATTGGGATCCCATACGTATGGGAGAGAAATCAGTCTCAACCTTGGTCTGAAGTAATGGATTGGATAAACTAACAAAAGACATAAAGCACCTCTTTATGTTCTAATGATAGAACAATCCAATGTATCAGTCGTCAAAGTGGATCAATTCAAACTCATTTCTACCTCCGTTTCGATCGAATCGGACTAATTGTGTTGAAAAGTTGCCAATTCTTTCTCTCAAATTTAAGAGAAATGCCTTGTTTCTTTAGCAAAAAGGAATGGTCACATCAGATGTCACTCTTGTTTCTTGAGTCTAAAGGTCACAATTTCTTAAGTGAAATTTGACAGTTGGTATTTGAATGGATTTATTTTTTCAGACTCATTTTGAATCTTTGAATTTCTTTTTATTATTCTCAACGATTCTTGCCTTTCTCTATGCAGTAGGAGAATTCTTTAGTTACCATAAAAATCGAAAACAGATTTTGCTTGGGGTTATCTTTTTAGGAACAAGTTACCATTTGTTCAATTTATATCTAGTTTCTTCAGGTCATATTCGTTCCTTTTATCCATTGTATCTAACAAATTTACCCATGATTGCTTGTTTAGGTGTTTTGTTAGATGAGTACTTCCTCATTGTTCTGGAAGGGAAGTTTCGTTCCTTCCGACGATTATCATACCGCATCGTTCCCATTTTACTTACCTTTCTTATCATTCTTTTATGGAATCTATGGAACCATTCAAATGACTTGGTAAAAGAAGCCAATGGGGTGAATCCATACTTAGAAAAACCGATTGTTTTGGTCTTAATTACCATTTTCATCTATTTCTGGTGTATGATTCGGATTGTATGGCGAATTTCTAAGAAAATTCGATGGAGTACGTTTCGCAAAAACTACACTCTCCGCATTGGAACCACAATTGTCGGTTTTTGTTTTGCATTGTCATTATACGGACTTAAATCAATCGCCACTGGAGATCACACTTCGTTTCAAATTTCTGGGCTCGCAATTGGTATTTTTTTATGCATTTTGTATGTGATTCGTCAGAGTTATCCGGATTTCTTCTTGGAAGTCCGGAAGATTGTTGAAGACGAAAAAAAAGCAAAAATCTCTCAAATCTCTAAATTAGATCATAATCTCATCCGTGAAAATCTAAAACAATTATTTGAAATTCAAATGATTTACCGAGATGAAACACTTAGCCTTCGTGATTTAGCAGAAGAATTGAACTTAAGTTCACACCAGCTGTCAGAATTTTTAAATTCTGAGATGAAAAAAAGTTTTTATCAGTTCACAAATTCTTATAGAATCAATGAAGCCAAAGACCGGATCATAAAAGAACCAGAAAGATCACTTCTCGCCATTGCCTATGATGTTGGTTTTGGATCCAAATCTACGTTTAATGAAGCTTTTAAAAAAGAAACGGGAACCACTCCAAGAGAATACAGAGAAAAAATTCTAAAAAAACATCCTATTCGATCCAACCGGACGTAGTTTTCCAACCAATCCGATCCAATCAGACGATTTGGCGAACCATTCCCTGTATGATTGGAGTCAAGTTTGTGAGAGCCGTTTTGAAAACACTCTCAAAACAAATTTGTTACGAGGACAAAGCCATGAAAAAGAAAATTAGTTTATTGATAGCGATCGTGTTTGCTTCGCAAGTTACTTTTGCATCTCCTGCAAACCAAATCAAAGTAAAAGAAGCAGCAAATCTTTTAGTCACAAATGGTATGACTAACAAAGAAGCTCATGACTATTTAAAAGCTCACATAACTCCGAGTGAATTTGTAAGAATCAAAAGAGCGATCAAAAACGCTGAATTTGCTGGAACACTCGACCAAGATTTGGACAGCATAGCTTCATCCATTCAATTGAAAGAAGCTACTGGAAATTACTTACACGGAAATAATTTCAAAATCATGGAGAATGTTTTAGCGTCAGTTACAGTTGTCGCTATCGTTGGGATTTTAGTGCATGCCGGTGGATTCGGAACAGTAGTGACTGGTGGGATGTATGACTCTGTTGGACTTGGGATCTAATTGATTCAAAACATTAGTTTCATTTAAAAATCTAAATCTTGCTTTTCTAAATGTTAAAATAATGGAGAAGCGAGATTGTTTTTTTAACAACGAATATCTATCGGAGGAAATCCATGAAGTTGAATCGAATGAAAAAGAGAATTTTTGGTTTCTCTTCAGTGTTCTTATTTTTGATTACTACAAACTTAATTGGGGTCTCCCAGGTGGATGATCAGGTATTGGATTGGGAACCCTTACAAAAACAATTTGTTCCAAAAAAAATAACAAGAGAGGAACTAAACCTCAAGTCAACTTCACATTATGTATTGGAGAATTTTTCCATCCATTCCCAGTTCGAAAAAGATCCTATCCTTTTAGAACAAGTTTATGGAAATCAGAAATTACTCACTTTGGGTTACCAACTCCAAAAAATTGAATCGAGATTTAATCAAATTTATAAACAAGCTGGATTCAAAAATGTTACAACAACTCCAAAACAAAAAATCATCATTCGAGTGGATGCTCCATATGTTTATTCACCATTGTTGTATTATGATCCAAAAGTAAAATTAAAGAATACTGCGCTTACCATTCCTCCATCCGAAATACAAGGAAAATGGAATAACGAAATGTGGTTTGCTCCTAAATGGGATTTTCCAATCGTAGATCGATTTGTTTTTGATCGGATAATTGACACAGCCGCATGCCCCGATTCCATTTACCATGAATACACTCATCTCATCACTGGAAAATATTTAGGGAATAATGCGATTGGTCGTTCTCTTGCGGAAGGGATCTCCGATTATTATGCAGCTTCTATGATTGATTATCCTGAGTTGTATTCTCATAAAACTTGTGAAGGAGTGAAGCGGCAGTTATTAGTCAGTTCGTTTCGTTTGGATCGTGAAATTGGGTTTTATGATTCCATTACGGAAAGTGATTTTAAAAAGAATTTTACATTCATTCCTTCTATTTTGTGGAAGTACAGATCTTTGGTTGGAAAAGAGTTGGCTGACCTAACGATTTTCCAGGCGATTACAAAAACAAATGTTGGTGATCGATTTTTTCCAGAATTTACCAATACACTTTCCAATTCATTGTATTTGGAATCAAAAAAACAGTTAGGTGAGGCAAAAGCAAAAGAGTTAGTAAACCAAGTCGAGACTGAAATTTGGATTCCACGTGGAATATTTTCTAGTTTCGGCTATCAGAAATCTGTATTTTCAATATTTCCAAGGAAGAATCTTCGGCAAACAAATGCAGATTCTAAAACCTTCGAATTTTGTCAGAATCAAAACGAATTCGAATTTTTTTGGCAAGATGTGAACGTAAATGATCCAACATTGCGTTTTTATTGGAAATGTAACCAAGTGAAACTACCACTTATGATCCAATTTGATCAGACAGACTCGCGCAATTATTTGATTTCATCAAATTTGCTTTCATTGAATGGTAAAATGAAGTTTGCAAGTCCTAATGCGTGTAATCCGAAAGTGAAACGAATTGGAATAGATGAAAAATTATATTCGCGCGCAAGACTGAATATTCAATTACGCACCAAAAATGCAACTAAACGATATTAAGCAATTTGGTTCCATTCTTGGTTTATATTATAACTTGAAAGCTGAGATTTGCTTTTCGAAGGCAATTCATCGATTAGAGTTCTCGATTTACGAAAACAGGTTTCCCAAAAATTTCCAGCTGTAAGCGCAAGCTCACCTAATTGCTCAACTGTGACCGCTCTCCATTGATTTACATTGTCTCTCCAATATCCAGACCAAGTCCCACCCAATTCGATTTTTTTCAGAGCAAGGGACATTCTAATTAGATCCTCTTCTCTTGCTTGAAAATTAAAACTTTGGAATTGAACTCCTTGTTCAAGTTTATTGTAGCAAAATGATAGGATTTCCGATTTCAAAATATTACGACGATCTTCCAAACTGATCTCACCATCTTCTGTTTTCTCGGATATAGATTTCTCAATCCATTCACCATTTGCAAACTTCTTCCCTGCCGGGGGCCAAGAATCGAATATCATCATTCCACTCTCGATTACCAATTCGAGATCTAATTTGTTTTCAGATTGGTCTATAAGTGAATCGTTTTGAACTAAATAATACATTTTAACCTCATGCAATGTAAATTACGCCATTTCCATATAGGTATTCAACACCTGACCGAATCCTAACACTTGGACCATTTCTCGGATTTCCTCCCAAAGGGTCAGAAACAATATCTCTGACATTATTAAGTTGTGAAACATACGAACTTACATCTGTAGCACCTAGCAAAGTCGCAGTATCTGGTCCCGATGTAGAAGTCGAGCCACCACCTCTATAGGCTTGGTGCCAGTGAAGTTGTCCTCTATCTCTCACTCTTGCATTTGCAGGAACTTCGACAAGATCAGTTCCGGAATAAAAAACAGCACCTGGAGTCATTAATCCAGACTCAGGCATTTTTCTCCACCTAGCGCTGCTCGTATTAGGAGTTCCGCCCGATGCAATTCGATAAGGATAAATTTCAATTGTTCCGGTGCCTGTTGTGGCAAGCGAGGAGGTGTCTTTATCGATGCAAATATATCGATTTGAAACTGATAGTGTATTTGCTAGGGATGTTAAATATCGGATTCTAAATTCTTGTCCAAGTTTAGGTGCATTGTCTCCTGTTCCGATATCAGAAGCGATTCTTACAATGAAAGCCCAAGCAGAAAATTCTGTATCACTATCCGTTCCATCTGCGTTAGTTGAAGCAGTATAAGATTTCGAATAATGATAATCTTCCAGTAACGCACGAACGACATTTCGTGCCGTAAGAGTGTCCTCCAACTGCAAACGTGTGACTGATCCAGTTGCAAATCCGGTGACATTGAAAACAGAAGCGGCACCAAATTCCCATTTAATGTTTCGCAATGGATTGATTAAGAGAGGCCAGTTCTCAACGTCGAAAGTATGATCTAAATCTTTTCGGAACCAGGGCTCTTCCGGAGATGGACTAAATTTTCTAGAGCTCCATTTTGTATCTAAAAGTCCAAAAACTCTCTGATAAACTAACCCGTTTTCAGCTTGATTGACTAGAGGAATTTGCCCAACTTTCCCGGAGAATGAACTCGGAGTATTATTTAGTTGTTGGAATCCTAGTGAAGGATTATCTTGTGCATCTTTCAAGTGATTGAGGTTAGCATAAATCCTTAGAATTTCAGGATTAATCAAATCACCATCAGCTGGAGTGATTCGATTCCAAGTTCTTGTTGGAGTAACTATAAATACCATTTCTTATTCCCCCAACTCTTGCTCAAAAATCACAAATTGTTCAGTAATTTTTAAAGGAGTTTGGATTTTGAAAAAATCTTTGAGTCCATTCTTCACGGAAGATAAATCGGATGTTCTTACAAAAATAGAATCAGTACCGTTTCCAGAAATACGCGACAAACCCATTTGATCACAATGCAAAAAGAGTTTTTCAATTGTAGCATTTGAAACCAGAGGCAATCTATCGATGCAACGTTTCCCAACCTCTGGTAATTCGACATGTGTTTCTCTGATTAGAATGAAAATCATTATAAGCCCTCTCGTATTACAAATTCATAATTAATATAACCATCTTTCGGTTTTCCTGGAAAAGAAAAGAGAGCGAAAGGCTCACCTGATTCTCGAAATATTCCTATTTCATTTATAGAGTCTCCAATGGCTTCACCGGTTTTAATTTTCATAGAAAACTCTTGTAAACCTTCACTCGTTCTTCTAATTGCACACAGCTTCCGTAAAACTTCGGTTTGGAGGCCAGTGTCTTCAAATTCAGGTTCTCTTAAATTCCCTCCGGGTTCCGCTCCAGTTCCGACGGCAATTTCAAACGGAATTATTTCAACGCGATCACCACTAAATAAAGAGGATCCATCAAGAGGCCAAGAACCATCAAATTCAATGTTACGAAAATTGAATTTCAACATTTCAGATAAATAGATTTCAAATCGATAAGAGATGATTGCTTCGACACCACCGGCTCTTATATCGGCAATTGCTTGATTGAATTCTGAAATGACTTTTAAATCATTGATTCTTCCATTCAAAACAATCTCTATTGTTGCTGGCTGCTTGAGTGAGCCAGATAATGGAACTTCACCATTGAGAAGAATGGATCCATCAAGAAAACGAGTTCCCTCCAAATAACAAAGCTCACGAATTTCAAATAGATTTCCAGAACCTGCTACGATACGATTTCCTATTTCATTGAGAGAATAGATATCACCCTTTGATTGTCTTTTCGAATTGGCGATGGATAAAAAGATTTTGAATTTTTCGTCATCAAGTCCGTTTCTTTTTTGACGAACATTTTGTCCGATCAAATCAAGGATTCGACCTGATTGTCTTGAAAAATCTTTTAGAAAGTAAAGGGTTTCAATAGCAGCATTTATCTCTTGGAATTCAGGAGCAATAATCTGCCATCTTTTTCCAGTATCTGAATCTTCATTTTGATTCAAATAAGAAGAAGGATAGTTTTTTATGATCTCCATTACAGGTGTCATACGAAGGCAACCTCAATGTTTTCTGTGATAAGTTTGAGTCTTTGTCTACCTGTCGCGTTTACAAAAGTTTCTTCCGGAGGCTCAGTAATTCCTATTTCAATTTCGATATTTTTGATCCCGGCCACCTTATCAGTTTTGAATTCATCAACTCCCAATTGCGAAGCTTCAAGTTCCCAAGAGGCAAGTGATTCACCTAAGCCTTTCCCAGAATATACAGTTGAAATAGGTCCTATTGTATCGGTTCCGCCGACAATTTTTATACAGTTTGTTTTTACCACTTGCTCGGATCCTTCGATCCATTTGTCCGTAGTTTCGATTGTGATCTTAACATAAATTTGAACATCGGTTGGTCTGGAGTATTTATAAGTTCTCGGAATGTTTTCATTGTCGATGATTGTTATAGATTCGTCACCAAATGCTTCAATCCCACCTGGCCAATTTTTGATAAAAATGTTTCCAATCAGTTCTGGACTTCCACCTTCAATGACCGCTTCCATGCTGCTAGGTGGTCGGCCATCAGCATCCGGAAGCTTTGTTGCATTCTCGTAAACTTTAGCAGTAACTATACTTTGTTCATTCTTCAATAGATTTTGAATTTGTACTGCTGAGCTTCCACCGGAAGTTCCTCTTTCTTTATATCTGGAGATCAATTCAGGATCTGTTTCTCGGATCCTTCCTTGGGTAGCACTTTCTGGATTTGTTACGGATAGGATACCGTTCTTTGGCGTATTGATTTCTGTTATAGTGTCCGCATCAACGTTTCCAATCACTCCAAATTGGATTGCTTGTGCCAATACTGTTCCAAAACCATCTCCAAGTATGACACCAGATTCGATTGTTATGAATTGAATACCTTGAGGTGTTTGCGAAATTATTCCAACTTCAATTGGAGAATCAGGAACTCCCTCGAACTTAAGAGATACAATTGATCTTTTTGGTTTGGCTCTTTCCACTCCACCTTCTGCTACGACACGATCCAAAGATACTCCAGAGGAAGTTTCCAAAAAATTGGCATAAAAAACATCTTCGATTTTTTGCCAAACTTCATCCAATAGATCAGCTTGCATCAATATACGAAGACCATCTTCCGATGATTCTGATAAATCTGTATCGGGACCAAGGAGACTCAATGATCTATCCTTCATATCCCTTATGATTTCACTTTTTGTTTTTCGAATGAATCCTTGTTCCGTAACTCCGTAGGACATTATAAATCCTCAATAAGAGTTAGATTTCCGTAAATGCTTATTAATTTGAATTTCACAGACAGTTTCCTATTATCTCTGTTAAACTCAACAATTTCAAGGCTTGTAACTGCTACTGTTTCAGAATCTTTTAAAATAACTTTTCTTAACTCACTTAGGATTCGATCCTGAGATACTTTTTCTGAAAATATTTGAACCCAATTGATCCCTACATTTCTTGCATAAACATTCTCTTGGAAATTTGTTTTGATAGCTATAAGTATTCTTTGTTTGTAATAATCAATTCCATCTATAACTACTAATCTTCCATTTTCTCGAACGGTATCATTATTGCGAATCAGAAGTCCTCTCATGATAAAGAAACCTCAAGGCTAGTAGTAATGTTTAATACTTTCCAAGTTCTTAACCAGGTATCCATCAAATCGGTTCTTAGATCACATTCTTTTTCATGAGTCAACCCGGGCGGAATCAATTCCTGAAATTGACCAACGTGTGGAACGAGAGTGTGGCCTACGATTCCATTACATAAGGTTTCAGCAAACGCATCACATGCGAGTTTAAATACTAAGCCTGTCGGATCCAGATTCATTGCATATGCCGCCCCTTCAAAAGCTAATTTTGCCGCATTGGCAGTAGTAGACGGAGGTGTTACGGCCTTCGCCATTTCATACCATGCTTCTGACCAAGAATCAATAGCTCTCTCATTGGCTTGTTCCTTTGATGTAGAATCTCCAAGATAATCAATAAACGATGGATCCATAAATTTACGAAGTTTCGGCAACGCAGAATCTTTATCTAACATTAGGCTTCTCCAATTGGAATTTTGGATATCGAAGAACCTGCTGAAGTTACGTGTCCGTGCTTGATTCCAGAAATTCTTCTGATTTTTGATTCAACAATTACATCTTTTTCAGTTTCGATATCTTTATTAGATTCAAGTTTATCATCGGTCATTGTCATCTTATGCCCGCTATCCCCTCCGACTTGGAAGATGATTTCATCTTTCTTGATATTGATATAAGAATCCCCATCTTCATGTCCCAAAACAATTCCATCCTTTCCTAACAATTGCAAAAGTTTAGGTTTAATATTCTTTTTGGTTTTGTATGCACCTACAACAAAAGCATCATGAATATTAAACGCAGACTCAGATGTTTCATCTGATTGACCGAGCATTGCGTTTTGAATAGAATGAGTGGCAAAGTTCACCCAAACAATGTCACCAGACTTATATTCAGGTTTCATAAAAAATCCTCCTGAGTAATAGATGTTAACCGGTATATCTGAAAGAACAGGAAAAGGAAGAAACTTAAAACCTTCTTTCTTTTTGAGAAGAAGTTTGATTGAGACAGTGGCTTCTTGCTTATTGAAAGATTGAACCATAGCCGGGCATCCTATTAAAATTTCTGACAATCTATTTTTTAAAAGATCATCTAGTAATTTTGCAAACTCATTCATATCTCTATGCCCTCGATGTCCGAGTAAGCTTCGTTGGAATGAGTTGAGAATTTGCTTTTCCCCTTTATGATTTTAATCTGCGAATCTAAATCGCCACCTTTGACTTTGATAGCCTGATTGAATCTAAATTCATGTCGAAATAAACTTCGTATCTTCCATCGTTTTTTCTCAAGCTTTTCAGGTCTGCCAATGAGCCCCGATGTGTAATCCAGATAAATTTGAGATGGTTGAGGCGAACTTGTTTTTGCAACGATATAAATCTTTCCTTCGTCAAAATAGAATTCCGAGCCTGTGTTATTGCAAATATCGTCAATGGCTTTTCGAAGTGATGTTGCTCCGTATGACAAGAGTTTATTTTCTCCAAGTGAAATTTTTCCAATTTGAATGTTGGAACTTTCGCAAATATCGGAAAGGATTATATTGGCAGGAGTTTTCTTATATGATTTAAGTATATTTGTTTCTGACCAAATCCCTGCTTTCTCTGATATTGAAAGTTCAAGAATTTTATCAGTTCCGGAATTTGCGACTTTGCTTTGAAAGATTTTTCCACCACATACAATCCCACTTAAATCTTCGTAACCAGCTGTTAAAACCAAATCGGCATATTGAAATGAGGATCCAACTTTTACTGGATCACAAGCTTCTATTGTATTTTTGTTTGGATTGTATAATCTGATTTTTGTAGAAGCAAATCTATCAAAATCTGTTTCAAAGTCGATTCGAAAAGGTGGATAAATAAATGTCTTCGCAAGGCCACTGACAGGAATGAGATCAATGGAAGCAATTCGTTTGAAAAGTTTCTTATTCACTGATTTTTCCTAAATAGATTTTCACTCGGCCAATTGAATTTTTGTCGAAAGTATATTCTCGAATTTCTTCTGAATAAACATCGTTTAAATCGAGAGGAAGAATCGAAACATCGAATGGAAAACCATCAACGATGCAATGATTTGCGTTGACACCATACAAAAGTTTTGTGGAATAAATGATTTGATCATCAGGATTTCGGACTACCATCGTAAAGAAATTCCCTATTGAGTTATAATGAAATTCTATAGGGAAATCAATACCGCCAAAATTATAAGTTTTCGATACTGGCAACTCTTCGAAATCAATTTCTAAATATTCAAATTCTGCCATTAGAATAACGACTTAGCCCAAGAAGTTTTTTTGGCAGTCGCTGGCTCAGAAGTTTTTTCATCTTTCTTTTTTGTGGCTTTGCCTTTGTTTGGAACTCTTGCGACTGCTCTCGATTTTGCTTCAACTATAATGGATGGATACAAAGATAAAGTTCCGGAGACATCGTTTCCCGTTTCAGATGATTCACTAAAATTAACTGGTCCTAGAAGAAGGTTTGGTATTTCATCGAGTGACCTTCCAATGTATCGTTCCATTTCATCATCAGGTTCGACATATTGAAAAATCGAAGGTAAAAAGGATAATACCTTAGCCAATACTCCATTTGTTGAATAACCGAGAAGCGTTAGGATCTGACCTTTTGATTGCCAGACAACGAGCTGTTTCATTTTAGCATCAACCGTCATTCGTTTGAGAGTAAAAATTTCAGTGGAAGAGGAGAGAACGAAATTCAAATTGATTGCACGTTCACCTAGTAAAACATGATCAGCAATCGTTTGTTTAAATCCATCTTCTCTTTCAATCGGATGTTTAGTAACTTCGGCAGGGTATGCATAATCGATATTAGTTGAAACATTTAATTCAACTTCCTCTTCTCCTCCCTTCAAAGCAAGGGTCTCTCGTCCGAAAAGAATTCCCATCAGTACTCTACCTCTGGAATTCCAAGTAACTTTCTGAGTTTTGGAGCAAGCTTTTCATCCATGAGGGATTCAATCATCTCTAGAAATTTGTAAGCATCTTCCTGAACACTTCCATTCCCAAGAATTACTTTTTCGATTTCGATTTTAAAATTGATTCCACCTACTTGGCCTCGCGCAGATCCTTTTGTAGAAGATGAATCAGATCCACCACTTGCACCAGGTAAACTTTTGAAAGCATATAGATTATCATCGGGGTGGGTGTGGATCACTTTGCCATCTTTTGTTATGATGGCATCGTTTACTCGTTCTGAGTTAGATCCCAAATCGATACCTATTGATTTCAAACCGGAGATAAAGGATTCTGGCAAAATATCTTTTAATAATGATTTGATTTTATCTTTCATTGAACTAAAGAATCCAACGATCTTGTCTGGAATTCCAGAAATGAAAGCAACTATCTCATCCCAAAAGAAAAATAGAGCAGAAACGGGAAACATAGCAATAATGATCCATTTACCATAAGTCCTTACTAAGTTTAAAACTCGATCTAACATACCTTTGAAGAGTTTGGCTAAATCAAAATCCTTAAATGGACCAAGAAAATCTCCTATGATTGACTCTCCTCCATCCATCCATTCTATTAAATCTTGAACTACAAATACAACAGCTGCAATAGCGGCACCTACTGCTAAAGCAATGGCTATGAATGGTAGGAAAGGTGCCATTGCGGTCCATGCAGCAACAGCCATTGCTTTCAAGGCAGCAACCATTATAGTTCCAATCACTGGAGCAAGAACGAGTAAGGCAAATCCAACTCTTGCAGTTCCTTTTTCTGCATCAGTAAAGTAATTTAGAATGGGAATTATTGCTACTTGGAAAGGAGCTATAGCATTGTTGATTAATTCGCCAATCGTTTCTTTAAGATCTCCCATTCTTTGTGAAAATACTTGAGCTCGTGCACCGGCAGTTTGCATATGCTTTCCATACTGTTCCGTTAAAGCTGTATTTTCTGATAGGGCTTTGGTCACTAATGCTTCTCGCAATTTAATGGATGTTTGGTCAGCCCCCGTACCTATGGCTTTGAACTGTTCCCGATATTGTGAAAAAATTGCACCATTTTCTTTGAACAATTTCGCAGATCCTGTAAGGATTGCACTTTGCGCTTGTTCCATCATACCGCCAAGTGAACCACCAGTGACTGCTGCCGCTTGTTGCATACCAGAAAGCGAATTAGAAACAAAATCAACAGAAGCTCCCATTTTCAATGCGGCGTTTGCGGCCTCCTTTAATGATCCTTCTGATTCGAGTCCACCGGATGCGGCCATTGCTTTATTGATTGAGTTTTCTAATTTGGGATATTGATCCTCTGCTAAATTGACTAGCATCGTTCTTTCTTTTTCGAGTGCAGTGTATGCATCGAGAGAAGAACTTGCGAAGCTCGACATAAAGGCAATAGCACCTGTAGCGGCAACTGCTTTGAGTAAACTTCCGACTCCATTTGCAGATTCTTTAGTCTTACCAAGTGTTTGATTTAATTTTGCAAATTCTTTATCCGATAGTCCAGCTGCTTTTGCTGCATTCATCAAATCTTCATCTAGCTTTAAATCATTTTTTGTTTGTGAAATAAGTTTGGCGACTTCGGTTTCGGTCTTTCCTAATAGCCGAGCCATTTCTGCAATTTGTGGATTGGATTTATTTGCGATATTATCAGCAATTGAGGATCCGAAATCTTCAATAGAATTTGCGGCTTCAATACTAAATAAGTCTACTCTATCTATTAGATCTCCGAATTGATCTTTTATCTCTGCGACTCTCTCATCTAATGCAGACATTTCTTCACCTGCATCGCCGGCTAGATTGATTTCAATGTTGAGAGATCGCAGTGACAAATTAAACTCCTAATCGCATTGATTCTAACTTTTTGTTTTCGTATTCCATTCTTTCCGACAATGCTTCTAAAAAAACTCGATGCCATAAATTTGGCATCGAATCGATTTCAGATTGTGAAAAGGAACTTACTCCTAATATGAACGGTTGCCAGTAAGAACGATTCTTCTTGTACAACTCATAAACATATTTTTGAAATTTCTCTGGACTTGGGCTTCGATCAAATAACGAAAACTTATCGGTCCAACTTCCCACCAAGAAACCGATGGGCCGTCTTAGACCAAACCTCCGACGCATAAGGATGAAGTGAATCGAAGTTTGGTTTGCTATGTGTTCCCATTGGGAAAACACAATACTCAAAGAAGTTATCCATCAAATCTCCATTGGAGATTTTTTCAGTCAAACTTACACCTCGCCATTCATCGGCTTTCCGATTGCCTGGATGTTCCAATCGATAATCAAGACCATCGATGAAAGTGATTTCCGCTTTGCGACCGTCGGGTGTGATTTTTTTCAGAATCGGATTTTTAGGAAAAGCTTTTTCATTTTTCTCTTCTGTTGTAGTTTTTTGATCGCTCATTATGTGTATGCTCCGTTGTAATCTAATGCTAGAAATACCCAAGTTTTATCTTTGTATTCCTTTCCTCTTTCTGAAACCGCCGGTGTCATCACATAACATTTTTCAGAAAATCCAATCTCACCACCATCTGACTTGTCCTTCCATAAAATAGGGAATGGAATCCCTGCTTTTGCGAGTAAGTCAAACTTTGCATTGGAAGGTGAATCTCCGAGAAGAACGATTGTTATCTTCGCTCTATTGTCATAGAATTTCGATACGTTTGCTTCCCCTTTGACACCAGACTGAGAAGAAATAAGATCAGCAGTCATACGTTCAACTTTGTAATGATTGTCTGTCGCAAATCCAACAACTTCATTTAAAGCAACTGATACCGAATGTTTTTTTGGGTCCCATAATCCGTTTGGCATTTAATTCTCCTTAAGTAAATACGCCGTCGATATCCATTTCATTGATAGCACCAACCAATCTGGCACTAAACTTGATGGAAGGAAAGATGCGGTTGTTTCTTTCGTTATCTGGTATTTCCGCGATTGATTCTGGAAGGAATATCTTGTATTGATAGGCTCCCATGTCTGACCTTACTAGATCTGCTTCACTTTCGACTGGTGCGATTTTGCCTTGTTTGGCGGCAGAATCCATTCTCGTTCTCATTGTGGATTCAACTTTGTCTACATCGGTCAAAGTGTATCCAATTCGTCTGTTGTTTAAGAAAACAGCAGATACATCTTCTTGCAAACGAGCCTCTAACCAATCTTTCAAATCGATTATATCAGCCCATGAACCACCAGTTGTTTTGCCTTTCCAAAAAACTTGAAAGCCACTGAACATAGCGATCACATTTCCACGATCCTCAAGGATCGAAGAGACTTGTGAATTGGTAAATCCGGAATTGGTCACGCCGGACAATCGAAGATACGCATAGTTGAAAGTTCCTGGCTCAAGTGCAACTGTAGCACCTAGCAAACGTGCATCGGCATGATTGTTCAAATCCGTATGAAGAATCAAAAGTTCACGATCCTGATTTCTTCCAACGAGGATTGTTAAGTCATTAGTCAAACCGAAGTATCGTTTGCGAATCGAAGCCATATAATTCGAATTCAAAATGATTTCTGATTTTGTATTCGTAGTCCCGATCACCTTGTACCAAGAATTTTTACCTGAATTCCTGAGAGCTGCAATTTCGGTTTCGATAGCAGACCAAGCTGTGAGCAAATAGACTGCCAATTTTCCTGGAGCATCCGGCTGTTCAAAAAACGCCTGTGCTTTTTTGTAAGCGACATCTGAACTTAAAAATCCAAGTGCCAAAAGATCATCGGCCTCTAGGATTTCCATGTAACGTTCATAAGTAAGAGGCGTAGAAGCTACGGCAACAAGTGCCGTGTTACCACTTGTTCCTTCCAGTTGAATAGTTACTAGTGCCGCAACCTCTGCGACCGCCTCTGCCGCAGTCTTTACTGCCGAAGCCGTTGAAGTTGCTGTTCCAGATCCATTGGTTGCCAGGTTGACTGTGATTATGTGTGGAGCTTCCGACGTGCCTGAGCCTGTCAAAGCCACTGAGAGAGCAGTGTTATTTCCAGAAACTACGTAAACAACATTGATGAAAACGGGTCCACCAGTCTTTGCTTTCCAAATCAGTCCCGACTCACCGCTCAGGAGCTTTGCGAAATACAATGGAGCTTTGGTGTC
The DNA here is from genome assembly GCF_004769525.1 of Leptospira bouyouniensis. Taxonomy (NCBI): domain Bacteria; kingdom Pseudomonadati; phylum Spirochaetota; class Leptospiria; order Leptospirales; family Leptospiraceae; genus Leptospira; species Leptospira bouyouniensis. Next base: position 95,746 of record NZ_RQFT01000008.1, on the reverse strand, counting down.
CAAAAGTAAGGCCAAATCAAAGTTTGCTTGTGCGACGGCCGTGTTCGCCAAACTGATATTTACTACAATTGGTTCAATGACTGATTGCATTAAGTTTCCTCATCCTGAATTTGAATAGAATCGCTATTAGGTGGTTGCATCAGAGGTATTTCTGATTCTTTGGTTCTATAAAAACTGAAGTTCAAATCGAACCCAGCTTTGTAATCGTATCGAGCATTATCGAAAACAACGGTGCGATCTTCAACGGCATCGCTGATTAATGTCGGAGTGATTCCTTTGGATTCACAGAAGGCCATACCTTCTTCTGAATCAAAGTATTCCATGGCAAAATCTGCGAGAGCGATTGCAGTAGCCAAAGATTTTTCATGTAAAATAGAAAAGGAAATGAATGCAGAGGCTCGCTTCTTCTCTGTTCGTTTGAATTTTTCAGAATCAATTTCTCCACCGACTACGATGTCTTCATCCAAATGGAATGAACTTTTTGTTGGCATCCTTTTGATGCTTCCGAGTCGATAGGTTCCGTATGGATACGATGGTCGATCTGCAACCTGATCCACTCGATCAATGGCAAGGCTCACGGCTTCCTCAACAGGTGTTCCCTTAATTCGTGCAAACTCCTTCCCGAGTTCGGTGCCTAGATGCGTAAATATTTCTGTGATCTCTTTGGTAATCATTAGGAAGTCCTTGGTGGAGTTTGAGGGATTTTCTTTTTGCAAACATAGCGAAGATAACCGGCTTCTTCGGTCATATCCTTTATGTCTTTCACAACAAAGTAAGTGGTTTTGTACAAGAACTCATCGCCTTGCTTTATATCGAACAAAGATTCTTCTGTTATTAGTTGGAAGAAGTTTCTATCTTCTGTCGTATAATCTCCATCAGCCGACAATTGAAACTGTCTTGATGATACGCTGGTTGTTGGCCAAATTAAATCATGTCGAACGGCAATGCTATCATGCCATTCTCCATTGTCATCTTTCGCTTTAGGTCCTTTTACAAAAAGGGAAACATTCTTTCTATGTGGAAGAAGTGATTGTGCAAGTGAAGAGAGGATCATGCGATACCACCTGACACGGAATAGATTTCTCCATCAATGGAATAGGATATGGCTTGAAAGAGCCGAAGTGAATCACGAAGAGGCCCCGAACCTTTCTTGAGCTTGAGAGTCAGAGGTGAGTTGGGTGCCAAAGCAGGATCGTTGTCTACAATCCGATTTCTAATTTCCGCAACCATTCGAAGTCCGATTCGATGGAGAATTTGGATTGCTTCAATTTTTCCTGCAAAATAATCTTCAATCGCAAATTGAGCTTCTTCTCGAATAGCATCCAATACAGATGTCTGTTCGAATGTTTCTCGTAGGAAACTTCTCTCTGGAATGATTACTTGTTTCACGAGAGCAAAGATTGGTTCAATGTTTGTTCCAGCGACTCGCGCGAGAACACCACCGGCTTCGCCTTTAGATCCTTTTTTTCGGATTAACTTTAAATCTCCGAAGGCTTTTGGCGATTTTCCCTTTGCTTCCGGAACAAGTGGAATCGCTAAGAACTTTCCTTTTTTAGGTTTGATGATCGCTCCAAATTCATTGGCGGCTGCTATCTTAATAAAGTCAGAATCCACGTTCCCAAGGATTCCAACATACACTGATTTGGTTTCGACCATTCGAAGTCCATTTATCAAATCAGATATGCTTCCAATGTCTTTCACGTTGCCTGGCATTAGCATATCCTTCCTTTGAATCCATTTACTTCGTGTAGTTTACGTTTATATAGATCCAAGTAGGTTTCCTTGGATCCTGGAATGAATGCAGTATCAAATGATCTTGAAATACCATCAGCTGATTCTGATGTTACTGCCTTTGGAATGATTCCCATTGTTTCAAGTAGGTGCGCTGTGAAGTATCTTTGCAATTCTGCAAATCTTGCGTGAGTAACAGAAACACCACCGGAGAATACCGAACCTTCTGCATCATCAAGATAAATCTGCAAAGTTTCATCACTTACACTTTGCACTTTTTCTTTCAAGAAAGCTCTTAGATGTCCTACGGTTGATATCCCCACGATGGTGTTTCCTAAAACCTATTTACTTTAAATTTGGTTCGCTTAAACGGCCTTAGACGAGCCAGTTCTTATCACGATTCCTTTTGGTTGGTAAACATAGATACCACCAACTTTTTCGTGACATTTGATTTTCATCTCACCACGATATTCATCCCAAGGTGTTTGAACTACTTCGAGATCACGAGCGATCATAAGTTCAGCTACATCAGCAGAATCATCGAAAAGACAAAATCCACCTACCTTCGTACTGCCATCTAAGAATCCAGAATTTTGAGGTGTGATATCTTGAGAGCGAATGAAACCCTTTGGGAAAACCAATTCTTGGTGAGTCAATAACCACTGCATAATAGTGATGGTTGTCGATTCAGAATAAGGATTTAAAAGATGGAGAAAATCTTCATCAGAGATGAGAATCCCTGCGGCCTTAAATTTTCCCGTGCCTTCCAATTGTTTCTTAGCATCGATGATATCCTTTAGGATTGCCTGCGGAGTTTTGGTTGCAAAAAGTCTTGCATCTGTATTCGCGCCAGCTACAGGTTCTTTTGCGACACCAGGCCAATTCAATAACCCTGGTTGAATTACTTTACCTGCCTTTACAAATCCTTTGATTCCAAGTTTATTCTCCGATTCCGCAATGAACCTACGTGCAGCATCGAGCCTTTTTTCTTGCACTGGATATTCAGAGCCTTTCCCTGATTGGCGACGGGCATCTGCCGCTTCCAAATCATCCTCTGTGATTCGAATCGCATCTCGAATTTTAAATAGAACTCCTTTCTGTGAACCTACTGATTCACCTACGAAAGGAATGTTATCTGAATCAGCACCTGATTCTACAATTTGAGCAGACCCAGTATCTTGAACATTCTCAACTTCAAAAGTATGAGCATATGTGGGAGTCTCGTTGTTGATTGAGAAGATACTTCTTAGCACCAATTCGTTCTTACGTGGAGTAAGAATTCGTTTTTGGATGTAATTAAAATCTTCTTTTCTAAATAATGCTCTTGCCATTTTCTTTTTCCTTATACGTCGAGTGTGAGTTCGTAGAAACCAGAGGATAAGTCTAGTTCCGCGGCACCTGTTTCTTGCTGAGAACCGAATTTGACTCCCTTGATAACGGCAGTCACATTTGGAATTGCAGTTTTTCTAAATTGACCTGCAATGTTTGCCCCATCAGTAACAAGGCGAATGCGAACTGTATCAAGTTCCTTAGTTGCTTCTTCACAAGGGACAAAAACGTTTCCCTTATTTATGAAGGTTGCGAGTTGGGAATCGAGATAAGCACCATTCTCCAAGTCACCTGCGGCACTGGATTGAGCGGCAACACCATCGAATCTCAAGTCAGCAATGCTTTTAGTTAAAGGAGCTTCGGCTTGTGCAACGACTGCATTTGCACCCGTTCCCAAAAGTTCTACAGCGATGATTGCGTTTATTTCAGCATTAGCCTCTAAAGCAGTTTTAACGAGAGAAGCTGTAGATGTGATTTGTGCAGATTCGTTTGTTGCCGTACTAACAGTGATCACGTAAGGATCATCTTGTGTTCCTTCACCTTCTAAAGTAAGGGCGAGAGATGCGTTATTTGTTCCAGGATTGACAATGGCAAACCTTACCCAAGTAGCGATTGCTTTAGTTATCAACCGTAAGCCAGCGTTACCAGATCCGGATTCTAATTTATCAGGGACAGCATCAGCACCTACAACGGAGATGCCCTCACCATCTGCAACGAGAGCGACACCAAATCCAAAAGGAACTCGACCGATAGCAACTTTGCCACCTACTCGATATAAGCTTGCAGAGTCTCTCGCAACTGTTCCAAATAGTCCGGCTTTCTCATTGTATAGTCCGCCGTCTGGCATCACTCCACTGATTGCAAGAGTAACTCCTGAAAACAAGCCTACTAAATCGCTTTTTTGAAACGGTATATATTGACCAAGACTTTCAGGTGCAATATAAAAACACGAAATTCCAATCAATGAACAGATAAGAATTGAAATTAGAAAAATGAGATTTCGTTTCATTAAACTTTCTCCCTTGTGTGAGATAATTGAAGGCGATCTTGTTTGATTTTAGCAATCTCTTGATCGGCATCGAGATTCGCTTGCGTTTGATTACCAGACGTTTTTATTCCGGTTCTCAATGCGGCGTTTGTTCGCGCCAATTCCATGGCTGCTTGAAAGTGAGCATCTAGTTTTACATCATCAAAGGAATCAAGTTTGACTCCTTCCGCAGGAGGTAGAATCTTTGTTACTACGAGAAGTTTCAATTCTCTTTCAGATAAAGAATCCGTCTTTGCTTCCGGATCAACAGAGCGAACCGAATCAATGAGAGAAAGTCTTCGACGTGCAATGGAATCTTGCGTGGCAGGAGAAAGAGCCTGTTCCAAGATTGCTCTTGTTGCATTCAAAGTTTCTTCTAAAAGTTTTACTTGATCTTGCAGGGCTTTGATAAGAACACTATCGTTGTTCATCGGAGCAGCAGTGGGAGCAGGAGGAATTTCATCCTTCTTTGGTTCCTGCGGAGTTGGAACAGCCGGCTCTTGCGTTTGTTTTGTGGGATCTTCGGTAGCACCATCGGCACTATCCAATTTCACGCCAACACTCTTTAAGAAAGCTTCGGCCTTAGCCAAAAATTCTGGTTTCTTCATTCGTTGGTTTTCCTTATCGTTTGAATCGATACGTATGGCAATGTTAAGGTCTGGATTTGCATGATCTAGATAGGCTCTCACCTCTGAACCTGCACGTCCTTTCGTAACATGGGCCACATGGTTAAATCGAATATTCGTTTGGCGAACATCATACGGCTGTCCCTTATACTCTCCGGGTGTATCGTCGATTTTACATCGAGAACCTACACTGACTTCGAGCTTCTCACCCCTGAGAAGTGAAGCTTTCAACTCCTCATCCCAAACTGTTTCGTTGCCCCAAAGGATTTCTCCTTCGCCGACTTCGATAGAATCACCTAGCGCACCTTTTGCAAAACGAGTCGCATTGGCAGTGGTTAGGAGTCCTTGGTTTTCAGTTACTGGAGGGTGATCATCTGTGGCAGGAATGCCGCGAGCAGAAGCAATGGCTTCCTCAGAAAATAAATCTTCCGGGAGTTTCGCTTCACGTCTGATGGATCCGTTCAGATGGTAATAAGGAAAAACACCAGCGCGAGCGAAAGCAACGCGGAACCTGAGAAATTGCTCTTTCTCAGTGGAGCTAACGAGCTCTATCGTGGCACTATCATATCGAATCGCATCTGGTGATGTTCTCATCTAAATCAATTCTACAATTGATTCGATTTAGAACCAAGGCTTGCTTAGGCTAAGATGAGAGTAGGTTTCGAGTCAGGAAAAATTTTGGAAAAATCAAAGGTTAGAAGTATTGGAATTTTCAGAATTAATTTTGTTTCGAATTTCAAGATCAACTTCCATTTGTCCAAGCTCTGCGAGATTCCAATCGACAAATTCGGCGGCTTCGGTCTCTCCCATTTTCATCATGAACATGATCGATGCGATCATCTGGTTACGGGAAATTTCGGACTCTCCAAATTTATGATAGATCCGACGTAACTCATCGTCAGTTAATGATTCTTTAATTTCAGTAGGACTCATTTTAGAATTCCATGTTCATTAAATATTTTATCCAAAACTTGTTCAACCTTTTTAAAATCGTCATCATCCCAATAATGCGAAACAAAATTCATTTTTTCTTTTTTGCGAATTTGGCGAAGTAGCTCACTTGATCCCAATTTTCGAGCAATATACATTTCGTGAGATCTAGCAAAAAATTCTTCAGTGCTCAGGAGGTAAGGAATTTTATCTCTCAATGCCTTTGACAATTCTATAATTTCGCCATCACGCATAATCATTCCAGTTCTGTATGCCATTTTCAATCGATCATAAAGTTTGGTTCCTACTACTGCCGTTTTGAAACTCGCAAGTGCCGCAGATTGAGAACCATAGACACCGATTGGACCCATCAATTGATAGTCTATCAAATGGCCAAACTCATGGAGGAATGTTGATTGAATTACGTCTCCAAAATTTGAAGAAGGATTCAAAGCAATCACCGAACTTTCTGGATCGTAGTAGCCCACGACATTCTTCTTTTGGAATTTCGGAGCCATTGTATTTACTTTGAATGGAGTAAGAGAGGAAGGCACTTTATAAATTGCTGAAAGATCATTTATGGATTGATTTACTTTCGGAACGAAGAGTTCTTTCGAATTGACTTGTACTTTTGCAACAAGTGAATCAGAAAGGTTTGGTTCTCTGGATTGAACTTGTATCGAAGGTTGAGAAGCATTATTTACTTTGTTTTCTTTTGGACCACGTGCCGGCTCAGCCCAACAGCGACAACCCCATTCATCACCTGGTTTTGTTCTCACAAGACCCAAACCTTTTCGATTTAAAAAAGGTAGTTCATCCCAAGTGAAATATTTATCTTGAAGGTCTGAATGAGTATCTCGGACTCTAGAATCTTTTTGTGTTTTCCAATAAAATCCTGGAAAGCCTGCGGAAGTTTGGCGGATCTTTGTTTGTTCTGCAAAGAAGTTTTTCGCCTGATCCTTTGCCCAAAACTCTGCTCTCGACTGAGAGACATCTGTTGTCTCAGAAATTTTCTTAGCAATGTCTTGGTAAGAAGTTCCGTTTCGAATTCCCTCTTCAATTTGCGATTGCACATCAGCAAAATGGGATTTGAATGCACTCGATGCAATCTTCCGATTCTTGTTGATTGTTTCGTTCACCCGGTTCCATATCACAGGCGACTCATTTGTTGGTAAACTCACCGCCGGAACTCGAAATTGGGAGCGATCACCACCACTCACTCCAGCTCTCGGCGGACTTCCCATCAATTCGTTTTGACTTTGGATGAGCGCACCTGTTTTGTCACGAGTCCAAGCATCGATTTGGTGGATGTTCCGTTTGATTTGGGATTCAAATTTTGGTCTCGGAGGGAAATCTCCATACTCATCTCGAAGTTCAAAAAGAGATTTAAGTAAATCAGAGACGTCATGTTTCACTTCAGTCTGATTTTGTCCCTGAGAAGCGATAGTATCGAGACGTGGATCGGTGTTTGGGTTCTCGCGAATGTATTTTTTAGCAATGCTGAGGAACTTTCGATTCAACTCGGAGGCAAAAATGGCAAATTCTTCCCGAAATAACTCTCCATATTGCTGTTCCAATGCCAACGGATACATGAATTTACCCTTTTTTTGTTGTTTCGAGACATAATGGTCTTAAATGGATATCCCGAATGCCTCTAAAAACCCAGGAAAGGTGTTTAGTTTTGTTTAGTAATTCAAAACCCATACCTTTGCTACCCCCCAACCTTAAAACGGCGGAAAAGGGCATTTCCTGCGTTTTTTGAAAATCTCGAAAACGGCCATTTTTCATTGTTAAACGGTTTGTGAGGGTTCAGGAGTTCCAAACTGAAGTCCGTTGTTACTTTCGGAAGTGTAATCAGAGAATTTTTCCATCTGTGGGAACCTCATTTGTTTCGTTGAGTCAGCACCTAGCACGCCTGTCGTGATATAAATCTGATCAGCTTGCGCATTTTTCAAATAAGTGTCGGCCTCAGAGTTTGGAGTCGCTTTGTACAGAGGTTTAAATTTGAATTCCCAATCGAGTGCCTTGTAGTTTCCACCGAGAAGTTGATAAATTTCACCTTGTGTGGATCGAATTTCTAATTCTATGAATCTGTTGATGATTGGTCGAACCTCAAGTTCACGAAACGTATGGACCATCTCATTGTAACTGATATCATCTCCATCTGATCCTCCGCCAATGTTGATGACCGATTGAGTTTTTCCTAAAATTTTTGATTTTGGAATTTTCGAAAGACCGGATAATACTTCGAAAACGAAATTGAGAAGGCTATCCAAATTGGAATCGGAGATACCAGTGTTGCCAAGCCTCTCAAGAGATTCTTTTTCTCCTAACATCGCTGTTGATTGAGTTGAAAGAGTCCTTCGCATCAATCGAAGGTAGTCCATCATCTGCTGTGGAGAGGAATCAATTTTATCTGTTTTCAAAACTTTGACTGCGAGTTCGAATAACACCGACGTGACAGACCAGAGAGCGGTATCGATAGCCATGATACCGTCATAGATTTTTTCCAAAACGGATACACCGCGCATGTTATCCCATACCCAACTGTTTACAAGCCAATGAAATCTTGTTGGATCAAGCGTGGTTCCACCGATGGAAATGGATGGTTCATGCCAGAGACTGGAAAGAGGATCATAGGATAGCCTGTTCACAGAATATCGATCCGGTTCAATGACATTTATGAATTGTAATTTTCGAATCGTATCAGGCATTTTTAACGCAAGCTGAGAATCTGTTTGCGGAAGATCAGCAAGGATTCCCCAAAACAAAAGGGAACCATTGGAATGAAGTCTTGAGTTTCGAATATGCTCTCGAACTCGACTCATGAGTTTCATTTCTTCCATTCGGTTTAGAAGGATCCGTGAGATTCCTAATGTCTTTTCACCAGTCGCCAAATTATCTTTATCACGATTGGTTTGTAGGTCGATTCCTTCGCGAGTGGCATCATCTGCCACAGAGTCGATGATGTTTGCAATGAAACCGTTGGACTCATAATACTTCCGAGCTTCCGATGGAAAAAATCTTGTAGGATTGGGTGCCGTGTCTCGGAGTTTATCCCTTCCTAAAATTCCTTTCCCTGTCCCAGTATGAATGAGAGTGTCAAGTCTAGATTCCATCTCACTGGTGGATAAAGAAACACCTGCTTCCCGATTTTGTTTTTTGTTTTTAGATCTTCTCACCAATCACCTCCGAGAAGTAAGTCGAAAAAGTTCATTCTGTTTTTCATGGATTTTGCTTTGATTCCAAAGCCGAGAATCTTTATGAGACATGCCAATGTATCCGGCGCATCATCATGTTTTACGAGTTCAGTATATCTTAGAATCTGTTTGATAAATTCCGAACTTACGGAATGACTGAATCTGATTTTCGGCCAATTCAACTTCACATAGTTTTCTATTCGAAATTCTTTTGAATCAGAAGAGTAATGCGGCTTCACTCGGAGTCCACGATTCTCCAATTCAATGATCAGTGCATCTTGGCCTTGGTTGATTTCCACATGAAGAAGTTCAATCCCAGATTGATGGTAGAGTTTTTCCACTCGATCATAAGTAGAGCGAAGATCCGATCTCCATATCTCTCCTTTCTTTAAAAAGAAAAGATCTTCGTGAACATTGCCTGCACCAAAGCCATTGAAGTCCTTCTTCTTGGATTCCTTTTTGAATGCCGGGTCCCACCAACCAATCATTTTAAGATCATCAGGTGGCTCGGAGAAAAATGGATCAACAAACCAAGTTCCAACGGTGTCCATCGGGATTTGTTGGTAAATTCCGCTAAACCGTTTCTCGTTGTACAGCGCTCGAATTTTTTGCAGTCTTTCAATTGGATATCTTTCTGGCCAAAGAGCATTCCCTTGCTCATCTATGGCAGGCAATCGTAAAACTTTCCAATCACCAAACGTTTCGAGTTTCATTCTTCGTCCTTATCCTCTCCGAGGAGTCGGCCTGTTAGATCGTTTCGTGTCCAACGAGTGTGAACGATTAAAACTCTTGCATCAGGAGCCAAACGAGCTTCCGCAACACTGAGATAATTCTCCCAGATTTTTTCGTTCATCGTTTCCGATGTTGCTTCTTCCATGTTTTTGTATGGATCATCAATGATAAGAAGGCCTGCACCTTCTCCTGTTAGTCCACCAGAGAGACCGGCACCAATCACAACACCACCGGCAGTAGTTTGCCAATCACTCCTGGCCCTGACATCATCTCGAACAGCTACATCAGGGAAGACTGCGGAAAATGCAGGAGCCTCAATTCGGTCACGAATCCAACCCGTAAATCGTTCTGCTTTTTTATTGGAATAAGATGCGATGATGACTTCCGTTTCAGGATGTTTTCCTAAATACCAAGTTGGAAAAATACGAGTGCAAATTTGTGACTTACCATGTCTCGGTGGCAAATTTAAGATCGCTCGAAGGATCTTTCCTTTTTCCATATCTTCTAACAAGTCGATGATCGTTTTAATATGCTTAGGCGATTGGAAATTAGGATCTATATATCTGGCAAATGCGAGTAAAGATTTTTGCCCAAACTCTTTTCCATAATGAATCCGATCCTCTTTTTTGATTTTAGAGAATCGTTTTGTTCCTTCTTCCGAAAGCTGTTGGTAGATATTTTTATCTATCGGTAACATTTTTTATCGTTGGAGTGTTAGCGGAGGAAACGTTGATAAAATCATCTCGAATGATTTTGTTTATTTCATCCCAATGTTTTTCGATGACAACTGACACAGGTTTGCATTTCATAAGGGCGTTGAAAAAAGATTGGATCAACATCATCGGAGAAACTTTCGAATCTTCCATATCCGAAAGTTTGGTTTCGAATTCTGCCAATGTCTTAAAAGCATAGGCGGCACCTTCGAGAGTCTTGATACCCGGAGCATTCGCCGAAATCATCGATTCATAAATTGTATCGATGATTTTTTTGGTTCGTGACCTTATCTCAACCAAACGATTTTCAGCAACCACCTCGATATGACTCTCTGCTTTCTGAGTTACAACCTTCCTTCGATCTTCCCAAGTCATTCCAATGGAGTCTTTTTTTGTAGCCCAAGTTTGAACTGACTTAGCTGTTGTGCGTGTTCCAAATTCAGATCGCAATGTTATAGCAATCGAATTGAAAGATTCGCCTCCAATAAGATAAAGAAAGAACGCTCTCTCTCGAATGATTTCTGGTGTCATCAATACCTCTTCAAAAGCAAGGGACCAACAAAATACAAAAGAGCTCCGAAAATAATAATGCCAACTAACCAATGAAAAAAATCAATCTGTCCTGCTTTATAACTCAAGTCCTGAATAACTTCTTGGCTCTCGCCTGATTGTTTTCCTGTGACTTGGATCAAGTCAGCGGCTCTTTCCAATTCATTCGCAGTTTCAATTTCTTCTTTCGAAGCATTAGGTTTTTCTCGAATCGATTTTGCTTTTTCTTTTAAGGAATCTGCATAGGCTTTAGTAGCAGGCTCCGAGATCGGAAGACTGCTACATCTAATCGAAACAAATAACAAAATCAAAATAGAATATACGATCTTCATTCTTGGATTTGATCTTGGAATTTTTTGGCTTTTTTATTGTCTAGCCAACGATTGATAAGTGGAATGAAAATGAATCCAGCAAGACCTGCCAAAATGATTTCATTTGTTTTTCCGAGAAAGCTTCCTTGGAAAAGTGCAAATGTAGTTTCAAACTTTGGATAATGTTGGCCTGCAAATATCATAACGACAGACAGGAGCCTCCAAAAATCATTTTTAGAAACCATGGGCCGTTTGAGTTTTTCAATCTCTGCTTTTAATCTTGAAATTTCTTCTTCGCTCATGTTACTTTTTTCCTCACGTAGCCAAATAATCGCGGTTTATCGTCTGGAGAATTCATCATCATCTTCCAATTGTTCATGTCGTATCGAACATTGTGTCCATCGTGGTTGATATACTTCGTCAAACAGTCTCCAAAGGGATCATCGCAGATCCATGCAATGACTTTGCCTTCATCGTTTAAAACGTATCCCTTGATGATGATAAGGTGGCCCCGGCCCGATGGATACCAAGAGCGAATCCAGATGGAACAAATGACAACGAAGCCTGCATCAATTTGTTCTTTAATTTTTTGTTCATTATTTTTTGCTTTCTGATAAACGAATTCATATTCTGAATCTTTCAGATAGAATTCATTGAAGACTCGCTTGTGAGCTTCCCAAAAAAAACGAGTTTCGTTTGTTTTAAGGTGATCGATGACATTGATTTTATAAGTCAGTTCATCGATGACGGTGGAAATGATTCCTGCATTTTTTAGGCAACCTGCAAACATGGAACCAGATGAAATGAAACATTCTGTAACTCGGTCAAAAAGTTCCTGTTCTCGTTCGTCCATCTCAGAAACAGGAAAGAGTTTTTTCTTTGTTTCGTAATTCCACACCCAGCCATCAATCACTTGGATTGCGAGTGCGTTGTCCCTTTGGGTTAAATAGTCGGAAGCATGTTTCGCAGTAAGCAATTTTGGAATCATTTTAGTGTCCTTCTTGCTTCCTTTGCAAAAGTGTTTTAACATCCAGGCGGACTTCTTCCATGACCTTACCCAAAGCAAACATTTGGGTTTCGAGTACTACGATTCTAACTTCGTGATCTCGATACATCGTTAAGTATTGAAAAACAAAAGAGATTCCAAGACTCATCACATAAAGAAAATCCTTCACACTGAAATCCTTCGAAAGGGATTTTACAATTTCAGTCATTACAGTAAAACCCCACATTGATTCCAAATCAGGTTCTTTATGCAGAAGGCAGGTCCTTGGTTTGGATGGATTGTATCTAACATTTCTGATGCGAGAAGAGGATTGGAAAAGCAAGGATCTGGATCGATCCAACAAGCATCGGGAGAGTGAGCTCGCATTTGATATGCGATTGACTTACGTTCTGCGTTTGCATAGTCAACGAAGGTTCGGTGAACTTCTACATATGTAATTTTTGAATGGGGAAAATGTGATTTGAGTGAGTTATGAAAATCTACAAACGTTTCTATGATCAGAGCATTTGAAACTTTTTTTAAGATGTCGTTACCTCCGGCTGTGGAGATGACAATGTTTTCCGGAATGGATCTAATTGATTTTTTGAAACGTGATCTGTAATCGCAAAGCGTATCACCTGGAGTTGCATTGTTCTGAGTCGTTTTCGGATCTATGAAGTTTGGAAACTCAGAATAAAAGGAGGCTGTAGAGTCGCCCAAGAAAACATTTTTGTAGGGCTTTAAATCTGTGATGAACCTTTCTGCAAATCCGCCACTGACATAGACTTGATTGAGTTGGTAGGAGGTTTGGCAAGAGGCAAATTCGTAAACTGAATCGTTCTGGAACAGGATGATTCCAAGAATAAGAAGATCGTTTTCTTTATTTTTATCTGAGGGAGTCGAGCAAAGGCTGAATAAAAATACTAGGAGAAAAAATGAAAATAATTTAGCTAGTCTCATAAGAAACTAGCTTATCAAATGTTAAAGTTTAATCCTAGACCGTCTCAAGCGGATTTACGTTTGAGTTTCGAAACCTTCTTAGATGATTCCTTAGCATCAAGCTCGGCATCATAATTTTCGTAAAAACACTTCTGAAAAAATTCATTCACCCCTTTTCGAGAGTACAAAATATTAGTTTTCGTTAGCATCCAATATTTACCTAACTTTCCTTCACGCCGGTAAGTAGTCACGGTCCGATCAGCGCACTTTAAAAGTTCCGCAACTTGTGCACAGGTCATAGTTTCTTCGGGATCAATAGGAATCGCATCATTAGAGCTTTGAGGATCCTTTTCTTTTTTTACCAATCGAAGTGGTTCCTTTGCAAACAAAGAACCTTCAAATGTATGTCCAGATTTTTCCATGGGGACATACATTTTTATAGTTTTACGCTTGTCAAGTGGGAAAGCAAAACGAACTTTTTGGTAGAGGTTTGTATGATTGAAATTATAAGAAAAAGTTTGTTGGTTTCCGTTTTCATTTTAGTGTACGGAACTATACATGGAGACGAATCGAAAGGCAGTTGCTTAGAAGGAGATTGTAAATCAGGTAAAGGAAAATTTGGAACCACTGAGCATTACATTGAAGGTACTTTTAAAAATGGAAAACTAGATCGAACAAAAGAAATTAAAGAAACTTTCGATGATGGATCAATTTATGAAGGTTTTTACAATGCCGAGGCAGAGAAGCACGGAAAAGGAAAATACATTTACATTCCAGATCGAGGCGAATCCTTCTGTACTTTCATTGGAACATTCAAAAATGATAAATTTCATGGGAATGGTTCAGTGAAATGTGAAAACGGATTCGAATATTCGGGTAATTGGAAAGATGGAAAAAAAGATTATACCGTTACTCCAGATTTTATCGCAAGATCACTCAAGAAGCCAGAAAAATGGAGAGAGGCAAAAACCAGCGGAACATTCTGGCTAAAACAATTGCGTGAAGAAAACGAACTTATTCAGAAAATAGCTGAATGGGATGAAGAAATTGATTTTGAAAACTTTTTTGTGGCAGAAGTTCTGTTCGACAAAAAGGAGTTTCTTGGAACTAGATTTTTTCTTATCATTCCAAAGTCTCTTGAATCAAAATTTGACAAAATAGCCCAGAATCAAAAGCCCATTTTATCGATTTCAGGTGTAGCACTCGGAGTAGCGGTAGAAGGAAGCGATTCTTATCCTCTGATTCAAGTTGAAAGTTTGAAATAACTCTCAAAGTCTCAAAAACTCAAAATTTTTTCGAACTCCATTACTAATATAATATAGAGCCTTTGCTTTCTCGAAAGAGAAAAAACCAACCAAAGGCAATGGAGTTTCAAATGAATAAGAAGATTCTTTTCTCAGCTCGTTTGCGATTTTTGTTTCGGATCCAATTTAGATTTATTGCATCCCAATCCAAAAAAAAGTTTAAAATGAAATAAAATCTCTGCCTGGAGTCCGGAATTCAGGCAGAAGAATTTTAGAATAAGCTACTTTTTAATCGCCAAATTTGTCCCATTCTTAATATACTATACAGATGACGGTATATATAAAAATCGGAGAAATACATGGATGTTGTGGATTACGAAGATCTTGAAAATTTGATCTTTGAATATAAAGTGAAAGAGAAGCTAAGATGGTTTTTGAAAGATTATCGAGAAGGTAAGGAACCGATGGAAATCTTAATCCATCGGTATTCGCAGGAGATTTTAAATTGTTCCAGTAGGTGAAAGGAATGACTTATATTTCAGAAGATATTGCTCTTCCATTCGATACAAATCTAGTGAAAACGTCTTTGGTGTCCACTCTCCTTGATTTAAAGTCGAGAGCATTTGAAGAATTTCTCTCTCAGGAAAATCAAATATTTTCAGTTTATCCTCGTGTTCTGAAAACACTCTGGAAAAGGCTATACGTATCGCGAAAAATCCGTTGGCAACAGTTTCAAAAGGATTTGTCTCTACACCTTCTAATATTATTAAGGGCTTTTTTTCCATAATAGCCAGTGCGGTGTTTGCACCAACTTTGTGACGGTCTGCTCTTTTTTTTTCCTCTTGAGAAACCCATCTACTAGCATGCCACGAGTCAATTCTTGCAAAATGAAGATCTAAAGTGCTTTCCAGTAGCTGGCTGTCTAATGAAATTACATCTCTTCGAAATCTGCCGATCTCGTAAAATCTCTCAAGCTCTTGCTCTATAAAAAGTTTTCTATTTCTTCTCTGAAAATCAGTCACCAGAAAATTTACTTTTTACCTCGATATCCATCATTTAACGACTGAATAGCTCTGGCAAATGAATCATCAAATTTTCCCTCTAACGCACGCATTGCCTTAGACCATTTTTCATGAGATGTTTCTGACTCAGAATTTTTGTCTTCGTATGTATTTAACGCTTCAAGTATATGGGATCGATTGAATTTCTTCTCGTTCCAATTTGTAGATACAGTCAAGTGGCTTCTCCGATTTGTTCTTCCCGAACATAGTCTTAACTTTCAATTTTCGCTTAGGGTGCCGAAAAGGATTCAGCCAGTGATCGGCCAAGATTCACACTTACGACCAAGTTTTATGCACTGCCAATTTATTCGTCAATTTTTTAAAATTACACGACACAAAAATGTAAGCTAACCCGTCAAACTCTTTCCAATCCTACTTCCCCATTCCTTCCAGATACGCCTCCAAACGCTCCAGATCCTTCGTGGAGAGGCCTAGAAGCTTCCCCAGTAAACTCTTTACCTTCCCGTGGGTTTTGCGAGGCTCCTGTTTCAAATTCTGAATAAATTCAAAAACATCCATGTTCTGATGCAGGTAAACGTTAACTTGCCTAAATTCTTCCGATTCCTTTTCATCCAAAATCGTCGATTCATGTTTGAACATTTCCCCTTCACCCGTAAGTAGCCATAGAGGATTCACATTACCATTTTTTGCAAGGTTTGTAAGGAAATCTGATCCTGGAGTAGCACCTCCCAGAATTCTACTGACCGATGCCTGTGTTATATTGCCTAATTCTGCAACCTTCGTTTGATTCCAATTTGCAATTTCCATTAGTTTATTAAGGCGTTCAGGGATACTCATTTTTTTATACGTTTACGAATATTTTTATTTGACAGAATATACGTAAACGTATATGGTCATTCTTACTGTGATTTAACCTACGGAGAGCATCGGCTCTCTGTTCTAGTAAATCAAGGAGAAAAAATGATTCTTGCAAATGCAGATGAATGCAAAAAGAGCATTCGGAAACTCGGTTTCAACTTCAAAGAATTTAGTGAAGAAGCTGGCATCGAATATCCTTACCTAATCAAAGCTTTGAATGGTGACTTCGTACCTCCAACAGTTCGAAGTGCATTTGATAAATTCAAAATTCCTTACAAAGCAAAACCTCACAACAAGAGAAACGCTGCGTGATGGAAACTTCCGTACAAGACGTAGCAAAGCTACCGCCGAAACTCTTTACAATTTTGGAGCCGGAGACTCGATCCGAAATTGATCAGGCTATCCACTACTGCGAGAGCAATCAATGGAAACCTACAGTTAAAGTTGAGCATAACAGGCTCATCGCATTAGAAGCAATGGGTATGCTTTCGGGATCGAAAGAGCCCTATTTGAAAATTACTCTAACGGGGCATCCTGATAAATTTTTGTTTGCTCATTTTTGGGTCGTTCGTTTCCACCTCGATCGAGTGGAGCTTGCGATCAAATATCTTGCTCGGAGCATCCAACAATGACTCGTGGCGAAGAGCTTGAATTGAAAACGGAAGATCTCGCAAAACGACTGTGTATCGGAGATTCAATCAAACGAATCCCGTTTATCCACAAGCTCATTGTTCGCATTGCATTCTATGAACTCTATCTCGAATCCGAAGAGCTCGATGCAAGGTTCAAGCTTTGGATCAGCAAACGACATGATGAAGACCGTAGAGACCGCGGTCTTCCAAAAGCAAGATTGGAGTGGAGATAATGAGAAGAAGCAAACAAGACTTAGTCAAATCACAATTCATTGTCGATATGGTTGCGACTCAAAAGTATAAAGCCAATCGATTGGCAGAAGCCTTTGAGAGATGTTGGGCGAAGGTTCCGGAAGGTCTTCGAAAAAAGCTCAACTCATCTGAGTTAGCAGGTTATATCAAAACCCATGTAGTTCCCTCTGTCTCTATGCCAGTAATTGAAGTGGCAAAAGAATACGGGATCAGAATAAAAAACACCCACACAAAGGAATTTCACGCATGAAAAAGTCATCCATTGATCACGATTTTGGGCTTTCTCCTTCCCTGCGGGAGGAGAAAGATCTCCCGCAGGATTTTTTTCCCTGCATCCATGCCCAAATTGTACTTTCGTTTATGAATTCAGGACTTAGTGACGCAAGCCTAGCGGATGATTTCCGATGCCACAAAACAACGGATACATTCCAACTCGGACTTTGCAAACCTTGCGCAACGAAGTATGTGCAAAAATCCATTCCACTCATTGATGGGGTGCGGCAATGACGATTTTGGAAGTTATAAAATTTTTTCTAAAATACTCTGACCTTAGTTTCCGTCCGGCCCATGTCGCAAATCTCCTAGTGAAACCTGAGAAAACGATTTATCGGTGTTTGGGAATCCTTTCTAGGGAAAGCATCCTTTGCGAAAGCCACGGTCTGTACTGGCTTCACCAGTCAGCTACGGTCAAACCAGGCATTCCACCAAAGAAAGGTTGCCCAATCATCCTTGCCATTCTTCTAACCCTTCTCACAGGACAGGCGTTTAACGAATCAGAACTCGAAGCCCTTTTCCAAAGGAAACTGACAAGAGCAATTAACAAATTAGGAAAAGCCAATTTGATCAACCGAACAAGTCCGGAGCCGTTATTTCCAAACACTCCAAAATCGATTTGGCTTGAAGTAAACTACAGCCTCCCGATCGGCAGGTCTCAATTTTCAAGAAATAGAATGGGGGAATTGTATGGAAAATAACAAAGATTCTCACATCTGTCCGAACTGTGGACACTCTTGGTATAATAAAGACAATTCTTTATTATACCAAGCGAAGCTTGCCCGTGGCAGAAGGCTTCCGTCCGAACTTATTAGAAGAGCCAAAATTAAAGAAGGCAAAAATACTCTTCGGGCAATAGCGAAAGCTTACGGAATACACCAGAGTCATCTATCGGCAGTGATTTCAGGAAAAAGGAACACCAAACACCTAATAGAAATTCTTGAATCCGAATACAGAATGTCGATCAGCGAACTCAGAGAAATAGTCTCTGAGAAAAACAAAACCCTAGATGAAGCGGTTGCAATTTATAAAAATCAAAAAGAGGAATTAGATGAAAGTCAAATCAGAATTTAACGAATACGAAAAAGAGTTAGGTGAAACGGCACCTGCAATCATCGAAACTGAACAAGCGGTTTTAGATGAGAATTTCGATGCATCAAACTTAACCAAAGAGCAAAGAGTCCAATTAGCTACGCTCTATGCGACTCAAATCAAAATAAGTACGTTCCAAATGGCACTTGCCTTAGCATCCATCAGACGAATGGAACTATATAAAGAGCTTGGCTTTGAATCCTTTTTTGAATTTGCAAAAGTTGAATGCAATATTTCAAAGGATCGTGCTCTTGAGTTAGTTGATGCAATTTCTGAGTTTGGCGCTGGCGATAAAATCAAACAATTGATGGATGCGTCACCAAGCAAGTTTCTCCAAGTTTCCAAAGAGATTCGTAAAAAGAAATTGAACGGAGAGGTGCTAGTCCTCTCGACAGGTGAAGAGATTTCTGCAACCGAATATTTGGAAGAGAGAATTTCCGAAGAACTTGCAGAGCTACGCAAGAAAAACAAAGCCCTAAACCGTGAATTGGAAAATACCAAATCGGATGTGGCGAATTCTGATAAACAAATCAAAACTCTAAAAGATCGAATCAAAGCGAAAGATAATGATTTAGAAAATCTTAAACAAGCCAAAGGCCTCGATCCGCTTAAAATCCAATCGATCAAAGAGCAAAGAGAAATAGAGCGTTTGATTGATGATCAAAACAATTCGATAGTCACTGCTCTCAAAAACCTAACCGAAATTCCAGAGGAAGTAAGAAACAATTCTCTTGGAATTTATGTGATGCGTTCTATTGCCACATTGGAAGTTTCACTCAAAGCATTGAAAGTTGATTGGGGTGGTCACATCATAAATGAGGTTGCGCAGTAGATGGCTCGTTCCTTCAACAAAGACTTGTTTCACGAATCCTATCTCGCTTGGAAGTTAGCAACTTCCAAGCGCATGAAAGGTGAAATGATTAAATCTATGATGAAAATCTTTGGCCTAAGTAAGGACGCTTTGTATCGTAGAATCAATCGATATGAATCAGGAGAAGATTTATCGGTTATCTCTGGAGAAACAAAAAAGAAAACCGCCTCAAAACTAACAGACTCTAGGTTGCAAGGAAGATTGAAAGATATCAATATTATTGCCGCAAATAAATTTGCAAATCTCTCAGGAAAAAACCCAAGACCTATTCCGACAGAACTTGCCATTCAAATTGCAAAAAACAAAGGCGAAATTGATTACCATTGGACAGTATCAACAGCAGATCGATGGCTAAAACGCATAGGATGCACTGCTGTTGAGATGAACGCACCTACCGCGGCTTTAAAATGGAAAGAGCCTTATTCGAATAGCACATGGATGTTCGATGCTTCAGTATTCAACAGATATTATTTGAATCCAGCAGAAGGAAAAATCAAAAAACGCGCTTTCCTCGATATCAAAGACGAAGAGTCAGGTATGGAGAAAGACAAGCTCGTAAAGATTTGGTTATACGCCTGTGTTGATGTTTATTCCAAAGTCTTTTTTTTGAAAGCTTACGGAGGACAACCAATCACATCCGGCGCAAAACATAGAGGTGAGAATGCGACTGATTATCTAGATTTTTTCAAGTATTGCTTCTTAGAAAAGGAAGATCTACGAATGCCAGTCTTTGGAATTCCCGAACTCGTTTATAGCGATAAAGGTTCAGGGATCATGGCGACAAAAAATGTATTACTCCGACTCGGTGTGCAGAATGTAAAAACTCACTTACCAGGAAATCCGAGAGCAAAAGGTGCAGTGGAAAGAAGAATCGGGGTATTCAAAACTAACATTGAACCTGCATTAGATGGAATCCAATTCGAAACCATTGATGATCTCAATGAATTCTTACATGAATACTGCGTTCACCAAAATCAAGTATCTGGTCGATATGATCTTTGGATAGAAGGCACAAACTTAAAACCAGTTAAAATCATCAGCGAACAAAACTTCTATGATGCAATGGTTTCATTTGACACGCGAGTCGTTGATAACTATGGATGTGTCTCTTATAGAGGTCGTCAATATGGTGTAGCAATGGATCTTTGCGGACAAAAAGTTACTCTTTTTCGTGATAGCTCTGGCGAGATTGTAGCCGAAGACTCATTGGGTAACACGTATATTTGCGATTCTCGTGGTGCCCGTGAAATCTCTGGTGCTACGGGATATACTATTCAAAATCCAAGCGATGCGTTTAAAAAAACAGATCGGATGCGAAGTAGAGAAGAAGTTAGAGAACAAGCAAAAGAAGCCAAAAAAACTAAAACAATTCAGGATATCCTAAATTATTCAACTAACCTCCGTTATTTTCCTGCCAGATCTGTTCCTGTTGAAGTACGACCAACGATTGCTCCAAAAGAAATTCCTTCCGCAGAGGAAGCATGGAGCTTTATTGAACGTCGATTATTGATCAATAGACTTGATCTTCCAAAGGAAATGAAGGAAGCGATTGATAGTGTCTTCAATTTGAAAGTTAAGGTTCGTGGCTTCATCCCTGACACAGAAGTATATGAAATGCATAATATAATTAATAAATATTTGCAAACAAAAGAATTAGAAGAAGGAATCCAATGAACCCAAATTTCGTAGATACAAACTACACCAATCGAGTGATCAGATCCGTTCGTGAATCAGTAAATGAAAATGCCTGGCTCGCTGTTATTGGGCAAGTCGGTGCAGGAAAAACAACTCTCTTTGAAAAGTTAAAACACTTCTACAAAGACCATCCATCAAAATTTACTGTGATTGATTTACAACGTTCCTTTGAATCGTTCTCAATTTCGATCAATTTCATTATGAAAATGATGATCCAAGAATTGGCACCAGATGCTTCCATCCCCGGAAATGCTCATGCAAAACTGGCGATTTTAAAAGAGCTTCTTTTATCAGAATCTGCAAAAAGAAAGAAGATCATTTTGATGTTAGATGAAGCGCAAGTTCTAAAACTGTCTCTTCTCCGGGACTTAAAAAAGATCCATGAGATCAGTTCACCTACACAATCCAATTTGTTTTCGATCATAATGTTCGGAAAAAATGAAGGCCCTTGGATAAAATCACTCCGTGGTAACGAAATTGGCCTTCGAGTTCGAAAGACTATGCTCGAAACTTTGAAACGTTCCGAGGTATTGGACTTTGCCAATCGAGCATTTAGCCTAGTTTGGGAGTCCGGAGATAAAGGAGAAAAGGCAAAGCAAATTTTCCTTAAGCACGTCGGAGACAATTCGCCTCTTGTTATACGTGATCAAATTTCTAAGCTCAAAAGAAATCCAATATATGCTGAAACAATCACTCGCTCCAATCCAAATGGTGTAATCACATACGAACTTTCTAAATCGGTTTTCCCTCAATCGATAAGTGACATCACAAAGAAAAACGGTATAACACTGTCGATGGTTGGTAGGCGTTTCCAAGAGATGACAGGAAAGCCTATTTCGAAAACGACCATTTCCAACGTTTTAACAGGAGATGCGAACGCAAGCAAGATCGATAGCACTACATCATCTACCATTTTAGATGCGACACTTGAAATCATTCGAGAAAGAGGAAAATCCGAAACCGATTTCAGTTCAGCGCAAAGCTTAGTCCACGACTTAGCGATGGGCCAATAAACAATGCGATTTTTTTAAAACTAAAACAGGAGTAAAAATGAAAATCGAATCACCAGAACAGAAACAAGAAGCCATTCAAAGAGTACGAGAGATCAACAAAGAATTGTCAGACTCACAAATCGACAATCTTACCGATGAGCTTACACTCTTAGAAGAGGAGAAAGCAGAAAAGATCAAGGAAATTGAAGTAAAAATCAATTCTATCAAAGAAGAAATCAAGGCCTTGAAGGATGCAAGGAAAGGAAAGGAAAAGGAATTGAAAAGCGAACTTGCAAAGATCCAAGCCGGGCTTGGTGAATATGCGGTGAAAGAAGCTTTAGTAGCTTAAGGAAAAATCAATGGTCGCAAAAAAGAAACCAACGAAAAAGGCGGCAAAAAAAGCGCCTAAGAAAAAGGTAACAGCTAAGAAACAAAAAAAGGCTTCTAACACTGTTGTTCCACCGGCAAAAATCCTTCCATCTAACACTGGAGTTGTTGCCGATATTTCTGACACTCGTCCTCCGGCGGCATAAGGATTTAGATCATGGCAAAAGCAAAAACGCAGAAACCTGTCTTAACCGATCTGCCAAATAATGTTTACAACGATAGAAACGACCTCACCAATGCGGTGGGGTTACTCGGTGACTTACGTAGTGAACGCGATAAATATGCAGGAGAGGCGCAGATAAAGATCACAAAAATCCAAGAGGAACTCCAAGATAAAATTGGTCCCTTGGATGCGAAAATCTCCCACATAACGGCAGGTATCGTTCACTTCGTTAAGAATCAGAAGGCTAATCTTTTTCCTGATCCAGAATATAAGACTCACAAACTTACAACTGGATCATTGCAAATTAGAAAAGTTCCTGCAAGTGTGAAAACAAGGACCTCGACAGCATTTTTGGAAAAGATTTTAGATAAGGCTGGTTTACTAAAAGCGTTTACCAGTCTATCGGAAAAACTCTCTAAGAATTTTCTTCGAATCAAATTGGAATTAAACAAGGATGCCATCCTTGCAGATCCAATCAATGCAAAGTCAAGGATTGGAATTGAATTCAATGAAGAATCAGAACGACTTTATATTCGTCCCGATTCTATTGACGTTGAAATCGATACGGAGGCAGCTGCTTGAGCGATTCGAAAGAAAACTCATCCGCTAAAATTGAAAGATACCGGAAGGCCTTGGAAGAGATCCAAGACCTTGCCGCATCCGATAACCACGGCGATAATGCTGATGAAATTCATCAGCTATCTGTAGATGCTTTGGAGTCCGATTGAAAATGGAACAAGTGAATGAAAGCAATTCTCTGGAGAAAAAGGAAGTTCTCCCCGAGCGAATACTTGCAAACCATGCAAGGTTTATGGCCGCCCTTATAAATGAGAAACCGGAAGCGCATTTATTAAAAATCATTAAGCGATCATATAAACTGAGTTCGGACTTAAATCTAAAATTTGAAAATTTTCAAGAAGAGTTTAAAACGCAAAAACTTAAAGAAGCTTTGGAATGGATAAGTAAAAATCCACCTAAGAAAAGAACAAAGGTATAGCAATTGATTCCCTTAGATCTAAAATTGAAAATTGAATCAGCTAAAATTTTTTACTCAAACTTTTCAATTGAGGAGCGAGCTTCTTTTTATTCCAAAGCATTCCCAAAATTTCCACCACTTCGAATCTGGAACGGGAGGATCGAAGACCTTTGGTTTCTAGGAAATGATTACACAAACAAATCTTCATATTACGGCAGTTATCCAAACAATTATTTAAAAAGAATGGAAATACTTTTCCCGGATTGCCATCCAAGATTACATCTTTTTTCAGGCGCATTGCCTCCTGGAAATTATATCCGATTCGATAGAAGATCAGATTTGAAACCGGATATCCTTGGAGATGCAAATCATCTTTCTGAGTTCTTCGGTAATTGGGAATTTGGATCTATCTTTGCGGATCCACCTTATTCACAAGAAGATGCTCTCCACTATGGATGCACATTAATCAATCGAAATACAGTTATTGATGAGTGTTGGAAAGTTTTACACAAAGACGGTTTCTTAATTTGGCTGGACCAAGTTTGGCCCCAATATAGCAAACAAAAATGGAAGCTCTATGGCAAGATCGGCATTGAGATATCTACAAATCACAGAAGCCGATCAGTTACAATTTTACAGAAGGTTTAAGGAGCAAAAGTCATTATGGAAAATCCATCGAATGAGACTATTTTGGTTTTAGAAGAAGTAAAAAAGGAACGGGAACGCCAAGACTTAAAATGGGGAAAGAATAGAACACATACTCCTCAAGAATGGTTGATGATATTAGGTGAGGAAGTCGGCGAGGTTAACAGGGCCGCCTTGCAATCCTATTTCAACTATCCTTTGCCAGGTGAGGGAATAGATATTGATGACTTGGTATCATCGACAGAGCGAAGACAAGCTCGATGGAACATGGAATACCGGAAAGAGCTTATCCAAGTGGCCGCGGTGGCAGTTGCAATGATTGAATCTCTTGATCAATCAACATAAAATTCAGGAAAACTGTGATTCAATGGATAAAGCACTTGTAAATCAACTTGATTTTGTAATCTCAAATGCCACATCAGCATTCATTGAAGCTTTAGGAATGCATTGGACAAATGTTGAGCGCCAACAAAACGGGCATTCCGCTGCATATGATGAGAGTTCGTTTAATAAGCTTATCGAACAATATGAACTTGGATATAATTCTATAGTGAATCGGAGCCTTGCAAAATGATCTTAACCCTGGTATATTCACATGAGCTAGAACTAAAACTAGAGGAAAGAATTAACCAAGTTGGAAACTCTATTTCTCGTAAAGACTTTCTTTCAAAGTCCGAGAAAGCCATTGCTAAAAAAAGACGTTTTGATCGATTAATAAAACTCTATTCTTCAATGCAAAAATTCAAAGAAAAGGAGATATTATGAGTGAATGCACAGCAATCGAAAGGAGATTTTTAGATCTGCTTTATGTAACTGGCTCATTAACATTGTCTGGTGATATTTCCATAGGCGAAGAAAGTTTAATTACTCAAGAAGATATCCAGATGAATCTTAAGGAATTTTGGCCGCGATGAAATCAAAAAGTAATTATAGATTCAGTGGCCGTTTGTCTTTTCTACACGACGGAATTTTATGGGATGTTGGTTTCTATGAATCAGGGTCATTGAATCAAATTTTATCTAAGCTTAAAGAGTTCTATAAAATCTCTGATGCGCAAATCGTGAGTATAACTATGCGAGATCGAAAAGCGATCAAAGCTCAAAAAGAAGAGGCCTTAAGAAACTACAATTTAAGCCGAGGGAATCGATGACATCGTTAAAGCAACTATGGACTCTCAAGTCAAATGCTGGAATGAGCAATGAAGAATTCCGGAGCTTATGTTTTTCTTTTTCCCAGAAGGAGAGCACAAAGGATCTGAGTCCGTTTCAGAGAGATAAGGTGAAAGCTGAGATGTTTCGAATGTATCCTCACCTAAAAACAAACACCTCTAAGCCTGTTGCGAGAAAGAGATCCTTAACAAAGAAGGTGGATGGATTATTTGTTTTTCCTTCTCATCGACAGAAAGAACATGCGAAAGATCTTCTCTATTCCTTGCTAAAATTATCTCCTTCTGGAATAACTTTGGACACTCAAGCCTACAGAATGTACAAGAAATCATTCCAAAAACTCTCCAGATTTGAAGTTCAAGGCATCATCGAATCCTTAAAAGGCATGATCATACGACTTGAAATGGCTTCTCCATCCTCTTCCAAACCCTCCATTTCCTAAGAAAATATTCTCAAGTTTTGTTTATTTTGAATTAAAAAGAATAATTTTTAGGTATTTTTTATTACTTTTCAGTATTATTTTTAATGATTATTTATTGGTTTAGTATTGAGGGGGGATAAAATTATATTTACAAATGTGTAATTATGTCCATGAAAATTATTTTTATCGTAAATCGATGGAAAAAGAGATTCGATTGTCTTGGGTTGATCAGGCCGAATCTGATGCAAATAAGAAGTTTGTATTAGAGTTTGCTTATTTAGGGAATGACAAAAATAAATTCAAATTTCAGTTTGAATGAAAGTTGTATTTATATCTGAATGGGGAATTTGATTTTATATTCGGTACGATTGTCACCATTAAATGAAAGATCTCCATGGATTTGTTTTATTAACATAGTGACCAAACTCAAACCAAATCCTTGGTTTTCAGCATTTGCTAATTCAAAATTAAATCCATTTCCATTATCGCTAATTAGCAGGTAAAAATAATCTTTTTCTTGCCATACTTTGATCTGAATTTCGAGTTTGTTCTCTGCATTCCTTGAATATTTTAAACTATTGGTTAACAATTCATTTGTGATGATACCAATGGCGCGGAGTTGGTCAGAAGTTAATTTGAAATCGCTGATACTTAGGTTTAAATGAACTGGATATGGAAATATGGAAATGATTTCTTTTGCAAGTGGCTCTAAGTATTCGTTTATTTGTAATCCATTTGCGTCCTTTCTCGTGTAAAGTTTATCATACAAAACGGACATTGTTTTAATTCGACTAGTTGCTTCTTTTAAGCAATTTCTCACTTCTTCGTTTTCATTTGAACTTGCTTGTAATTGTAAAAGATTATTCAGAATCGTCATGTTGTTTTTGATTCTATGATGGACTTCATGTAGGATCATTTCCTTTTCAGAGAGAAGCGCGTTTACTTTTTCTTCTGCTATTTTCCTTTCTGTCACATCATGAATGATAGAAAAAAGAAGAGGGCGGCTGTTACTTTCGATAGGAGTTGAATATACCTCTACTTGTTTGGTTTCTCCATTTGCGAGTTTATGTGTGAATGTAAAAAAACTTTTGTTTTCATTCAAAACCAACATCCTTTCTGTTTTCGAATCATCATGATTCATTACATTGATATCTTCTATATTCATCTGTATGATGGTATCATGTGGATAACCATAGAATGAAACAGCGGATTCATTTGCGTTTATGATGTTACCTGTTGATGGTTCGATGATAAGAATGACTGACGAGTTCTTTTCGAAAAAATCCCGAAATCTACTTTCGCTTTCTGTTAGTTTGGAAGATGTAATAGATTTTTCAATGGCAATGCTCACCAGATCTGCAGTTTCCGAAATGATAAAGATATCAAATTCGCTTGGACTTGCGATCTCTCTGTGGTAAATTGCAAAGGTCCCAACCACAAGTTCATCATGGGTTCGGATGGGTTCTGACCAACATGAAAGTAAACCAACTTTCAGTGCGATTTCTTTGTAGTTTCTCCAAAGTGGACTTTTGTCAATGTCAGAGACAATCACCCTTTTCCCAGTATAGGCAGCCGTACCACAAGAACCAACCTCAGGACCAATGCTCACTCCTTCGATCGCATCATTGTATTCTTTAGGAAGAGTGGGGGCAGCTCCGATTTTGATTTTTGAATCTTGGATGAGAATAATGGAACAAATCATTGCTTGGTTGAGAGTTTGGATTCCCAAAACAATTTCGT
This sequence comes from Leptospira bouyouniensis, assembly GCF_004769525.1. NCBI lineage: Bacteria > Pseudomonadati > Spirochaetota > Leptospiria > Leptospirales > Leptospiraceae > Leptospira > Leptospira bouyouniensis. The sequence continues at coordinate 68,245 of NZ_RQFT01000008.1, read as the reverse complement.
TGAGGACGTTTTGTAAGGGTGAATTTTTGACCATGAGTTCCAAAATTCCACTTCGGAAACTTTCAAAGTCAGCAATGCGTTCTGGATCCAGATTACGATTTCGAACTTTCACGAAAACCCCACCATTTGCCCATGATCTTTGCGACGAAAAAAAACATGTCAATATGAATACATCTACCTCCGGTTAGCTTATGCATCGACAGAAGAATTCCTCTCGACGAATTCAATTCCATTCGAGTATTTTGGTCATCTAGTTATGAGTTTACAATTGATTGAAAACGTAATCGCCATTGATGGACCGGCCGGTTCAGGAAAAAGTACCCTTGCCCGTATGATTGCCCATAAACTTGGGTTTCATTATTTGGATTCAGGTGCTTTTTACCGTGCTCTAACCTTTGCCATATGGGAAAAATTTTTAGAAACGAAAGACGACGAATCCAAATTTCCTTTTTATACCGAAAAACTTGCCGATGCCACCCTTCTCGAGAAGGACGAAGCAGAATTTGGATTTTCTGTCGCAAAGATCCCCGTACATTGCGAACTTTCTTCCCAAGGAGAGAATCTTATGTTCCTCGGAACAAGAGACATAAGTCATGAAATCCGAGACCCAGAAATCACTAAAAAAATTCGTTACATCGCTCCGAAGCGTGCCTTCCGAGAAATCCTTAATCGCCACATCCGAGAATTTGCCAAAACCCACAAACTAGTCATGGATGGGCGTGACATTGGGACCGAAGTTTTCCCGAAGTCGAAATTTAAATTTTTTCTCACTGCATCTGTGGAAGTCCGTGCGAAACGCCGATATGATGAATTAGTTGCCAAAGGCTTCAAAGCTGACCTGAATCACATCAAAGAGGAAATTGTGGCTCGGGATGAAAGTGACACCACCCGTACTGTGGCCCCACTCAAACAAGCTTCGGACGCATTCCTGATTGACACGAGCACCCTCGACACAGAAACTGTCCTAAATACTATCCTGTCCAAGGTTTCACCCTCTGGGCAAATCTAAGTTTTGTATCCCGGTAACCATTGAATTCAACCAACCCATCCTCCCCCAAAAATGAGACCACTTCCTTCGGCGAATTATTAGAGAAGTGGGAATCGCAGTCACAAGCACAAGAACAAGAGAACTCCGCAGGAAAAGGCACCCTGATTGAAGGGACTGTAGTCGATGTCATCGGTGACACTGTTTTCCTTGATATTGGAGAAAAATTAGAAGCTCGTGTTTCTCGTGAAGACTTCTCTGAAACACCAAAACGTGGAGAGAAAGTCAGTGCGATCATCAAAAAGCGGGTAGACGGGTATTGTGTCCTCTCCAAAAAAGAAGCGGACCAAAGAGTTGGTTGGGAAACCATAAAAGATGCAAGCCAAAACGGTTACCCACTTTCGGGTAAAATCGTTGGAGAAGTGAAAAACAAGGGATACCTTGTGGAAAGCGAAGGCATTCAACTTTTCCTTCCTGCATCTCATGTGGGAGTTCGTTTTAAAGAATCCACAGAAGGTGGAAAAGAGTTTTCATTCAAAATCATTGAACTCAATGAAAAAACAAGAACCGGTGTGGTTTCTCGTAAAACCCTTCTCGACGAAATCAACGGTGAGAAATGGGAAGAACTCCTCGGCAAAGTCAAAGTAGGGGACAAAGTAACTGGAAAGGTTGTAAAAATCGCCAACTTTGGTGTTTTCCTTTCTGTTTACGAAGTGGTGGGACTGCTCCGCCAAAATGATATTTCTTATAAAAAATTTGCTCCTTTCAAACAATACTTTAACATCGGCGCTGAAGTTGAAGTCATCGTACTCGAAGTTGATAAGGAAAATAACAAACTATCTCTCGGCATCAAACAGTTGTATGAAGATCCTTGGGCTTGGGCGAAGAAGGAACTTGAAAAAGGAATGGTTGTGCGAGGAATCGTGACTTCCCTTACCAACTTCGGAGCCTTCGTAGAACTCAAGGAAGGTTTGGAAGGCCTCATCCATACAACCGAACTTTCTTGGGCTAAAAAACCACCTCATCCAAAAGATGTTTTGAAAAAAGGCCAAGAAGTTGACTCTGAAATTTTAGACATTGATTTCGAAGCAAGACGTTTGTCACTCGGACTCAAACAACTCCTACCTAACCCTTGGGAAGCACTTTCTGCGAATGTTCGTGCAGGAAACGTTCTTGAAGGTAAAATCACTGGGATCACTAAATACGGTGCATTTGTTGAAGTAGAAAGTGGAATTGAAGGACTCATTCACATCTCTGATATCACTTGGGATGAAAAAGAAAAGAATCCATTAAACCTTCTCAAAAAAGGCCAATCGGTTCAGTACAAAATCCTCGATGTGAACTTAGATGCGCAACGTATCAGCTGTGGATTGAAACAACTTTCCGAGCACCCATACGAAGCACTCCGCAAAAAATACCCACCGGGTACCCTTGTTGAAGGCCGTGTGAAGTCGATCGTTAGTTTTGGTGTTTTCGTAGAAGTAGAACCAGGTTACGAAGGTCTTGTTCATATTTCTGAAATCCCAGATGGTCGTAACATTAAACTAGAAGATCTTTATAAAGTAGGGGATTCTGTTCGCACAGTGGTTGTGAAAATTGAACCTAACAATAAAAAGATTTCTCTCTCTATCAAAGACTTTGATAAAGCGGTAGAAAGAGAAGAGATGGCAAAATACATGAAGGAAGATAACCAACCTTCACGTGAATCCATCGGATCTTTTATGAATTTAAACCAAAACCGATAGGTCTATGGATAAGTTTCACAAAAAGAACATCATCGAACAAAAAAAACAAGCCGAACTCATCCAAAAGGATGAGTTCGCTGACTTTGAAGGTTCGAAAGCAGAACTTTTGTTTTTAAAGTTCACTCATTTTTTAGCTAAAAATCGAAAGGCAGTTTTTATCTCTCTTGCTTCCGCTATTATTGTGTTAGCTTGTGTCATTGGTTTTTTTGAATATAGACAATACTTATTTGAAAAAGAAACCGTAACATTAGAAGATCTCAAACTCACCCACCAAAAAGCAAATGTTAGTTTGGATGCACAAATCCAAAGTTTGGAAGTGTTTTTACAAAACCAAAGTACCGGTCGAATGGAACTTAGAGTTTGGAAGGATCTTTCGAAATTGTATGCTGAAAAAGGTGATTTCGGGAAGGCAGCTACTTACCTAGAAGATGCAGCAAAAAAAATCGACACACCAAAAGAAATCAAAGCACTTTATTTTTACATTGCGGGCAATTACCGTGAACGTGAAAAAAATAATACTAAGTCTTTAGAAAATTATAAAATTGCAGCCTCTGTGATTGAACCTGCTCGTGAATTAAATGGGTTCAAAGCATGGTCTTACTACCAAGCTGGACGTTTGTCTTATCTTACCGGAGACAAACCTTCTGCGAAACAATACCTTGAAAAAGCTGTCAAACTTGATGGTGCTGAATCTGGGGAAGATGTAAAACTCCTTAGTAGTTATTTACTCCTCAAACTCGGTAAAAACTAACCAATGTTAACTTTGGCTCTTCCGAAAGGTAGGCTTGCCGAAGAAACCGCACTCCTTTTGTTATCCAAAGGATGGCTAAAAACTTTGCCATCCGAGGGTTCCAAAGAACTTACTTTTGTTTCAGAAGACAAACGGATTCGACTTTTATTTGTTAGATCCCAAGATGTTTGTACGTATGTGGAAGAAGCGGCAGCCGATGCAGGTATTGTTGGTTGGGACATCATAAGAGAAGGGGGATTTGACCTCATAGCCCCTGTGGATCTAAAACTTGGTGCCTGCAGACTTTCTCTCGCTTCGTTTCCTGACTTTGATCTATTTGCCAAACGATCCAAAGTTCGTGTGGCTACCAAATACCCAAATCTAACCCGAGAGTATTTTTTTTCCAAAGGCATTTCTTGTGAAATCATCAAACTTTATGGTTCCATTGAACTGGCACCCATTGTGGGGCTTTCGGATTGTATCGTGGACTTAGTTTCGACTGGTGGAACCCTAAAAGCCAATGGACTGAAAGAATTTGAGTCGATTTTGTATAGTACAGCCCGTTTAGTCAGCAATCGCTCCTCTTTTTATCACAAACACGCCGAATTACGGTCTCTTATCGAGAGCCTAGAAAATTAAAATATTGTTTTCACATCGGATTTCCAAAACATAGTAAAAACCAGTTATAATTCCATAGAGGATAGCCATGGCAGTCCCAAAGAGACGTAAATCAAAATCGAAAGTTAGAACAAAAAGAGCCCATCATGCGATTGGCAAACCTAACTTAAACCCGTGTTCCAATTGTGGATCATTTGTTCTGTCCCACCGTGTTTGCCCTTATTGCGGTTTTTATAAGGGAAAACTCGTAGTCGCTCAAAAAGTTAAAAAAACAACCGAAGATAACTAACCGTTATGTGGGTCGCCGTGGACGCGATGAGCGGAGATTACGGCCCTGAAGCAATCGTCGAGGGCGCGGTACTGGCAGTACGAGAATTCGGACTGTCTGTTTCGCTTGTTGGCGATGAACAAGAGTTACTTGATATCCTGTTAAAATTCGATTATGACACAGAGAAAATCCGTGTCGTACATTCTACCGAGATCATCGGTATGAATGATTCTCCTTCGATAGCAGTCCGTGCTATGGAGGATTCTTCCGTAGTCAAAGCAGTTCGTTTGGTAGCAGACAAAGAATGTATCGGTGTGTTTTCACCTGGAAACACTGGCGCTACTATGGCCGCTGCATTATTACATCTTGGTCGACTACCAGGTGTTTTGCGACCTCCTATTGCTGCACCAATTCCAAGAGAAGAAGGACCACCTGTTATTTTGTTAGATGCTGGTGCCAATGTAGACTGCAAACCAGAATACTTAGCGCAGTTTGCCATCATGGGTGAAATTTATTCACGTGAACTCTTTGGTGTTAAAAATCCAAAGGTAGGTATTCTTTCGAATGGGGAAGAAGACAAAAAAGGAAATACCGTTTCTGTCAAAACCTTTGATCTCTTAAAAAAAATTCCATTTAACTTTGTTGGGAATGTAGAAGGCCGTGATTTATATGGAAGTGGTCGCGAAGTTGATGTTGTTGTATGTGATGGTTTTATAGGAAACATTGTTTTAAAAGCAACAGAAGGACTTGCTAAATCTATTTTTAACGTTTTAAGAAATTCCATTCGGCAATCGAGTCTTGCTCAAACGGGAGCCTTATTATTAAAATCTACATTTACCGCAGTAAAAAAACGTTTAGATTATGCTGAATATGGCGGCGCACTTCTATTAGGTGTGGAAGGCATTTGTATGATTGGACATGGGTCTTCCAATGCGTTAGCTGTCAAAAATGCAGTGAGAGTGATTTCAGAATGTGCCAAACATCAGATCAATGAAAGAATACGCGAAAGACTCGGTGAATACAAAACCATATTAGGAGATTCCAATTAGCCGTGTTTTGTTTTTTTCGAATAACGTTTGTTTTGCTTATTTATTCTTGGTAAACACATAGTTGGGATATTTTTAATTTATTTGTTTAGGATTTCGTTAAGTAAATTGTTTAGGAATTAGAAAAAAAGAGGAAACAAAAATGATCAGTTTATCAGGTAAAACGGCCATCGTAACTGGTGGTGCAAGAGGAATTGGAAAGGCAACATGTTTGAAACTTGCATCACTTGGTGCAAACATCGTTGTAGCGGACATGAACCCAGAAGCAACCAATGCAACTGCAGAAGAACTTAAATCTAAAGGTTATAAAGCAATTGCTGTTGTAGCAAACGTTTCGGTCGAAGAAGATGCTCAAAAACTAATTGATTCCGCCAAAAAAGAATTTGGATCAGTTGATATCCTTGTGAATAACGCTGGTATCACTCGCGACACTCTCCTTATGAGAATGAAAAAAGAGCAGTGGGATGCAGTCATTGCTGTAAACCTAACTGGAACTTACCTCTGTACACAAGCAGCAATCAAAGTGATGATGAAACAAGAAAATGGTGGATCCATCATCAACTTATCTTCTATCTCTGGTGAAAACGGAAACATAGGACAAACAAACTATTCTGCTTCAAAAGCGGGTGTGATTGGTTTCACAAAAGCTGTGGCACTTGAAATGGCATCTAGAAAGGTTCGTTGTAATGCAATTGCTCCAGGTTTTATCGCAACAGAAATGACAGAAGCAATCCCTGAAAACATCAGACATGGTATGGTGCAAGCGATCCCGTTAAAACGTGCTGGTCTTCCTGAAGACATCGCAAACGGAATTGCCTTCTTAGCATCTGACGCATCTTCTTTTATCACAGGTCATATCCTTGATATCAATGGCGGTGGATTTTTACCAGGTGGCGGTCACTAAAATTTGGATCATTCCTTCCACTTGGGGTAATGAATTCTCAAGTGGAGGATTTTGTCATAAAATGTGGAACCAAGAGCGCATTATTTCTCCTATATCAAAGAGAAATCAATGCGTACCCAACCAAAACTATATCAAATTCTAGAAAAAGCCCACATCGATACGAAAATCGCGGTTGCAATCCAAGACTGGATCGTTGATACTATTGAAGCGAAACGAGACCAAGGTTTGACCAACATGCAAGAAACAAAGATTCTTCCCATGCACCAGGAAGTGAGAACTGGATTCGATTCCATTCGCTATGAGATGAACCAAAGGTCAGAATCTTTGCGAAATGAGATGAATCTTAGATTCGAATCTTTTCAAACAAATATGGATGCTCGTTTTGAATCTATGCAATCAACGATAGATGCTCGTTTTGAATCCATGCAATCGACAATGGATGCTCGTTTTGAATCCATGCAATCGACAATGGATGCTCGTTTTGAATCCATTGAAAAAAGATTGGATGCCATCAACTTTACCATACGAATTTTAGGGATCCCAATTGTGGGGGCAACGATCGGTGGTTTAGGTGTGATTTTTTTGCAAATTTATGAGCGTTTGATTCGATAATCGATTCAAATTGAAATAGAATTCCTTTGATCCCATTTTTTTAATCCTACATTTCTGCTCTATTTGGATTTCGATTTCTTCGATTGGTAAGAGAAGGCTCTGGGAATTTCCATTGTATAGGCAATGCCTTCGAAACTTGATGAAAAAAAATGGATCTCGTTTAAAACTTCGATCACTTCTGTGAGATTTTTTTTTGGGATGAGGACTGTCGCCACTTCTCTTGCAGGTGTAAAAACACTATCTGTAATTCCTGTATGGAAAAGTCGGTTGAGTGAAATGGTGGAACTTGTCACACCGACTTTACGTAAGGCACTTGTTACAAATTCCATCATCTCTTCTTTACAGTTAAGGACTAAATTCACTCCTTCAAAATAATTCCTATGCCTCGTAGAAATTCTAAATTGGTTAGATTTTTTCCTCCAATCCATATTTCCATATAACTGATCTAAGGCGGATATAATTTGGTCCATGCTTGCGGCCTGTTTGGGTCCTTCCAAACTCACTTTTGTATTGAGAAGGCCTTTCCCAACGGGGAATTCAAAAATAAAACCTCTACCTGGTAAATCCAATCGACCCACTTCAATCATAAAATCGAGTACATGTTCACTGTCTGAAGAATGAACCACAAGTTTTAGGATTTCTTTTTCTTTGGGGATTGTAATCCTTAATAGTCCCAATCGATCTCGAAGGCCAGTCCCTGTTCCAAAACTTATGGTAGGAACAGCAATTCCATTTTGTAACACCAAACGAGCGATTGGTTCAGCAGAACCCCTCGGTAACACACAAAAAATTCCAGTAAGACCCGTAAATCCAATTGGTTCCCTTTTTTCTTTGGATGTAAATGTGTACCCAATCGGTGTTTCTCCTACGGAATTGATGGATTCTGAATAGACACTTCCATGCCCTGGTACATTGAGCTCTGCAGAATCGCGGATGAGGGAGAGTAAAAAATTTTCTGACTTCTCTTCACATAGGATTTCAAATATAGAAACGGGAGTATCGATAATGGATTGGTTTTGGTAAAAATCCAAAAACCATACTCCTCTTTTGGCAAGAACCGGATACCTTCCTTGTTCTAAATGGTAATACAGAATTCCGTTTTTTTTGAAAGCGGAAATCACTGATTCTGTTAGGTCTCGATGGACAATGGCAGTGATCCTAGACATTTTCTGTTTCATAAGGTTACTTTTGTTTTTGTTCCGAATCGTCTAACGAAAGTTTACGAGAATTTTCGACAAGGATCCCCATGACTAAAACTGTGAGAATAGGAAATGCTGAAGCGCATGCCAAAATTCCAAATCCATCCGTTGTTCCCAATTGGTTTCCGATCCCAAGTCCCATGGCAATCACAAGGGGGACGGTGATGGGGCCTGTGGTCACACCCGCACTATCCCAAGCAATTTCGATGAACTCAGGTTTACTCAATCGATTTAAAATTAATAAAAATAAATATACCGGGACTAAAATCCAAACGATAGGAATCTCCAAAATGATTTTTAAAATACCAATCAATGTCCCAAACCCAACTCCAATAGCAACGGATTGGATGAGAAGTGATTTTCGAAATGTTCCAACAGTGGTTTCCTCCACAGCATTACCAAGAGCAGATAACGCTGGTTCGGCTAATGTGGCAGAGTATCCTAATACAAAAGCAAAAACCAATACAATACCATAACCAAGTAAGTTGTCTTCTTTTCCAAAAATTGGTCCATGGATGGGAGTGAATTCATAAACTTTTTTAGATTGGTCCCAATTTTCTTCTCTGTAGGGAATTTCTGTGTAGGATTTTCGTTCCTTTAGGTAAAAGAATTTCTCTTCCTTTCCTTCTTCGTTCAGGGCAGTAAAAACTGCTTTGGGATTAAAGTTTTGAATGTACTTCGTAGAGTCAGTGAGTTCGATGGAACGAAACGTGGAAGGAAGTTTCCATCCCACTTGGTCTCCTAATTGGTTCAGTCCAAACATGATTCCAAAATTGAAGATCGTGAGTCCAATCACCGAAAATAGAATGCCAAGCCTTACCTCTTCTGGATACGGAATTTTTTCTTTTAATACCAAATACAATACAACGATCAAAAAAATGGACAAAGGTAAAATGGCTCGAAGGGCAATCATAAATGCATCGAAGATATGATTTCCTATCCCTTTTGGAATCTTTTTACGGGTATTTGGTACGGAGCTTGTTTTTTGATTCGTTTCGAATTCCTTTGTTTTTCCACCTAACAAAAATTTACCTTTCGTTGAATGGATTTCTTTTTGGAAAAATTCTCCTTCTAACATTGGCTTGGGAACTTGCATTGAAAAGTAAATCCCTACCATAAAAACTGATAGGATGGGGAATAATGAGGCAAGGGTTACCACCCCATAGGCACTACTTTGTTCATTTTTTTCTGATACTTTTGAAATTCCAATTCCTAATGCTACAACGAGGGGAACCGTTACAGGTCCCGTTGTTACAGCACCTGAATCCCAAGCAAGTCCGGATATGTATTTTAGATTTTCATCGAAGTAGGCAAAAATACTCACACCTAACAATAAAAGAATCGAAGGGATTAAAACTTTGGACAATGAAAATCCATATAAAAAACGTAACATCCCTAAAAGCACTGAAATCCCAACGCCTGTTGCGATAGAGATATAAAGGGTATCAGAACCTTCGTTTAACAAATAATAGAGTAAAGGTGCTTCCCATGGTGTGACTTTACTGCCACAAGCTTTTAAGATGGCAATCGCAGGTTCCGCTAATGTTGCACCCATTCCCAGTAAGATGGAAAATACCATGATGCTTACGATGCCTAATTTTTGTGGAAGTTTAAGTCCTAAAGCTTCCCCAAGTGGCATGAGACCGATGAATAAACCTTCCAAAAAAAAACTAAGCCCGATGATCACAGAAACAATTCCTAAAGTGATAAGACCTGCCTCTTTGATAGGCACACGTAACACAAGGAGTTGGAAGAGAGTGAGGTAAAGGACAATCCAAATCACAGAACGAAACTGGATCCAAATTTTCTTTCGAAAGTAAGGTAAAATTAATGCCAATGCTTCTCGAAATCCAATTTGAATGGACTCTTCTTTTTCATTCCTTGCCATAGAGACAAAATAGGAAGGAAAACTAAAATTGAAAAGGGAAATTCGAAAAGGATGTCCCCTGGCGTTAACCAGGAGACGAGTGCGGGTAAACTGGGAAAAGATTCAGAACTATTTGTAAGCTTTGTCTTCTTGGATGAATTTTTTTGTTGTGGTTGCTGTGAGATTAACCGCTGGGCGCACGACGTGAGTTGCATTGTTATACCAAAGGAAGTTTGATACACTCGAGTCATCTGTTCTCCATTTAAAATCAGTTGGTATTTGGTTGACGGAAACTGTCCCATGGCCTGCGACAAGTGCTGTCCATTCCACAAGAGAACCATCATAATAGACCGTTGGATATCCAAGGATATTCAAAGAGGCAAATCCATTCACTTGCGCCTCAAAATTAGTTCGGCATTGGCTAACAATTGTCGTTCCTGGAGTGTAAACAGCTCTAGTTGTATTAAATAATGTTTTCAATGCAGCTTTATCCAGAAATTCATATCCATCTGCGTTATCTCTTAATAGATCAGACCAAGGAAATGTTTTTGAGGATTTGATACTTCCTTCGAACGGAACAAATGTTTGGTTCCCCGCTGATGCAGAAGGTGCACCAGATGATTGGAAGGAAGTTGTGATATACGCTTGGTTTCCAGGATTCGCAACAAGGGTATCTCTTGCTACATTCAAGCCTTGTGCCGATCCATCGTATTGTGCTGCTGGTCTTGCATCGATAATTTGTTGCTTTGCTGTGATACCAAAAAGATTGGCATTCCCGCCTGATTTCGCAATTTCGTATATATCTTCTAGTCCCAAAGTAAGGACTGTGTTATCGACGCGAAGTTGTTTTACGGAGAATCCACCGTTTCGTTTCAAGTTAATATCGGAACGGCTTGCTGAAAGTGGGATTCCTGCACCTGTTGCTTTTTTGTTTAGGTTCCCATTGAGAATCGCTAGGTTTTTGATGTCTGCTCCCCAATACCGTAACCAATACACACCTCGAGTGATATCTTGGACAGCACCAGCCCCGACAGCTTTGCTTGGATAGGCACCACCTGAAATTCCATTTCCCGTACCTACCGCAAATACAACTAAATCTTTCGATAGATTGATACCAAATGTTTTGAGCCAATCATCCGCAAATTGACCATTTGCTTGGTAGCGAACTGAGTTTGAAAATAAACCTGTATCTCTTGTTTGGTTGAATCGAAAACCACCGCTTGGTAAACTCGCTGGTTTATAATCGTCAAGTAAGTAGACATAGACACCTTGGGCAGGGTTTTCTGCGATATAAGGGGAAGCCGCTCCTCCTGCAACGCGATCGGCCGCATCGGTTTGTAGGATGATCAAGTTTCCCGTGATATGATTTGGTTTGTTTGCGGGCCAATTCGTTACAAATCGAGCCAAGGTCTGCGGAGTGATCAGTCCCCAATTGTTTTGGTTGTAATCATCTGCTGATTCGTTCACCAGATCACTAGCGGTATTCACTTTGATTTGGTTGGCAGCAAGGAAAAGTAACCCCGCCAGTAATACATTATTGTCCTCTTTTTTATCAGCGCAAGATGCGAAAAAAGAAACGAGGAGGATTGTGGAAAGAGTTTTTGTCCATTTCTGAATCATGGAATTCTCCTAAAATTAAAATTCTTAAGAACGGTTTCATCAATTAGGAGCAAAAGGGGAAGCGGTATTCATTATAACGGATCTTAAATCTGTTAAAATGGATCAATCGATTGGAAATCGGCGTAAGATATTATCATTGTCTGAAATGGGAAACGGATTGGTTCTTTTTTGCAGGAAAGAAAGGAAGTCTTTTGGTATTAATAATTGTTAGGTGATGTTAGAACGATGTCAAAGGTTTCAAGAGGAAAATAATCTATTTAGACTTGCCAAAAATTCCGACAATTTCATTTTAAAAAAACGCTAGGCGTACATATATACCTGGCGGAAAACGATTTAACACTTGCCCCACTGTTCACAGTGGCCTGGAGGATATAAAATGGCAGATTTCGAAAAAATTAAGTCAATCATCGTAGAACAACTTGGTGTTGATGAATCAGAAGTTACACCTGAAGCTCACTTCATCAATGATCTTGGTGCTGACTCTCTTGACACAGTTGAACTAGTGATGGCTCTTGAAGAAGAGTTTGGTGTGGAAATTTCTGATGAAGACGCAGAAAAAATCCAAACCGTAGGCGATGTAATTAAATTCATCGATAAACTTAAGGGGTAATTCCCAATCCAAAAACCGGGTTCCCCGAATAGAGGAACCCGGATCTTTTTCCTTTGTCACAACCCATTCGCATCAAACTTTCTCCTGAAAGAATCAGTTCTCTAGAAGAACTACAATCCCTTACTCAAACAAATTTTAAGGATATTTCCCTCCTCCACCTAGCTTTTGTTCATAGGTCATTTGCCAACGAAGACTCGGATCGTTATCTTTCTGATAACGAACGACTGGAATTTTTAGGAGATTCAGTCCTTGGAATCCTTGCTGCAGAATACCTCTACAAATCACTTCCGAAAGGAAAAGAAGGGATCTTAGCCAAACTCAAGAGTAAAATGGTCTCAGCACCCGCCATTGCGAAATTGGCACGTTTATATCACTTCCCAGACTATCTTCTTCTAGGAAAAGGTGAAAAAGAAAAAGGGGAAGCCAATCTGAACTTACAAGCTGATTGTTTTGAAGCTTTTCTTGGTGCATTATATCTAGACCAAGGTTTAAACAGTTGTCGGATCTTTCTCACTCCCCATTTCCAAAGAATGGAAAAGGGAGTGGAAACGGCAGAAGAAACAAAAGATTATAAAACCATTTTACAAGAATATTGCCAAAAGAAATGGAAAAAATTGCCCGAATATGTTCTTTTGAAAGAAGAAGGTCCAGACCACGATAAAGAATTTTCTGTATCAGTATCTTGCGAAAATTACTTTCAATCGAATGGTGATGGAAAGAATAAACGTAGAGCAGAACAAATGGCTGCAAAGTCTGCCCTTCGAATTTTGAAATTATTATGATCGATTTTTTATTAAAATCAAAGTCTATGCGTGTCCGAGTGGCCGCTCTCATACAAGACCCTAAAGGGAAAATTTTACTTGTACAACAGCAAAAAAAACAATCAGGGTATTGGTTATTACCAGGTGGTGGAATTGAATTTGGAGAATCAGGTGAAGAGGCACTCAAACGAGAACTTAAAGAAGAATTGTCTCTCGAAGTCAGTCATTCTGAATTTTTGCTCCTCAATGAATCCATAGATCCAAATCAAAAAAGACATTTAATCCAAATTGTATTTTTGACTAAGGTAAAGGAATTATTACCAGTTATCAATGCTCAAGAAAAAGCAATCTCAGGTTTTGGTTATTTCACTCCTAAAGAGATTTTGGAGATGGATCTCAGGCCCGATATAAAACATTACTTTCGTGCTAAAAGTACAAATAAACCTCGATATATTTCAAGCCCATGGGTGAATGAACCATGAAGTTATCAGAACGAGAAGTTGTAGGCTCGGGTTTTGTTTATCCCGTTGAATTACATGAAGACTTTGTTGGTCTTTCTGAAAAACTTGGATCACTTAAAAAAATCTCACATGCCTTTGTTTTGACAAGTCGTGAAATTGCTGGCATTTACGAAAAATATTTAATCAAAGAACTAAAAGCAAGTTCCATTCCATTTTCCTTTATCTACCTAAAAGGTGGTGAAAAAAACAAACACATTGACCGCGTGAAAAAAGTATATCACCAACTGATCGAAGCCGATGCTGATCGGAATGCCGTGATCATTGCATTTGGTGGCGGAGTTGTTGGGGATTTTGCAGGTTTTATTGCCGCAACCTACCAAAGAGGAATACGATTCATCCAGGTGCCTACGACTTTACTTGCTTGTGTAGATTCATCGGTAGGTGGAAAGGTTGCTGTGAATGTAGATTCTGGAAAAAATATGGTAGGTGCATTTTACCAGCCTGAATTTGTATTTGCTCCACTTTTTACTCTTTCGACTTTACCAAAAAAAGAGTGGAGTTGTGGCCTTGCAGAAGTCGTCAAACATTCGTTTTTGGATGGTGGGTTATTTTTTGATTCAATATCAAAATCCAAACGTTCAGATTTTTCTGAAAAGTCAGATATTCTCCGTTATGTGATCGAAGAATCGATAAGAGTGAAATCATCCATTGTATCCCAAGATGAAAAAGAGTCTGGATTACGTGCAGTTCTAAATTTGGGACATACAACTGGTCATGCGATTGAGTCACTCACCCTTTACAAAAAATACTCTCATGGAGAGGCTGTTTCTGTAGGTCTTGTCACTGCTTTATTATTATCAAAAGAAGTATTAGGTTTTTCAGAATCCAATTTTCAAAAGGCAATCTCATTAATGAATCAGCTTGAATTGCCAACGGTTTTAGATGAAAAACCAGAATTAGTATTAAAACATATGGAACATGACAAAAAAAAGGATGGGAATACTTTGAAGTTTGTTCTATTGGAAGACTTCGGTAAACCAAAGTTTGGTGTATCGGTTGAACGAAAAACCATCCTTGATGTCTTAAAACGTCACAAAGGAATGAAACTCCATGGGTAGTGGAAGTATAAAAGAATTTTATTTAGACTTAAATCCATTAACACTCCTTAGAAGTTCTAACCGAGAGTTTGCAGAAACTCTTATACTCTTTGCCTACATGGTTGTTTTTGCAGTGATTTGTTATAAAATCACTATGTTTCTTGTGGAGCGAATCAAACCCGCTTTAGATCCAGTTCACGAATACAATCGTAGAAAAGTTGCAAGGATGGGTTTTTTACTCGTTTTTGCTATTGCTTATCTCCCCGTTATTTTTTCTAGTTTGTCGTTATTACCCACTGTACTCGGACTTGCTGGTGCTGGTATTGTCATTTCGCTCAAAGAAGTATGGCTCAATATGGTTGGGTGGTTTATGATCATGGGTGCCAATGGTTTTAAAGTTGGAGATCGAATTGAAATTGATTCCATCAAAGGTGATGTCGTCAATATCGGGTTCTTTAAATTTACATTACTTGAAATTGCGCAAGATCCAAGATTTGAACAATCCACAAATCGACTCATTCATTTTCCAAACTACAATATTGTATTATACCGATTTTTTATCGTTTCAGAAACAATGGATTTTGTCTGGGATGAATTCAAAGTTTATTTAGAATTAAAGTCCAATTGGGAAAAAGCTGAAAAAATTTGTACCCAAATCTTAAACGAAGAATTAGTTTTGGCTCCCGAACTTGTGGAATCGAAAATCAGAGAAATGTCAAAAAACTATTTAGTAAGACTTGGAAAAACCACACCAATCGTTTATACTTCTTTAGAGCCAGAAGGAACGATTTTAATGTGTTTGCGTTACTTAACACCAATTCGATCAAAACGTCTTAATCGTATTTTAATCTCAAAAGAAATTTTAACAAAATTCAAAGAAGAAAATGACATCTACATCTACACCCATTAAAGACAATTCCATTTGGATATTTATCTCACTCCTCGCATTTGTTATGTTAGCTGGGATAGTGTTTGGTCCGTGTAAAGGCAGTATAGAAAGACCAACATCAGTTCCCAAAGAAGCTAGTTTTGAGAAAAAAACCAATCATTACAAAATGATTGGAGAAGGATACCTACGTGAATGGTATGAAAATGGAAATCTTGTAACCATTGTTCCGATTAATTCTTTGGGTCAACCGGATGGGTATGGAAAAAAATTAAACTATCTTGTCGGAAATACCATCATGGAAGGGAAGATGGTGAATGGGGAACGAGATGGTTTGTGGAAATTTTATTTCTCAGATGGAAAGATTTATATAGAACAAAATTACAAAGTTGGGTATAGGAAAAAACAAATCTGGATCCATACTTCTGAGATTGGGAATGAAAACGGGGCATATCTTCGATACTTTCCTAATGGCCGCTTGAATGAGAAAGGATTCTATGATGGTGGGTTACGCACTGGTGATTGGGTGAGGTATTACCCAGATACAAAAGTGGAAGCAAAAGGTAGTTACATTGAGGACAAAAAAGTTGGGGAGTGGTTTTATTATTATCCTACCGGAGTGAAGGAAGCTTCAGAGTTGTATTCTGATGAAGGTGAGTTACTTTCGAGAAACACGTATTATCCGAATGGAACGAATTGGTGTGTTGTGAAAAAAAATAAAACACCTGATTGCCAATAAGATTTTATTAAATGAAATCATTTGTCTTAGAAAAAAGAGGTAAAGATTACCTCTTTTTGTATTAAAATTGTTTTAGAACTCGGTTGTTTTTCCAAACAAACCAAGATTGTTTTGGATTACATCTATGTTGAAAAGTAACAAACTGAACAAAAATGTAACAAACAAGATGATGAGAATGGTACTAAAAATAGATAAAAAACCATTTCTTAAGAATCGATATTGTAAATAAGCAAAGCTAACTGCAAGGTTTTGCCAATTTGCATTTTTTGACTCACCACCAACTTTTTTATAATTAAAAATATAAAAAACAGACAATAGTCCAATCAAAAAGAAAATAAAATAACTAAACTCACTTACGTAGTGCTTTTGGAGTAGGAAAAGGGGAATGTATACCAAATTTCCAATTAAAATTCCAATCAAAATGATCACTAAAATATGGAACACCGGTGCAAGATACGTTCCTGTTTTCGTATTACTAGGCGATCTTCCTTCTTCCTCTAATGAGGATGAAAATTGTAATGATTGGAAACCTTCAAATGGCTCTTTATCTTTGATGATGGTTCTATAGGATATGATCATAGTGATATATGTTAGAACCAAAAAAACAAAGTAGAAATACGATAAAGTATCCTTTTGTACCATCAAATTTAACTGGAAAAAAATCTTCGGCAATAAAACGATAAGAGATACTGGATACAAAACATGTGCCATTGATTTATGAAACCAAGCACGCAATGAGTATGTGACTGCTGTTGAAAAAGTAAGGAAGAGATAAAAAATTAATAATCCAAGCAAAAGTTTTTGTCCGATTAACACCCGCTTGACGCTATCTTTTGTCTCTTCCATTTCTGTGTCGATAGGAAGTTCTTTCGATTCTAACTCGACTAAAAATGATTCAAGATAAGATATTCTACCGATCACTCCATTTTCAGTGATCACTTGAGGTTTCATGGTTTCAATACTTGACTCCGAATTTTCATTAGTGACAAAGTCTGGAAACTGTACTGTGTAATCTACAAATAAAGAGTGTAAAACAACAAGTGCAATGAAGAGAGGGGAAAGGATAGGTAATTTTTGTTTGAATTTGGTCATTTTGGTTAGAGAATCACAAAGATTGTCATCATTCCAATGGCAAGAACCACAAGCATAATGATATAAGGCATCAAATGGAAACTTTCATCGGCAGCTAAATTAGGATTTTGTTTGGATTTCGAAATTTTTGCTGTTGGTGAAGCAACTGAGTTCATGATATTAGCAGCACCTTGGCTACTATCGGTCGTTTTGATTTTCACCGAATTTTCTTCTTCGATGATTTTTCCGTAGATTTGTTCATTGATTTTGATTACCACTTCCGAAAAATTTTTGTTATTCGAAATGTTCACTATCTTTGCAGGGATTTGTTTGATGGCACCAGAATCCTCTTTGAGTTCCAATGTATTGATAATGGAATCAGTGATCGAATCCCCAGGCACCAAACGAACATATACATTATCGCCTGCTTTTAGTTCTACGAGTGGTACACCATTCACTGGTGAAAGTTGGAATTTAAACTGAACAATTTGTTTGTCAGCAGGGATGAGAAATCCCGAAGCTTGTGGGACTGGGGTTACAGGTGGAGCTTCCTTCTTCGCAATCTCCTCCTCATCCACTGTGGTTTTGGTCATCTCATTTGGATCAATCAGTTCAAAGTGGATTTCTACTTTTGGTTCGGAATTCCCGGCAGTTCGTTTGTGGATTTCACTGAAAACAAAGTCGAGGCGGTCTGTGAGATTGTGGTCCATGTAGTGGAGGATCTCTTCTAAAAAACTTTCTGAACCAAATTTGGTTTTGAGGAGTTCTTGTAAGGACTTAGTGATGTTCTTTTGTTGTTCACCCTTATAAATGACCCTTTGCATCCGGTTGTAAAAGTCTTGAAAAGTGGACCTTACAGGCAAAAGGGAAAGGGGGCTTGTACAAGAAACTCCCTCAAATTTCACCGATTTGATTTCAACCGGGTCAATGATGGCGGAAACCATGGTGTACACCATATTGGCTTCGTCTCGTAGATTGACTTTGACAGAATAATAGTTTGGTGTTTCAGGCATAAGGTTCTTTTTTGACAGTATCCATCTTTCAAAGAAAGCTGTCAAAAAGATTAGGTCATCATGGGAATCGTCTCTTTAATCACAATTCGTTACATCCGAGGATCCCGCGTTCTGGGATTCCTCTCCATCAAATCCAGACTTTCGTTCATCGTGATGGCAGTGGGGGTGGGCCTACTTGTTGTGGTGCTCTCCATTTTTAATGGATTCCAAAAACAAGTGAAGGAATCTCTTTGGCAAGGTGGTCCACACATTACCATTGAAAATTCCTATGGATCCGGGGCCATTTATGATTTCGAAACCGTAATCGCACACTTAAAATCCGATCCAAAACTTGCCGAATCCTTTGTTTCAGTCGAAGGAAATATCACAAGCCACGGCCTCATCCAAAGTAATAATAATTTTAATCCAATTATGATCCGTGCCGTCCCCATTGATTCGATCGAAAAATTAGTCGAAAATGGACTTCCCAATTTTCCAAGAATTTTGCAATACAACCGGGATGAAATCCCGGCCATCAATACCAAAAAACTCGTGGTGGTGGGAAAAGAAATGAGTGCCATTTACGGGTATGGAATTGGGCGAGAGATCACAATGGCGGTGCCAGGGGGAAGGTTCACTGTGGAACGAGGGGTACAGGTAAACGTTCAATCCTTTCGTTTGGTTGGTCTTTTCAAAACCGGTTATTACAATTACGATTCTAAGTTTGTGTTTTTATCACTCCCACAAGCCCAAGAGTTTTTTAAAATGAAAGGAGCCGTAAACCAAATTGCAATTAAGGTTCGCTCACTCGATGATTTAAAACTCACCAAACATAGAATCTTATCTAGGTTAAACGAAGAGAATTGGAACCAAAAAATTCAAGATGATACATCTTGGTCGGTACGCACCATTGCAGAGGAACAAGAAAACTTCCTTGCGGCACTGCGTTTGGAAAAAACCATTATCTCCATCATTGTCTTTTTGTTCATTGTCCTTGCCGCCCTTGGAATGGTCGCAACTGTGCACTCTCTCATCCGTGCAAAACGTAGGTCGATAGGAACCTTAAAAGCACTAGGACTTGCATCGAATGATATCTTACTTATCTTCACACTCAATGCGATGATTGTGGGAATTTTGTCTTCTCTTGTGGGAGGGATGACGGGAATCTTTATCGCCACAAAATTGGAAGTCATCATCAATGCCATTTCAGAAATCATCAACGGAGTG
Source organism: Leptospira bouyouniensis (assembly GCF_004769525.1). Lineage (NCBI taxonomy): Bacteria > Pseudomonadati > Spirochaetota > Leptospiria > Leptospirales > Leptospiraceae > Leptospira > Leptospira bouyouniensis. The sequence continues at coordinate 48,807 of NZ_RQFT01000008.1, read as the reverse complement.
GGAAGCATCCTAAATCCGGGTGATTGGGACCCTGTCGAACTCGTCCCCAAAGACATTTATTACTTTGATCATATCCCAGTGGATATTGATATATCCTTTATCTTTATGGTGACAACTGCTGCTACCATTCTCTCTGGCCTTGCTGGGTATTTCCCTGCTCGGATGGCCGCCAATCTAAACCCAGTGGATACGATTCGCAATGACTAATTCTGAACTCAAACCAACAGTCTCCGTACGAAAACTTGAAAAGTATTACCAAGTTGTCGACAAACGGTATCATATCATTTCTGGCCTCGACTTTGAAGTGTTACCTGGTGAAATTGTTTCTGTGGAAGGGGCTTCAGGTGTTGGAAAATCAACTCTCCTCAATATCCTAGGAGCTATGGACTCGTTTGACGATGGTGAGGTGGAGGTATGTGGTGTTTCACTCAAGAACCTAAACGAAAAACAAAGAGAGAATTTTCGTGCCGAAAAAATTTCTTTTATCTTCCAACAACATCTGCTCCTTCCTGATTTTACAGCTTTGGAAAATGTGATGATGCCACTTCTCATTGCAAGGATGAATCCAACCCAAGCAAAAACACAAGCTATTGACATTCTAAAAAAAGTAGGGCTTGGGGAACGAACGGAAAGTTTTCCGTCCCAATTATCAGGTGGTGAGAGCGCCCGTGTGGGAGTGGCACGTGCCCTTGTAGGAAGAAGGCAACTTATCCTCGCAGATGAACCAACGGGAAACCTTGACCGAGACAATTCACGGCATCTCATGGATCTGATCAAAGAACTTCAAAATGAATTTAAGTTTTCTCTCATACTTGTGACACATGATTTGGAGCTTGCATCGATGGCACATAAAAGAAATCGGATTGTGTCTGGTAAGTTAACGCCCGTAAGTTTGTGATGTTTTGCCGATTCTGTGGGACAACAGATTCACAGTTTCGGATCTCGGGAAAATTTGGGTGTGAACACTGTGCCTTACAATTTTCGTATCCAATAAAAAAAAATCAATCTCTCATTCCAAAATCTCTAATTGACGAGATCGAAAGAATTTTCACGAAATCGGATTCCAAAATTCGAATCCTTTCGGTTCGCACACGATTAACACGTAACCTAAGGCATAACCTCTTTCCTTTTTATGATGTTAAGGAGGAAGAAGTAAAACGGCTGTTAGATGAAAATCGGTTTCTCGAACTTTTAAATCTAGGTACGAATCCTATTTTGGAAAAAATAAATCCAATGGTTCGTTTGTATCTGGGAGGAGAAGACCATTTGCGTCTTGAAATCATTTGGACAGCTGAAACGGAAAACACTTTGCAAACGTTCCCCATACAACAAGTGTCAAAAGAAAGACACAAAAATATCAAATCGCTCCTACGGTTTTTTTTCCAAAAACAACATTGGGCGTTTGCAAATGGATTTGGTTATATTGCGTCTTGTCCAACGAATTTAGGACGGGGGAGGCGAGATTCCCTTTTGCTTGGGATAGAACCAGGGGTGGATCCTAGTTTCTTTTCACTTTTTGATAAACTTTCTGAATTTGGTATAGAATTTGCTCCTTCCACCGATCATAGAAGAGAGTCCCTGGGAAACTTCCGAGGGCTTGTCGTAAAAATCTCGTGGAAGAACGCATTCGCGGTCCAAAAACGTAAGTTTTACAAAATTCTTGGTTTACGAGGCTCCCTTTGACCCAGTACGGTCAAGATGGGAACAAGGACGTTCGTCTAATTACTAAAGGCAGGGTGCGGCATGTTGGAATTCACAAAAAGAGCAAAAAGAGTCATCAACGAAATCGCCCAAGATGAGGCTAAACGTTTGGGTTCCGATTTTATCGGTCCTGAACACATTCTACTTGGGCTTCTCCGGGAGGAGGACTCTGTCGCGATTAAGATTTTAACAAATCTAAATATCAATTTAAACGAACTCCGTAAGGAAGTAGAGAAACGTACCCGAGAGGGTTCAGGGGCTTTGTTACTCGATGTCAGCCAAGGGCAAGACAAGTACCAAAAAATGATCGAAGTTTCCAAAGAAGAGGCAAAACGCCTCAAACATAACTATGTGGGAACCGAACACATCTTACTCGCATTACTGCGTGATAATAATAATATCGCTGGAGGATCTTTATCTTCCTTTAGTGTGAATTATAATGTCATCAAATCGGAAATTTTACGCCTTCTCGGTGCTCCACCTTCAGGGGCAGTTGGAGGGAATACGGGAACACAGTCTGCAGGACAGAGCCAAACACAAACGGCAACACCGAGACAAGAAAAAAGTAAAACTCCAATCCTCGATGAGTTTGCACGTGACCTCACTCAACTGGCACGTGAGAAAAAATTGGATCCTGTCATTGGCCGTTCCAAAGAAATCGAACGTGTGATCCAAATTTTATCTCGTAAAACAAAAAATAACCCTGTTCTCGTTGGAGAATCAGGTGTAGGAAAAACGGCAATTGTGGAAGGCCTTGCGCAAGCTGTGGTCGAAAAATTAGTGCCTGATCTCCTTTTCGATAAACGAGTGTTATCGTTAGATTTAGCAAGCCTGATTGCAGGAACCAAATACCGTGGTGAGTTTGAAGAACGATTGAAAAAAATCATGAAAGAAATTGTCACTTCCCAAAACATCATCATTTTCATTGATGAGTTGCACACTCTCATTGGAGCAGGGGCTGCAGAAGGGGCCGTAGATGCCGCAAACATCTTAAAACCCGCACTTGCACGTGGGGAACTACAATGTATTGGTGCGACAACCAATAACGAATACCGTAAGTACATCGAAAAAGATTCTGCATTGGAACGTAGGTTCCAAATGGTGAAGGTTCTTGAACCTTCTGTTGACGATGCCGTTCTCATCTTAGATGGTTTGAAAAAAGCATATGAAGCTCACCATAAGGTGCGTTATTCGGAAAAAGCGATTGAACAAGCTGTGAAGTTATCTCACCGTTATATCAACGATAGGTTTTTACCAGACAAGGCGATCGACATCATCGATGAAGCAGGTGCAAAAGCTCGTCTTGCCAATTGCCAAAGACCTAATGAAATCAAAGAGATTGAAGAAGAGATTAAAGCACTTTCAGTCAAAAAAGAAGATTTGGTTCGTAGCCAAGAATACGAAAAAGCTGCAGCCGTTCGCGATGAAGTGAATCGTAAAAAAGGTGAATTGGAAGAAAAAACCAAACAATGGCAAGAACGTATGGAAGGTTATGCGGTTTCCATTGAAGAAGAAGATATTTTATCCGTTGTGAGCCTTTGGACTGGAATTCCTTTGAAAAAAATGGAACAATCCGAAAACACAAAACTTCTCAATCTGGAAGAAGATATCAAATCTCGTATCGTTGGTCAAACCGATGCCATTGAAAAAGTAGCACGTGCTGTCAGACGTTCTCGTACTGGTCTCAAGAGTGAAAAACGCCCTACGGGATCGTTTATCTTCCTTGGACCTACTGGTGTTGGTAAAACAGAACTCGCAAAAGCACTCGCCGAGCAGCTGTTTGGCTCCGAAGACAATATGTTACGTATAGATATGTCAGAATATATGGAACCACATGCAGTATCCAGACTGATCGGAGCGCCTCCGGGTTATGTTGGGTATGATGATGGTGGTCAACTCACTGAATTTGTGAGAAGAAAACCATATAGTTTGGTATTACTTGATGAGATTGAAAAGGCGCACCACGATTTGTTTAATATCCTACTCCAGATTATGGAAGAAGGAAATTTAACAGATACCAAGGGACGTAAGGTAAACTTCAGAGATACCATTATCATCATGACATCAAACATTGCTGCTAAGGAAATTTCCAAAGGTGGAAGATTGGGTTTTGAAGATTTTGCTGAAGAAAGAGAAACTTACAAGGCAGAACAAGCGAGAGAACAACTTAAAAAACACTTCAACCCTGAGTTTTTAAACCGCGTGGATGAAGTGGTTTACTTTGCTCCGCTCAAAAAAGAAGAAATCGTTAGCATTGTGGATATTATGTTAAAAGATTTTAACAAACGTTTGACGGAGAAAAAAGTTCTCGTGGAACTCACTTTAGGTGCAAAAGAACATTTTGCAACCATAGGATACGACCAAAACTACGGAGCTCGTCCACTCAGACGTGTATTCCAAAGAGAATTGGAAGATTATATGGCAATTCAGTCGCTCAAAGGTGTGTATGACAACCCTACTAAAATTTTGGTAGATTTGGTCGATGGAAAGCTAGTATACTCCGAAAATCCTTGGTCTGACTTCAAAGAAGTTCCTAAAAAAGATGATGGATCTTCGCCAAACACTGAGGAAAAAGACTTAGCTCTCGTTTAGAGAGCATTTGGGAAGGCGAAAGGTAATGGCAATTCTCATTCCACTCGTCTTCCTATTTTCCTACTTTTTCATTCGTAAAATTTGGTTCCAACTTCGGAAGATCCGAACCGTAGGAACCATTGAACGCATCGAACTCGGTTATATCCGACCCAATCTAATCCTTCCTGAAGTCAAAGTTCATTATAAATATTATTTCCAGTCCGGTTTGTATTTTGGGTCTGGGTATCTAGGTTTATCAGATTTTTTGCCAACAGAAGAATTCCACCTGCATTTAGGCCCAGGAGAAAATCCAATTCTCTATGTGGGGGATATGGAAATCATTACCGAGGAACATATCGAACATTACTTGCTTTCCAAAGGGGGAAGCGTTTTCCTATACCTGGACCCTATTGAACCTTACCATTCCAGGATCGATACGGTCAATTTGAACTCCATTACGGTTCCCTCGGATCTATTATGAAACATTTACTTCACATCATGGCTGTTATTTGCCTACTCGTATCCTCAGTTTTCGCACAAGATAAGGAACAGGTTGGTTCTGCATATTTCCAAGCAGTTGATGAATACAAAACAAAAAATTATACAAAGTCAATCGAACTTGTGAAAAGCCTACTTGTTGATGGAAAATCATCTTACGAATTTTATGCCTTACTTGCTTATAATTACGATAAGTTAAACGATTTTGATAATGCTTACAAAAACATGTTGGAAGCAAGAAAACGTAAACTCGATGATGAGGACCTCTTACAAGGGAGCCTTGCAATTCTAACACGTCATAAAAAGTGGAAACCTGCGATCGAACTTGCGGAAAAAACAATTCCTATGTATCCTCAGAATCCAGAGATACGGTATTTTTATGCATTGGCTCTATCTGAAAAAGGAGCTTCTAAAACAGCACTTTCCCAAATTGAAAAAGCAAAAGCGGGGAGTCCTAGTGATGCGCGTATGCTTGAGTTAGAAGGTAAAATTTATTACCAATTAAAAAATTACGACAAAGCTGATATGAGTTTACGTTGGGCAGCAAGCATCAACCAAAACTCAAGTGAAATTTGGAATAACCTAGCACTTGTTCAAGAATCACTATACAAATCCAATAAAAAATTGGGTAAAAAAAGTCAGGCGAATACTTATTTGGAAGAAGCGAAATCCTGTATAGAAAAAGCATCTTCTTTAAATGGGGAAAGTAATACGATCAAAGAAAATTCAAAAAGGATTTTGGCACTCACAGCCCTGTGAAAATAAAGTTTCATACACTCGGTTGCCGATTGAATTTTTTTGAGACAGACGGTATGTACTCTGTACTCAAAGACAAGGGGTTCACTCTTGCATCTTCAGAAGAAAATGCACAGTATATCGTTGTAAACACATGTACTGTGACAAACAAAGCGGACGTCAAAAACAGAAACATCATCCGTAATGCCATCAGGTCAAACCCAGGTGCGAAAGTATTTGTTACAGGTTGTTATGCGGAGACCGATAAAGAAGTATTACAAAATATCCCAGGTGTGTATGGAGTGTTTGGGAATACAGAAAAGAGTTCCTTACCTTACCAAATCTTAGCGGATTGGGAAGGAAAATCCTATTCAGAACCACAGAAATTAGATCGGTTTTCTTATTCGGATGTTTTGCCAGAAGGTCACACGAGGGCTTATTTAAAAATCCAAGACGGTTGCAATCGAAAATGTTCTTATTGTAAAATCCCTGCAGCTAGGGGGCTTGGAGTTAGCCGAAACTACGGAGATATTTTAGACCAAGTCAAATACTTACAAGATAATGGTGTTGGAGAAATCCAGTTAACGGGCGTTAATTTGGGTTGGTATCGTTTGGAAAATGGTGAAAAGGGTTTTTTAAATTTACTCGAAGATATCCTTAAAGTTTTGGAATACTCACGCATTCGTTTGTCTTCCATTGAACCTCCAGATGTTGGATCAGGATTACTTGATCTCATGTCACATCCAAGGTTTTGTAAATTTTTACATGTCCCAATCCAAAGTGGTAGCCGTAAGATTTTAAAAGAAATGAGACGAACTTACCACCCCGACGCTTTTCGTACCAGGATAGAACTTGCCAAATCAAAACTTCCCAATTTGTTTTTGGGTACGGATGTGATTGTAGGGTTCCCGTCTGAAACAGAAGTGGAGTTTAGTGAAACGAAACAATTGTTAATTGAACTTGGGTTTGCAAAATTGCATGTATTCCCTTATTCTGTGCGAAAGGGAACAACAGCTGAACTTTTAGGGGATCCAATCCCAGGCGATGAAAAAAAACGCCGCGTTTTGGATCTTATGGCACTAAGTTCCATATTACACCAATCTTATGCAAAAACAGCAATTGGGAAAACATTTGAAGCCATTTTGGAAAATGATGGAAGGCTTGTGACTGATAATTATTTAAAAGGACACCTCCCACAATCGTTCCCCATTGATACCTTACAAAATGGTCAGTTTGTCGATGTTAGGTGTGAAGAATATTTTCCCGCCAAAGACAAAGAAGGTGAATTTCTCTTCACGTTTGCCAGATAATCCATAAGAAAAAGTATTTCCAAATCCAACCAAATCTTCATGATAAGGTCATCATGAATCGAAATCAATTGTACGGATCAATCGCATCGATTGTAATCATTCTAATTTTAATTTTATTGTTTTTATTTCGAGGTTCGAAATCTGATCGTCTGACCATCCATAAAGGTTCACTTGTTGAAGCAGTATATGCTTTGGGTACAGTGAAACCAGTGGATAGTTTTGTTTTGAAGTTTGGAATTGCAGCCTCTGTCCGAGAAATCTTTGTTGAAGAAGGCCAATCTGTCAAAAAGGGGGAATCTCTCCTGATCAATGACTCAGGGATTACCTTTCGATCTCCTTTTGCTGGTACGATTACAAAACTAAGCATTGCAAAAAATGAAACTGCAATGCCAGGGTTACCCGTACTCGAAATTCAAAACCTAAAAGAAGTTTATATATCCGTATCCCTTGACCAAGAGTCTGCCTTGCGTGTAAAACCAGGCCAACATGCCCAACTAAGTTTTGAATCCATTCGCGGGAATGTTTACAAAGGTGAAGTGGAACGAATTTATCCATCGAACGGACAATTTTTGGTCAGGATCTTTCCTAATGAATTACCACAAGGGATTTTGCCTGATATGACAACCGATGTCGCAATCGAAGTTTCTTCCAAAGACAATGTAATCCTTGTTCCACTTGTTGCAGTAGAAAGGGGAAAACTCACACGTTATCGAAATGGAAAACGAGAAAAAATTGAAATCCGAATCGGTGCCATCAATTCAGAGTTTGGTGAACTGATCCAAGGCGATTTACTCGAAGGTGATGAGGTTCTCGTTAAAAATTAGATGTTATTCCTTGCCATTCGCCAAATTTTATCAAGACCACAACAATCAGTACTCACATTGATTGGGATTATTCTTGGGACAGCCGGATATATTGTTTTTTCTGGGATTATGTTAGGTTTTCAAGCGGTGATCACGGACCAACTGGTAAACTCTGACGGCCAAATTAAAATTTCACCTAAAGATGAGCTGATTACCGAACGTACATTTGATGATGTTTTTTTTCAAGGAAAAGAAGTGCGTTGGCTTTCACCACCTTCCGGCAGAACCGATAACTCTCGTTTAACTAACGTTCTCGGATGGATGGATAAATTATCGAATGACCATAGGGTTGTGTCTTTTGCACCGCAGCTCACAAAAGAAGTGATCTTTGTGAATGGGAAAGCAACTGCACCTGCAAGATTTGTAGGTGTGGATCCGAGTATCCAACCAAAGGTTACCAATCTGAGTGATTATATCGTTGAAGGAAAATTACAAGATCTTTCACGTGGGACATCACTTGCCATTGCCGGAGAAGGTGTTCTCAATAAATTGGGAGCAAAGCTTGATGATACAATTTTTGTTTATATCCCAGGGACTGATCTTATCCCCATCAAAATCGTTGGGATTTTAAGTACGGGTAATCGTCTTGTGGATGAGGTGACAGTTTATTCCTCTTTATCTTCAGTGCAAAGTATCACAAAGTCTAGTGGTGAAATTTCGCAAATCATTGTTAAAATTAAAGACATTCGATTGGCAAAAGATATTGCAGAAGATTGGCGATTTTTTAGCAAAGATAAAGTAGAAAGTTGGGATGAGGTAAACGCAAGTATTTTACAAGTTTTTCGAACACAAGACATTGTTCGGAATTCAACAACCTTTACGATCATACTCGTCGTCGCATTCGGAATCTATAATATTCTCAATATGGTGGTGAACCAGAAAAAAAAGGAAGTCGCTATCCTTCGTTCAATTGGTTTTGATGAAAAGGATACAATCCAATTGTTTATCTTCCAGGGTTTGTTTCTAGGGACTCTCGGTGCCATCATCGGGATCTTGGTGGGTATCCTTGGTTGTTATTATATTGATGGGATTCCCATCGGTGACCCAAAACAAAATTCAAAAGCATTGATGAAAACAATGATGATTTCCTGGGATGTGATGATTTATGTAAAAGGATTTTCTATAGCAGTCCTTAGTGCCTCCATTGCAAGTTATATCCCTGCACGAATGGCAAGTCGGCTTTCACCAGTTGATATCATCCGAGGTGCCACATGAATGTTGGAATTTTGGCAGAAAATATTTTTAAATCATTTGGGGAGCCAGCTCAAGTTGTGTTACAAGATGTTTCACTTTCCATCAAAGAAGGAGATTTTGTGGCTCTCACTGGTAAGTCCGGTTCTGGAAAATCAACTCTATTGTATATCGTGAGTGGGCTTGATTTTCCTTCAAGTGGTGATGTGAAACTCAGTGGGAAATCATTACAACAAATGGACAGTAAAGAACTCCATGCCTTACGAAACCATTCGATTGGATTTGTTTTCCAATTCCATTATCTATTACCTGAGTTAACGGGCTTAGAAAATATCACAATGCCAGCTCGTAAAACAGGGAACCATAAACAAGTAGAAGAGTATGCTTTGCATCTGATGGAAAGTTTTTCTGTTTCCCATTGTAAGGATAAGTTTCCAAGTCAAATGTCTGGAGGGGAAGGGCAAAGGGTAGCCATTGCTCGTGCCCTTGTTCAAAAACCTAAGTTTTTGTTTGCTGATGAACCTACTGGTAATTTAGATACAGCTAACGGTGACAAGGTGATGGAAATCTTTAAAAGGATCAATTCGGAAGATGGAACAACAATCCTTTTTGTAACGCATGACCCTGATTATGCGGCGACTGCCCACCAAAGGATCCATATGATTGATGGAAAAATTGCTGAAATTTCATAAAAATTCTGTTATAGTGGTCTAAATCCGATTCTATAGCAGATTTATTCCAAAAAAAATGATGAATTCGTATGCTCTTCACCAAATTTGGTAACAGACATGTTTGAACATTTTGAAACCGAAGCCATCCGCATCCAAACCAAACGTACCGGGGAAAAAGAACACTCCACCCCGTTATTTTTAACATCCAGTTTTGTTTTTGATGATGCCGAACATGCAAGGGCACTTTTTGCGGAAGAGGTTACGGGAAACCAATACACTCGATTTTCTAATCCCAACACAACAGAACTCATCGAAAAATTATGCGCGCTAGAAAATACAGAAGATGGGATTGCAACTGCTTCCGGAATGTCTGCTGTTTTTACTTCTATCTTTGGGCTTGTGAAATCAGGTGATCATATTGTGTCTGCTAGAGCGATCTTTGGTTCTACTCATCAAATTTTTGCGAACATCTTACCACGGTTTGGCGTGACAACAACTTATGTTGACATTGATAAACCACAGGATTGGGAAGCCGCCATTCAGGAAAATACAAAAATAGTTTATATTGAAACACCTTCGAATCCAGGTCTTGATATTGTAGATTTGGAATGGGTGTCTGCTTTATGCAAAAAAAAGAATGCGATCCTCATCGTTGATAATTGTTTTTGTTCTCCATATATCCAACGTCCAGCAGACTTTGGTGCAGACATTGTAATCCACTCTGCAACCAAATATTTAGATGGCCAAGGGAGAGTGATTGCTGGTATAATTTTAGGGAAAAAAGAATTCATTCAACCCATTCGTTATATGGCAAGGAATACAGGTCCTGCCCTTTCACCTATGAATGCTTGGATCATCTCGAAAAGTTTAGAAACTTTAGCAGTCCGTATGGACCGTCATGCTGAGAATGCCTTTAAATTAGCAACCTTCCTAGAAGAATCAGCAGATGTAGAGTTGGTTAGGTATCCTTTTTTACCGAATGATCCTGGTTATACGATAGCAAAAAAACAAATGCGATCTGGTGGTGGAATAGTTTCGTTTGTGATCAAAGGGGGAGTGGAACGAGCAAAGAAATTTTTAGATGCTCTTAAATGGTTTTCTTTGACTGCGAACTTAGGAGATACAAGAACCACTGTAACTCACCCTACAACGACCACACATTCTAAACTCACTGAACCAGAACGATTAGCGGTTGGCATTTTACCGGGTCTGATTCGCATTTCAGTAGGTTTGGAACATATCGACGACATTATTTCGGAAGTGAAACAGGCACTGGCAAACTCGAAGTAAACAATATATAACGGCTTTCTCTTTTTTCTGAAAGAGAAAGTTGTAGTAACTTTTTTGTCGTTTCAGATATAGAATTACTTTTTTCTCTCAGACTTTCTTCAAAACTGCGGATGTAGTGTTCGTCCGGATCTACTTCAATCACCCAATCTATTGTTTTGATTTCTTTCTCTTTGTCGGCAATACGAACTGATACAACATGCGAATTTCCTGGTGTAATCCTTGTATCAAAGTATTCTTCTGTTAGGTTCGTGTTGACAAGCCTACCCACGATTGATTCTTCTATCAATTTACGTTGTCCAATTCGGTTAGTAACAAAAAACCGTAAGTAAACTTTTGGGATGAGATAAGTTGGAAATTTATGTCCAATTGCGATTGATTTGAGTTCCGCATTGATTTGGATTTCGCCATTCAGAGTTCTCGTCAAACTCCATATAGGTTGTAGTCCGCCCCGAACAAACTCTGGATCATGGATGCCTTTCCAAGTATGTTCTCTATTTGGCATATGGCAATTTTGACATTGAATTCCATTTTTGGAATAAGATGATTCTTCCCATTCTTTATAAACTTCCATCAGATTTTTGCCATTTAGTTTTTGCCCAGATTTTGGGCTTTCATGACAAGATTTACAAAATGAAGAGGATTCAAACTCCATCTGCACCTTGTATCCGTTATGTGGCATTCTTATACCTAATGATTCAATTTGATTGTTTGATTGTTTAGTAGAAGGTGGTCCATACCAAATTTGATTCCGGATATGACAACTCGCACACTGGATAGACGGATTTGAAATTCCCTCTGGGAAATGTTTGTTTTTTGATCCTAAGATCTCTTTGTTTTGGTAGGTATCAGAGACTTCTGATTTAGTTTCAGGTAAGGGAGAGTGGCAGTGTAAACAACTGTTCAATTCATCTTTTGATAAAATTGCTTTTTGCCATAAAAGACCATTGCCAATTGACTTAGCATGGAAACTCGTCTTCCAGCCTTTGTACTGATTCATATGGCAGTTGGCACATTGATCCGGATTATAGTTAGATTCACTCTCCGTAATGTAAACATCTGGATTTGTTTGGATAGGAAGAGGATGATTCCAATGTTCTGATAAAAATGAGTTTTCTTTACAACTAACACTCTGAAATACAAAATATATCCAAAATGTTAGCTGTAAAAATTGAGATCTCATTTCATACAAATCATTTCAATTTCATCATCCACCACAAGCATTTCCTCCACCCCCTGTTGGTCCGCCGCCACCGCCGGAACCAGCGCTGGAAGTACTTCCCCTTAAAAAAGATTTATCTTCAGTCCTAATCTTATTGGAAGATTTGATAAACTGCCTAGATAAATCGAGTTGGTAATTGGGAACATTTGCATCTGCATTGGAGGTAATGGCATCAGCCAATTGTGAGGTATCAGTCCGCCAATAGGAAGCAGGTTGTGTGATAGCGCTTGGGCTTGAACCGGAGGAGGGTGACCTTAAACCTAAAGCACCATATTGTTTCCAACCTGCTTCATAGAATCTTGTAGGTTTTCCAAGGATTTGGTGTAGTGCAAACCAAACAACTGAAGTCCGAATACCTTCTTCTCCATATAAATAAATCAATTTTTGGTTAGGATAACCAGTGTTATTTAAAACTGTCGAGAGTTGTGTAAATGATCTGAATTGGAAACTAGTTCCATCATAAAGATCTGTCGGAATTAGATTCGAAGCCGATTTGACTCTTCCTTCATACGTTGTGACACAGGTATTTGATACAAAACTGGCATTGGTTTTAGTAGTACAATTCGAATACTTAGAACCAGAAGCGGTAGAGTTTGTTGTTCCTGAATATGCAGCATTCGGTCTTCCATCAATGAGAAAATACCCCTCAACGGGAAGTGGGTCGACTTCTTCTAAATTGCTCGTACCATTTTTTATCGAATGGATCAAGTCACCAATTGTTAGGTGCAAGGAAGTATGGTCACGAAATAAAGTTTTTATGGAACCTGCACGATTGCTGTTGGCATAAGTGTAGGAAGGAGTTGTAAACAGAGTGTTTGCCGTTGTTAGATCTGCAATCGAACCATTTAAAACGGCAAGCCTTTCCTTTGGGAAACCCCAATAGAGTAAGGAATAATAAGCAAATGTAGCTGATGATAGATTTGCTAAGTTTGATGAGTCTCCCGCAAACACAACGTAGTCGATTGCAGGATCAATACCGTAAATCGCAAAAAAATCAGAAATCTTTTTACCTTTTCCAACAATGCCATCTGTTGCTAAAACACCATCATCCCTTGTTTCTGATAACAATTCGTTCAGATTGGTGACAGGATATGCAAAAGATTGTTTACCGTCAAAAAATACATACCTCCCACTAGCACCTGATGTTTGGATTTGGAATACAATCAAATTTCCAAAAACATAACTAGGTTTACTTGTGTTCCAATTCGACAAATACCTTGAGAGTTTTGTGCCAGTGATGAGTCCACTTTCATTTTGATTATAATCTGAATTCGATAACGTTGCTAATTCTAAGGGAGTATAATTTCTAAATAAAAATGGAGTTAGATCAAACTTTAGGCTTTGAGGTAAAAAAGCATACTCTGGTTGGCCTTTGCAACTGAGTAATGCGATAAAAATGTTGGCGAATAATAAATATTTTTTGAGCTTCATAAGATCCTCTTATAAATTGTACGGAAGTGTGACTGCAAAACCGACTGTTTTTAGTCTTGCGGTATTGTAACCTGCTAAGGTTTCCGAATAAAACAACGTGTAGAAATTACCAAAACTATCAACATAACTAAATCCAACTTCTGCATTATGAAATATTTCTTTTCTACCCCATGCAGGTCGTTCATTTTGTACGTACACATCATATGGATTAATTCCATAAATAGATGGTTGTGGGTAACGAACTAAATTCCAAGGGGGTTCTTGTCTTGGGTCTGCATATGCATAACCACCTTGTCCAATTTGCCCTCGCATACCAACTGTTAAAAACAACGATTCAAAGAATCGTTTGTATAGTGCTCCGTAATATAATATATCATCTGGTACTGGATTTTCGCGTTTACGATAAGAAAATTCGCCAAGACCACCAAGTCCCCACACACCAAAATCTTTAGCTAAGTACAAATTGACTTCGCCTCCACTTGCACCATCACCTAATGATTGAGGATTACGATCATAATCACCTCGTTTGATTCCACCGACTCGCAAGGAAATTGTTGGCATCCAGCGGTATTTTGAATCAAATTCATCAACGAGTTTATAACGTAGTCCAAAGCGAGTGTCCATAAACCCATATTTATCTGGCACTTCCGGTGTTTGTTGTAATCCGAAATAACGATTGAATACTCTATGTCTTCCCAGTTTTCCAAAACCTATCGTTAAGTCAGCTGTTAGTCGGTCGGTAATTCCGTATTCCAATGCCAGGTTTGCGACTGAAATCCTAACATTATCATCATACTTCGCTTTTTGACCTGCCAAGAAGGCACTATCATACTCTGAAAGAATGAATACGGGGCGAACCCAAAGTTGTCTTTCATACGGTGCCCATGCCTGTTGAGAATATAAGTTTGTCGCAACGATTGAAAAAAGTAAAAAAGCGTATTTTATAGAATTAAAGTTTAATTTCATTATTTGTCCTTCTTCTTCTCAGGGAGTTTGATATTGAATCGAACTTGTATGAAATATTCTAATGCTTGCAGTTGTTCTTCCGTGAGTTTGCCTGACAAATCAGGTAAATTTACTCTTCGTTTTTCCGTATTAGGCAAACTCCCTTGGAGGTATTCTAGTCTTTCATCTTGGTCATTTATATTGATATTTGGTTGTTTCTCTAAAGTTATTTCTTGGTTGAAGACTGCTTTTCCAAGGTGGTATTTTTCTCGGTCTTGGCCTTGCTGAATGTTTGCGATTCCGCCTCCACTTATGCCTCCCGAGGCAAATAATATATTAGTAAAAAGTAGACTAACTAATAATAATCGAATAAAAGTTTTCATAATATTTTCCCTGTTTGTATATATGTTTTAATATCCCAGAGAATAAGATTTATATCTTACTCTCTGAGATTAATAATAGTTAACGTTTGTAAGCTTTATCTTCTTCGATGATTTTTCGAGACGTAGTCGCAAACGAATTCAAGTTTGTAGGAAGATATGGATCCACATCTCCCGCCACATTATATGTAATCACTTCCGACAACTCAGGAACATCCGTTCTAAATGGAGAATCAGAAGGAAGTTTTGGTGCAGGTCCTCCCCCGGTCAAACTACCCCATTCGATCCAACTTCCATCATAATAAGTGGAAGGGTATCCAAGGATGGCAATGTAGGAAAAGCCTGTCACCTGAGAACGGTTATTTGTTCTACAAAGTTGGATTGCAGTTTGACCTGATTGGTAACCACGAACATCATAATATGCTTTTAGATCCGATTTGGGTTTAAATCGATGTTCGGAATCAAGGAGACCTGTCCAAGGTACATCCTTAGCACCTTTGATACGACCTTCGAAACCAACATACTTACCTGATACTTCGGAAGTTGTGCTCCTGACAACGCCATTATATTCATTGCTGCTACCAGAGGAAGATCTTGCGTCAGAGATAAAAACACTGGAGGTTAGTCCTGAAATGTTTACATTGTTTGGATCTTTTACCGCTTTAATCACATCTTCGACTGGCAACATTAAAATTGTATTGTCTACCCGCAGACTTTTCACAGTGTAACGGTTGCTTAGATTAGGAGGAGTGTCTGTTGTTGAACGAAATGGAACAAAATTTCCATCAGTATTGACAAGTCGTGGTAGTGTGCCATTTAAGAATGCCAAATTTTTATGATCGAAACCCCAATACCTAAACGAATAAAAACCACGTAATGTTCCTTGGACATGGTTTGCAGCATTGGCAGAAGAAACAAAGACAACTAAGTCATTCACAGGATCAATTCCAAATCGATTCAGAATTGTATCTATTTTTGGACCATTTGCGATGATCGAAACAGTATCACTAAGTCCACTATTTCGTTTTTGACTAAAACCATCTCCACCGTCTAACGCATTGGCTCCGTCGGAGAAAGTAAATGAATATACAACAACATCATTTCCATTCCCTGCGATGTATTCCTTCCCAACAGTAGCGCTTGGTCCATTTTGTAGAATGACCAATTTTCCGTTGATCCCACTTGGTTTAGTTCCTGCCCAATTGTTCACCCATTTCCCTAGTGTTTGGGGTGTGATGAGTCCGTATTCATTGAGGTTGTAATCGTCGTTAGACTCTTTTGCTAGTTCCACTGCTGTGTTCACTTTTATCCCATTGGAAAGTGCTAAAGCAGCGAGAATTAAGCTGTTGTTATTGTTTTGTTTGTTCCCACCGCAGGCTCCGAGAAACCCCGCGGTAAAAACTCCGATCAACAGTTGTTGAAGACTTGTTTTCATATTGTTTCCTTACTTTTTTTTCCATTCCTTTCTCTGTAGGGGTTGCACCAGAGAATGAGGAGGTTGGTAAATGTTAGGCTAAAAATCGGTGTTCTGGGAAAAAGTTTGAATTTAATTTAACGGACGAAAACTCTGTAATAACGTATACTATATTGGAGAAATCTCCAATCAACTTTACAGAGCACAAAATGGGATTGATTGGAAAGTTTTTTAAAATTTGTTTACCGAAATTTTTTTGAAGAGATCCATAAAAATTTGGAAGGCCCATCGGATTCATTTTCAATTGAATCAAGTTCGGAAATTGGGAAAAAAACACTTTCTCCAACTTCCAAAAGATAAGTTTTATTTTTTAATTTTATCTTAGATGATCCTAACACTTGGTATATTTTAATATCATGTGCTTGTGGTAAATGTTGGAATTGGTTTAGTTTTCCGAGCTCTAATGTCCATTCGACTAAGTTCAATCTTTCCCTTTCTTCTTGGAATAAAACCCTTGATTTTATTGAGTTTTTTGAATTCGTCCAAATTTTACCTTCGTTTGATGGAATGAATCTTGGAGACTGTGAAAATAAATCAGGGATCATTTCGGCAATTGGTATGCGTAAAGTTTTGGACAATTTCCACAAAATTCCAATGCTCGGTGTGGTTTTTCCCGATTCTATCAGGCCAAGCATTCCTCGGCTGACTGTGGATAACTGAGAAAGTTTTTCCATAGACAAGCCCAGTTCTAATCTTCTACGTTTAAGTGTTTCTCCAAGTACAACGGTTAGGACTTCATCTACATTTTGGTCCGTTTCGTTTTGTCCAATTGATTCGTCTTTTTGTACATCCATACCATCATCCTTTGGAGCCAATGTTCGATATATTGGATATTTTGTAAAGTAAAATGAATATTTGGCGGAAATATAGGAAGATGCAAATTATCGAAATGAAGGCTTCGCTGAGAAGAATTGGGTTGGGTATTTCATAAAAATATTGGAAAGGTATGTGTAGTCTAACATTAGTTAAATAGGATAATTGCAGGATTGAAATGAGTATCCAAGGTAAAATTGAAAGGGACCTTGAGATAGTGATGAGAGGGACTAATGTGAGAAAATACCACGGATTATAAACTGGAAGCATCGTGAGTGTAAAATACCCAAAATAAAATGGAAAATGCTGGTTCTTACAAATAACCAAAAATCGTTTAGTTCGATTCTTCTTTGGAAGGAGTAAGTAAAGATAGGTGAATAATAATAGAAATTGAAAGAAAAAAGGGAAACTTCTCAGATTGTTTGAAAAAAAATAATTCCAAATAGGTTCATAAAATTGATTGAATGTGAATGTTCCACCAAATCTTTGTAAGTTGATAATTCCGAAATCTGATGTGTTTGGGAAAATGATTAGATAAATGATATAGAATAGAAACAAACCAATTGTAAAAGATAATATAAATGAAAGGTAATGATGTTTTTTTTGATTTTGAAAGTTAAGGAATGGAAAAAGTAGAATTCCGTATATAAAAGTGATCAATTTTGTATGGATTAGCAAACCAAAAATGATACCACTCCTATTGAATTGTTTAACTTTTAAAGTATAGAAAAAAATCCAAAATAAAGCGACTATAATGACTTCAAAATGAAAATTGAGATATACTTCTTTGATGAGAACAGGGTAAACCCAATATAGAATTATGGGAAATTTATTTTCTCTATATCGCCAATGAAGAACAGTTAGTATCTCAATTACCAAATAACTGCATTTTAGTAAAATTGCAGAAAAACCATATGAAAATAGTGCGAAATACAATAAAATGAAGGGACTATATATTGTGGTCCATTCTGGATGATTGATTTTGGAGAGTAACTCAATTGATTTTGTATCCAAAGAATTGTCAGAAAAAAAATGGATAGGTGCTATTTCATAAGGTGATACCGAATTTCGGATTAGGTTTCCTTCCCATATATACCTTGCCCAATCATCTTCCCAAACGGGTGACAAAAATATACAGATGATTCTAAGAAGTAGTCCAACGAAAAAGAAGGTTTTGAAATGAAGCTGAAAATAATTTTTGGGAAGTGTTACTACTTTCAGAAAGAAAATAGTAACAAGGAGAGTCGTAGAAAATAAAATCCATTCAACCAAATGAATGTTTCTATTTAGTAAAATTCAAATTGTTGCAACGTTCGCAAATTTCTTCTGGGATCACTCCAATTTTCATTAATAATCCAAACATAAAACAACCTGCACACCATCCAAGAAATGATTCAAGTGATGCAAAGAATACTAGTGTTGCCAGAGTGATTTGGTAGGCCAAAGTGAATTCATTTACATAAAACAAGATCGCTGCTAAACTAAAAGAAAATCCAATGAGTTGTGCAAAACGTTTTGGAGGTCCTGCAGATGGAACAAATGAAATTCCAAGCCAAGGAACCAAATACTTTGAGGTAATGAATGCAACTGGTTCGAATTTCGGACCATAACTCACTCGTAAAGTAAACCCCAAAAGTAATAAACCTAAAACAATCAAGTTTGGAAATAATAATGAAAAAACACCGAGAATGACAACTGTGGATGCCACTATCCGAGTGACATTTTCATTGACTACGTCTGGATAAAACCCAAGTTTCATTTGATTCCTCCGATCCCTTCCCATTTTAGAATGGAGTTTAAAAATGCAAGAAAAATTCGTTTTCTTGGAGGAAATGTTTATTTTATTGACGGAAATTTCATCTTAAAAGAGAAAATATATCAATAAGGGAGGGTATTTAAGTGAAAATCCAAAAAACATACGGCATTTCCTTGTTTGTAATCTCTATGTTTTGGGCTCTTTGGTTACAACTGATCGCAGGACCCAGAAAAGATAGTTTCGGTCCAATTCCGAAAACTTGGTTCCTTTCCTCAGAAGAGACACTTAGATTACCTGAATTCAAAACCATCGATACACGTTCTTTCACATCCCGCATCCAGGAAAAACTTCCCAATGTAATTGTCCTTGGTTGGGAAGACATCTCGCAAAAGGAATCTCCTTTTCGAGGCAAATTACAAAAAGATGAGTTGATCAGGAAAAAACTTTTAAGTTTGGGAATGACAAAAGATGATCTTATCATTGTGTTAGGTGATGGTAAAAATGGTTGGGGTGAAGAGGGGAGAATCGTTTGGAGTCTACGTGAAGTTGGCTATCCAAATGTGTATTGGTACCAAGGGAGTTTTGAATCGTATAAAAAAATGATTGAAACACGAAAACAAAACAAGGTTACCATTGATCAGAAAAATAAATTCTATATTCTTTCTAAAAAGGAATCTGTTGTGAAAACAGACATCTCTAAAGAAGAAATCACCAAACAATTGAAAACGAATACCTATCAAATTTTAGATACAAGAGAATCTAGGGAATATACCGGAGCTACTCCTTATGGAGAATTTAGAGGAGGGCATATCCCTGGTGCAAAATCATTTTATTACCAAAATGTATTTGATGATCAGGGAAATATCAAATCCAAAGAAGAAGTAGAAAAAATTCTAACCCAAATGGGAATCATAAAAACAAAACCAATCATTGCTTATTGTACGGGAGGAGTTCGGTCTGCCTTTGTTGTTGGTATCTTAAGATCTTATGGTTACCAAGCATATAATTATTCTGGTTCGATGTGGGAATGGTCTTACGATAAAGAACTTCCCTTGGAAAAATAAATTTGAAACGTAAACTTTCGATCTCTCTTATATTGGTTTTAACGATTTTCATTGGTTATTATCTATATCATAAACAAAGACCTGTTCCAATCGAAGATGTTTTCCCTGGGAAAATTTGGGCAAAACCAATCGAAACACTTTCCGATGTAAAAGGAGTTGGGGCACCTACTGCTAAAAATTGTGGAACTTGTCATGTTGAAATTTATGAAGAATGGAAGTTATCAACACACGCGAATGCACTCAGTGATATTCAATTCCAATCGGAATTGGCAAAACCAACATCTCCTAAATGGATTTGCCTGAATTGCCATATCCCAATCCAAAACCAAAGGGAAACGATTATCACAGGCTTAAGAGGGGGGGATTATTTTGAACCAATTCAAATTCCGAATCCTCAGTTCCAGAAAGATATGCAGGAGGAAGCTATTACTTGTGCAACTTGCCATGTTAGGATGGATCATGATTCAAATGAAAGTTATGTGATCGGTGCAACGGGAGGGACGTCACCCCCACATCCAATTAAAATCAATCGTGAATTTCTACAAAATCGATGTAATGATTGTCACAATGAAATGTATACTCTCAACCAGTCTTTGGTTTGTTCCTTCCAAACAGGTACAGAACTACAATCTACTCAATCGAAAGATACTTGTGTGACATGCCATCTTCCGGAGGTTAGTCGATCTTTTGTTAAACCTTCGTTACACCGCCCAATACGAAAATCGCATAAACATGGATTTATTGGGGGAGGAGTTCCAAAACAATTTTCTTTGTACAAAGAACAAATACGTTTGGGATATAAATCTGGTTTGGTTCTTTCAGATATCAAACAAGATAAAAATAAGATGGAAATTCGATTTTTAAATAAAAATGCGAACCATCACGTCACAACTGGAGATCCAGAAAGATTCTATTCATTGAATATAAAAGGTTTCGATATATCTGGCAAAACTATTTACAATTCAGAAGTTAAAATTGGGCAAGAATGGGAATGGTACCCAGAAGCAAAAAAAACAATAGACAATCGTATCTCATCAGGTGGTGAATACATTTGGAAATTAGATCTAACGAGTGTAAGTGAAACTATCGTTACCTTTCAGATACAAGCAATCCATGTTCGATTGAAAGGTATAACATCTGATTATATGAGCAAAACAGCAGATCAGGTTCCATATCCTTATCGGGATAAAGTAAAGCAGATCAAACAATTTTATCCTCACAGTTCTATTGTATTGGAAACTATCTATGAACCTAAACGGAATCTGAGAAGAGATACTCCCCTTAAGGAATTATTCAAACGTAATGAAAATCGAAGAGGGGAATGAGATCATTTGTATCATTCCTGCTAGGGATGAAGAAAAAAGTATCAAGCAGGCGTTAGATGGACTTTTGGTTGGTTCTGGCCTTAAGAAATCTAGTTTTCTTGTAATAAATAATGCATCCAAGGATAGTACCAAAACCATTGTAGAACAATTAGGTATTATCGTCCTAGATTGTCCCGCAATAGGATATGGGAATGCGTGTCTTGTGGCTTTAGATCGGATTGTTAATTTAAAAACCAAACCAAAATATATTTTGTTTTGTGATGCCGATGGTTCAGATGACCCAAAAGATATACAATCTTTAGTTCAAACAATAAAAAAGACAAATGCAGATTTAGTCATTGGTTCTCGTACATTAGGTGTTGCTGAATCTGGTTCTTTATCACCCATTCAGATATTTGGAAATGCACTCACATGTTTTCTCATTCGAATTTTCTTTCAAAAAAGATTCACTGATATGGGACCTCTTAGGATCATTCGATATGAATCTCTCAGAAGTTTAAATATGAATGATAGGACTTGGGGTTGGAATATTGAAATGCATGTCAAAACATTGCAACATCAAATGAAAGTGATTGAAATACCTGTGAATTATCGAAAACGGATTGCTGGTGTTTCGAAAATATCGGGAACTCTTTCCATGTCGCTTAGAGTTGGTTCGAAAATATTGTATACATTTTTTAAATTACTTTTTTTAGGTAAGTGAAACAGTAGGGACAAAATGGTTCCATTTTTAATTTACCCATTCCTTTTATTTTTTGTTGTGAATGGATTCAATCGTCAGGATTCTTTATCAATTTTCATTTCTACATTTGTTTTGGTAATTTATTTCTATTTTTTAGAAAATAAATTAGAGATTTTTAAAAATCGATTTTCGATCTTTATATCCTATCAATTTATTTTACGATTTTTTGTTCTTGGGTCAAATCCAAGTCTTAGTGATGACATTTATCGTTATCTATTTGATGCTCAGTTGTTGTTAAACGGGTTTTCTCCGTATGGTTTGACACCGAATGATTGGGTAATCAAACATCCAGAATATGTTTCTGAACTCAATGATTTGGTTACAAATATGAATAGTCCGGATTATGTTTCTGTATATCCTTTGTTGCTGCTTGCGGTGTTTATGATGGGATCGATTCTTAATTCTGTTTTGCACACGACTTATTTAGGCATACAAATCATATTTTTAATCATTGATGGAGTGAATCTTTATCTTGTCCGCAAATTTTATCCGAAAGAGAGCTTCCGGTTTTATTGGGTATATTTTGCAAATCCTATTGTTTTGATTGAAGGATTATCCCAATTGCACCCTGAGATACTCATTGTTCCTTGGATTCTTATCATCATCCATACAAGTCAAGTTTGGAAACAAGGGATATCATTTTTGGTATTGTCACAACTTAAAATTAATACCATTATATTTATACTAGGTTTTTCTAAAAAATGGAGAAAGGTTTTACTTCCTACATTTGTAGTATTAACCGTTTTCGTTTTATGGAAGTTAACAGTTTTTTCAAATTTACAGACCCAAACAAATCGAGGAATAGGTTTGTTTTTTCATTCGTTTCGATTTTCTGGGATAGTTGAGCCATTTTTTTATTTCCCATTAGAAATGATAGGATATGGATACTTGTCTGGATTTTTTTCTCTAAGTATATTTGCGTCTATTATTTTATTTCTTATATTTCAGACTTCGTTTATGACTCTACCTATAGAGAAACGTTTGTTTCTTATATATTTTTTATTCCTTATGTTTTCGCCGGTAATACATTCCTGGTACTGGATTTTATTTGTAGTTCTTGGGATGTGTTGTTATATAAGTATGTTTTTGCAAACACTTGTTGTTTTCATTGCCATGTTGTCATATCTCAATTATGTTTCGGAATCTTATTTTTATTTGAATTGGGTTATATCATTAATAGGTTTTGGTATTTATGGAATTAAAGAAATTGATTATCTTCGCAAAACAACCACGGCAGGGGAATGTAAAAACACGATTAGCAAAATCCATTGGTGAAAAGAAAACTTTAGAAGTGTATTTGGAATTATTATCCCTTACGAATGTTATCACAAACAAATTGGATGTAACAAAAATAGTGTATTGGGATGAAATTCCTGAAAATCCAAATTTATATTTTGGCGAAGGGTTCCAACATAAATTGCAATCTTCTGGTGATTTAGGTAAAAAGATGGAATCGGCATTCCAATTGGAGTTAAGAGAAAATCCATGTAAAACTTTGATCATCGGAACCGATTGTCCATATCTTAGTTTGTCAACTTTTGAAAAGGCATATACACAATTAGAAAATAAAGAAATTGTTTTAGGACCTGCTATGGATGGTGGATATTATTTACTTGGAATGAATGAGCTTTTTACAAAAATTTTTTCTGATATCCCTTGGAGTACAGAATCTGTTTTATCAATGACGATACAGAGAATTCAGGAAAACAATAAATCCTATGCTTTGTTAGAAACTTTAAATGATATAGATACTATTGATGATTGGAATCAATGGAAACTTGGAGTTTAATTCATTGGTTGTACGTTAATTTCAACTCTTCTATTAAGTGCTTCATGTTCTTTGGTAAGGTTTGGTGTTTTTGAATTACCATAGAATAATCGCCTAATTTGGTTAGGTTCCACAAAGTGGATCAATAAAAAACGTTCCACTTCTAAAGATCGTTTTTCACTCAGTAAAATATTTTCTTTATTTGTTTTCCCTTCGACCGCATGCCCTTCAATCCGAATTTCATAATTACGATTTTGATTTAAAAAATCGGCCACGGATTGTAATTTTATTAAATCTGCTTTAGGTATTTGGTTTGATTTTTTAGCAAAATAGATTTTAAAAAAAGTAACATCTGTTTGTTTTTCGGTTTTTTGATATGGATTTTCAAAAACTACTCCTTCCTCCGCCATTAAACTTTGATTGGTGTTGAAAAAATATTGAACAGTGTAAGTTAACAAAATGCAGAGTAGTACTTTATTACTATCTTTAAGTGGCATACCATAATCATCGGTTTGTTTTTAAATTTTCCGAAGTGGGGGATTCAAAATTATGATTGAAATATGTCCCTTCTCATATTTTTCTCATTAAAGGTGTCAAAATGAAACTAAGAGAATTAGCTGAACAACTAAAGGCAAATTTCACAGGGAATGGAGACTTAGAAGTGAATGGTATCAAAGACTTGGAACATCACTCGTTAGTTGACCCAAATAGCATCTATTATGTGGCCTCAAAAAAATATTTAAATAAACATAAGAAGGCAACTGAAGTAAAAATAGCACTGACCATCGAATCTCTTTCATCACATTTTCCCAATGCCATCATCATACCGGAAGAAGGCTCTAAAGTAAAATTTATCCAAGTAATTTCTTTATTCGAAAAGAAACCAAAACATCCCCCTTCAATTTCTGCGAAAGCAAGTATCCATCCGACGGCAAAAATTGGTGATGGTGTCACCATTATGGACTTCGTAGTGATTCAGGAAAACGTTACAATTGGTAATCATGTTGTTTTATACCCAAATGTTGTTATTGAATCCAATGTCGAAATTGGTGAAGATACTGTTATTAAATCCGGTGTAGTTGTATACTATGACTGCAAAATTGGAAAAAGAAACTTAATCCATTCAAATACTGTGATCGGAGCAGATGGTTTTGGATTTTATGATTATGGTGGAGTGCGATACAAAGTACCACAAATAGGAAATGTTGTGATTGGTGATGATGTGGAAATGGGTGCACATTGTACGGTAGATCGTGCGGCGCTAGAATCTACAACCATTGGAAATTTTACTAAATTTGATGATCACGTCCATGTGGGTCATAATTGCCGAGTTGGTAGTTATGTTTATATAGCTGGTGCTACAGTACTTGCAGGTTCAGTCACGATTGAAGATGGTTGTTTTTTGGCAGGACAGTCTGCTGTGGCAGAACACCTAACAATGAAAAAAGGTTCGATTCTTTTGGGACTTTCAGGTCTAACGGAAGACTCAAAAGAAAAAACTGTGTATTTTGGTATTCCTGCAAGACCGGCATTGGAAATGCATCGTATTCACAGTTCCTTACCCATGTTGCCTGAGATTGTGAAGGAATATTCAAAACGAAAAAATTCTGGAAGCTAATTTGAATTAAATTTTAGTTTCTAGAATTTTTTTTAAAGAATGGAGATTTTCCTTCATTTGTGATTTGAGATTCATTTTGACTAGACCTTCACTGAGTTGGAACAATCCTTTCAATTCCATTTTATCTAGTATGGTAAGTTGGCAATCCTTTCCAGTTTCTAAAAACTCATATCGATCTGTAAATTTCATTCCATTTGCCGTACAACTTGCAATGATCAGTTTGTTTTCTACAGCTTCATTGATTTTATAAATTTCATTCAATTTGAAAATGCCTAAATCAATTTGAATTTTATATTCCGTTGCTTCTTTGTTTATGGCTTCAACTGCAAGTATACTTTGGTTGTATGAAGTTTGATTTAACATATTACGGACATATGCATAAACTTCCGTTATTGGTTTGTGTATAATCGTTTCGACTTTTGTTTCGATCATTTATTTTTTGGAATCACTAATCCATTGTTTCCAAATATCTGGAACAAATCCAATTGTGGCTTTTTTGCCATCTCGTACGATAGGTGTTTTGAAAAGTAAAGGATTTGCCAAAAGTGTTTCTTCTTTATCGTATAACATGTATTTTAGATTTTTGTCTTCGTATACTTTTGATTCTGTATCAATCAAATCATCTAACTTTACGCTTCCAAGAATTGATCTGAGTTCCCCTTTGCTCATTTCTTTTTCTTGTAAGTTGATGAATTGGAATGGTATACGTCTTTCTTGGAAAAAAAGTTGTGCCTTTTTAGAATCTTTGCACTTTTTGGTTCCGAAGATCTGGAGATTCATCCAAATATTGACTTTTTAAATTCTTCAAGTAAAGGTTCAGATCCAGATAACATCAATTCAATTTGATCCTTATCTAAATCATACATAACATGTGCTTGTAAGTACAAGGTAAACTCTTCAGCAGAAACTTTTTTTGCATCGAAGTTTTCTTTTAGAAAGTTATACCAAGCAGCTAGGATGACCTTCTGATGGGCCAATTCTTTGATACCGATGGTAATGATTTTTGGGGATTTCATGTAATTTTCTTAAAGAATTTCATCGAATCTTTTGGATCGTCAATCTAAAAACCTTTGGAAGGCTGAAAAATACAAAATCCATGCGCCAGAATTCATATCTAACCTTCTGAACGATTGTGCAGTGCTCACAGTTGCATCAATGATCCTTGTGTCATCAATCACACCCACACGTCCATCAGCACGAATGTAAAAACTTGAAGTTTCGCCATTGTAATTTCCACTGAATTTATCGATCGCAATATGATGATAGCCGATTCCGATTTGGAAAAATGTATTTTCGTATAACCTATGATTGATGGCGGTTTCAGCTCGGTATACAAGTCCGCTCCCTCTTAATCTTCCTCTTTGGTTGAAATATTGTGTATTGGGAAGAGGTTCCCCGATAGAATATCCTCGTATATTCCAATCGGCTGATGTGAAACCCATTCCCAAACCATTTTCCCACTCCCAATTTTTCCAAATTGGCATTGAAAAATGATACATCCCAAGGATGTGGTAGGAATAAATTTCTGAATTTAGTTTTGTATAGTATAAGTCACTTGTAACTTCAGTTAGTTGGAGAATTTGCCAGTCATTCCTTCCCACATAAAAACCCACACGATTTCTGGAATCCAAAAGGAACCGAAGGAATCCTTCATAAAGATAAGTTGTTTTTCCTCCTTTGAGGTTCACATCAGAGAAAACGAGAGGATTAAATGTGGATGCAAATTGTTTTAAGTCACCATCAAACCTTCCTGGTACCCTTTCTCCCGATCCGTATCTCATACCCACTTCAATCCCTGATGCTTCGGCGGAAAGGTCCATTGTTGGAAGAAAACAAATCAGAAAAACGAG
The DNA here is from genome assembly GCF_004769525.1 of Leptospira bouyouniensis. Classification (NCBI taxonomy): domain Bacteria; kingdom Pseudomonadati; phylum Spirochaetota; class Leptospiria; order Leptospirales; family Leptospiraceae; genus Leptospira; species Leptospira bouyouniensis. The sequence continues at coordinate 21,592 of NZ_RQFT01000008.1, read as the reverse complement.
GAACGAAAGGATTACAATACATCTTGACATAACAATTTCATCCAATTTCGTGAGGAAGAACCTATATGGAAACACTCTTTCAAAACGGATCTAAGTTTAATCTCATTTTAGGATCAGATATCCTAAGCCCATATTTTTACCTCATTCTCATCGCTTCGCTTTATTTAAGCATACGATTGGGATTCCCGCAGATCCGATTCCTTTTCTTATCTTTGAAAATTTTGACTGGGAATATGGATTTTAAGGGTTCCAAGGGACAACTGGTCCATTCCCAAGCATTTTTTGCCGGGATAGGTTCCTCATTACTTGCGGGTTCGGTCATTGGAACCGCTCTTGCCATCGCCTATGGTGGGATTGGCGTTCTTTTTTGGATTTGGGTGATGAGTTTATTTGTAATGCCAATCCGGTTTGTTTCCTCAACTCTTGCCGTAAAATTTCGAAACCAACTCCCTAGCGGGCGTTACCTTTCAGGTCCCATGTACTTTATCGAAAAAGCACTTCGAGCGAAGTGGCTTGCCGTTGCGTTCTCTTTGGCAAGTCTTGTGACCGTTCTTGTTTTTGGTGGGATTTTCCCTTTTGTTGGATTAACCTATCTTACGAAGGAAGGACTTAGTTTGTCTGGTTTGTCGGGTCCCATTTCCATTTCTGTCATTTTATTATTTATTGTAGTCGGGGGTGTTAGGCGAGTTGGTAGAGCAGCTAGTATCCTCGCACCCATTGGAATTATTCTTTTTATCTTTGGTTACTTCTCTATATTTTCAAATGGTATGATTTCCTTTTTTGGATTTTTATCCGATGTCACAAAAGAAGCGTTTTCCATTAAAGCTCTGCAAGGTGGTGGAGCCTTTGGGATTTTACGCGGACTTTCTGTTTCGCTCAGTACGTTCTTTTTGTCCACAGAAACTGCAGTGGGTAAATCTTCTGGGATAGCAGGTGTTGTGAGAACGGATTATGCCGCAAAACAAGGTTTGGTGAGTATGCTTGCTTCCTTTTTTGAAGGATTTATCATGGCAACTCTTGTTGGGTATGTGTTGTATTCCTATGGTGCCGTTAATTTAGAAACCATCCTAACATTTCCCAATCGGATTTTAGAACAAAAGGATTCCCTGCCGGTGATCCTATTTGTTGTATCTTTTTTATGTTTTGGGATTTTAAGCCTTGCTGGTTGGTTTTATAGCGGGGAACAAAATGCATTTTATGTGTTTGGTGAAAAGTTTTCCAATTTTTTTAGAATGTTATTCATTGGATCGACACTTGGCTTCTCATACTTATATGTAAAATATGGAATCGAAGTTTTAACTTTTGTAATGCATTGGGGTTATGTTGCTGCAGTCATCACAAGTGTACCTCTACTTGTTTCCCTTATGTTACTAGGTAAATCTGCCAATTTAGAATTAAAAAAATATCTTTCTGAATCCGGAGCAAGGTATGAAATTTTTAAGGACATCTATTTACTGTTTTTAACCTTACTTCCAAAAAACTTAATCTCCAAAATCTTTGGTTACTTTTCTACATTGAAACTTCCACGATTTATGATGATTCCAATCCTAAAGGCATTTGCTAAGGCTTATAAAATCAATTTAAGTGAAGCGGAATTGGAAATCAAAGAGTATGCCTCTCTCAATCAGTTTTTTACAAGAGCACTTCGTGCAGAGGCTCGGATCATTGATTCAGCAGCCAATGCTGTTGTTTCACCCACAGATTCCAAAATTACAAGTTTTGGGAATATCAATCAATCTACCATCATTCAAGCCAAAGGAATTGATTATTCCGTAAAAGAATTGTTAGGTTCCGAGAAATTTTACCCACACTTTACGAATGGGAAATACATCACCTTTTACTTATCCCCACAAGACTACCATAGGATCCATAGTCCATTTGCAGGTCAGATTTTGGGATATTATTATGAACCAGGAAAACTATTCCCAGTTAATGATTTGGCAGTCTTGAATATCCGTGGGTTATTCCCAAAAAACGAAAGGCTTATCACCTTCTTACAAACAGAATATGGGAAAATTGCCGTGATCAAAGTAGGAGCTTCCAATGTGGGAAAAATCCGAGTGACATACGATAATAAAATCGTCACAAACAACTGGATCCGTTTTGCCAAGGAACACCACTACAAAGATGTCTCCATTATGATCGATAAAGGTTCTGAAATGGGACGTTTTGAAATGGGATCCACAGTCATCCTGGTGTTTGAAAATGATACAATCGATTTGACAAACATCCAACTGGGAGATAAAATCCAATACGGAACCACAGTGGGTCATTTTAAATCCAAAAAAACAAGTTTACCGGTCAAATTTTAAGATGATGAATTCTCAACTTGCGACTTTCCCGAAAGAAATTTCCTTTGATGACGAGTTTCTCTATATCGATTGGAAGGATGGGCATGGTAGCAAATACTCATTGTTAGACCTTCGTAAAAAATGCCCATGCGCCACTTGTCGGGGTGGGCATGGTGGAAAAGTCGGCCAAGCCACAGGCCATATCGAGTCCATCAAACTGATTTCTTGGACCAAAGTAGGCCGGTATGCCATCTCCATTGTTTGGAGTGACTATCATAATACAGGAATTTATTCGTATGACCATTTACGGGCCTATGCCGACGGAAATTCCGGCGCCTTTGACTAGAGTTTGGTCACTTTTTGTCAATTCGGAAAAAAACTGAGTGACAAAAACATTCATATTATGTCTCATTATCCTAAGTTTTTCCGGAGATAAAAGGGCATGGGTGAAGGTTCACTCTCACAAGACGAGATAGACGCATTACTACAAGGCGCGGATGATACATTCGACCTCTCTTCCTTAAGTGGCGCATCCAGTTCGTCATCGGACAACCTATCTCCAATTGACCGCGACATTATTTCAGATGTGATCGGCTCTGCATTCCAGGTGGCGGGGAACACACTTGGCACGATCTTGGCAAAAAACACTCGTTTTATGAACCCTGCCACGGAATCGAGCTCTTCTGCGGACATCCAAAAAGAATTAGGCACAAAATCAGTCAGTTTATATTCAACGATTAGCGGTAGTTTGGCGGGAAGAGTTTGTCTCGTCATGGCCCAAGAAAACGCTGCTAAAATTGCAGGTGTGATGATGGGGGGAATGGCTCCTCCAGGACAACTCGACAATGCCCAACTCCAAACACTAAAAGACTCACTTGCCCCAATCCTTGGTACAGTAACAGCGCAAATTGGGATGAAATTGGGTGGCACCATGTCTGGTAGCCCACCTGAAATTTCCCTTGTCAATTCAGGAAGAGACTTACAGCTTCCGGATGACGCTAGTTTGGTGAAGACTTCTCTCAGTTTGAACATTGATGGAGTTGGATCTTTTAAGGTATACTATGTAATCGCTTTATCTATGGCAAATTCCATCCTTGACATCCAAAAGGGTGGTGGACAAAAACAACAACAACAGTCCGGCGGAATGAATGTCAACATGCAACCTAACATGGGTATGGGTGGTGGACAAAGTTCTGTTGGTATCAAAGGTGTAAACTTTCCTTCGCTGGCAACTGCTGGTGGTGGGCCCGGGCAAACCAACCTCAATCTACTGATGGATGTGCAGATGGCACTCACAGTGGAACTTGGACGAACCAAAATGTACATCAAAGACATTTTAGGTTTGGGGGAAGGTTCCATCATCGAGCTAGATAAGTTAGCTGGTGAACCAGTAGATTTACTCGTGAACGGAAAACTCATCGCCAAAGGTGAGGTTGTGGTGATCGATGAAAACTTTGGTGTTCGTGTCACTGATATCGTAAGTCCTACAGACAGACTCAAAGGCGAAAAATGATCCAAAAAACTAAGACAGGAAAAGAAGTGAATAGGAAAGTTATGTACTTTTCCATCCTCTTCTTTTTTTTCTTTTCTCCCTTATTTTCTCAAAACGCAGATACTAAGGAATTGGATCAAATTTTACGCCAAGAATTGGGAGAGTCAAAATCCAAACCAACTGGGTCTGAAAGTGGATCCAATGGGAATTCAGGATCGAATGTAAGTTCAGATTCCAACGTTAAATCTCAGATTGGTAATGGTTCTAATTCATCCACTAATAATGGTCAGTCGGAATCTTCGAATGGAAATAAAGAAGAACCCAATTTAATCCAAGAGCGATATTCCGAAAACCAAGATGATTCTCCTTCCGCTACTTGGATTTTACTAAAGATTTTATTTGTTTTGGCAATCCTTGTCGGAGCAGGGTATTATTTGATTTTACAAATGCAAAAATCAAAATCAGCCAAGTATCCTGTGAAAGGGTTTATGAAGGTTTTGTCAAGTTTGCCTTTGTCTGCCACCCAATCAGTTCAAATCATAGAAGTTGGTGGTCGTACACTTGTGTTAGGTGTCGCGGATGGATCCGTGAGTTTACTAACAGAAGTAACAGCCCCTGAGGAAAAAAGCCAAATCCAAAAAATGAAAGAAGAGGCAGATCCTTACGTGCCTAATTTTTTGGAAACCGTTCTCGAAAGTTTACAATCCAAAGCACAACGAAAAATCCGAATCAATCCAAACCAAATGGAAACTTTGGAAATGGATGGGGCAGCCGAAATCCAACGAAAAGCAAAGGAAGGTTTGGAACGGCTTCGCAAACATAGAAAACTTTTAGAGGGAGGAGAAACATGAGACTTCGTTTTTTTTCCTTTATAAAGAGACATAAATCCATTATTTTTCTCATTAGCATATTGTTTTTGGTCTCAGCAAGTGGATTTGCTGGTTTGCTTGCGCAGGACAAAGGTTCACGAATCCCGATTCCGAATTTGTCGTTTAACGTCAATGAGGCGAGGGGACCAAAAGAAACCAGTTTGTCCCTCATGATACTTTTTCTTGTCACAATTTTATCGCTAGCACCAGCGATTGTGATGAGTGTGACATCTTTTACCAAAGTAGTCATTGTATTTGATTTTGTGAGAAGGGCGTTATCTCTCCAAAACCTACCACCGAACCAAGTGATGATGGGACTTGCACTCTTCGTTACATTTTTTATTATGGCGCCTACCATCGGTAAGGTGAATGACGAAGCCCTCCAGCCGTACTTAAATGGGAAAATTGACCAATCTGCTTTTATGGAAGGTTCCATGAAACACTTACGTCAATTTATGATTAGACAACTTGGAAAAGACGGCACCAAGGATGTAGCTCTCTTTTTAAAAATTGGTAAAGTGCAAAATGTAAAATCTTTTGATGATGTCCCTTCTTATGTGCTTGTGCCTGCGTTTATGTTAAGCGAAATAAAAAAAGCATTTATCATTGGTATTTATATTTTCATTCCATTCATCGTGATTGATCTCATTGTAGCTTCTGCCCTTCTTGCAATGGGTTTTATGATGTTACCTCCGGTGATGATCTCTCTTCCTTTGAAATTGATTCTTTTTATCCTCATTGATGGTTGGAACTTACTCGTTCTGGAACTTGTAAGGAGTTATAAATGACAGAAGTCGATGTTGTCAATATGATGCGAGAAGCCTTCATTGTGACCTTAAAAATTTCAAGTCCCATTTTGATTACTGCACTTGTAGTTGGACTCATCGTCGGTATTTTACAAACAACAACTTCTATTCAAGAGCCAACAATTGCTTTTGTTCCGAAACTTGTGTCCATTTTTGCTGTCATTGTGTTTTTTTCAGCTTGGATGGTGCGAGTGATGACTGACTATACAAGAGAAATTTTTTTTATGATCGAAAAGATATGATATGGAAGCATTCATCTTACACTTTCAATCCTTTCTTTTTGTTTTAGTTCGAATCCTCGGACTCTTCCTTGTTGCACCATTTTTCTCTTCTGAATCTATTAACTTCTCGTTACGAATGATCTTTTCATTTATGGTATCACTCATTGTGTATCCAGTTGTAGCAAACTATATGCCTCCTGTGCCTGGCCATATGATCAATTTTGGGATTATGATTTTATCTGAGATGCTTATTGGAGTCTTTATTGGATTTCTCGTCTCACTCGTGTTTAGTGCCTTCCAAATGGCTGGTGAATTTTTTAATAACCAAATTGGATTCGGATACACGGAAATTCTCGATCCTGTTACCCAAAACTCACTCCCTGCAATTGGAACCATGAAAAACCTAATGGCAACGGCACTTTTTCTTGTGATTGGGGCCCACCGTTTCCTCATTGAAACTCTTGCATATTCCTTTGAAAAGATACGCATCATATCCTTTACAGGGAAAGTCAATAGTGGCCTGTACCGTTTGGTTGAAGATGCGATAGGGGCCATGTTTGTAGTATCGTTTAAAATTGCGCTCCCTGTCATGGGTATTCTCTTTTTGGTTTCTCTTGCAGAGGGACTGATGGGAAAGGCAGCACAACAAATGAATGTGATGTCTATGTCCTTCCCATTGAAAGTATTCATTGGAACATTAACCTTAATCGCAACGTTAACATTTATCGCCACCCAAATGGTGCAAGGGATTCAAATCTCTATGGACAAGGCAAGTTTACTTGTTCGGGAGTGGCCTAGTTTATGAAAGAAAAGGACTCTTTGTATACTGAAAGGCTTCGGTTTCGAAATACCGTTTTATGTTTGTTAAGTGAAGTGCGATTTGCTTTCGATTTTGAGGTAATTCTTAAAAAATTGTTCACTTGGGTTTTATTCCGTCCGTCTTGGTTATACCCTTTTATGTTGGAAGAAAATAAGCAGGCCAATTCTTTAGAAAGTTTACCGGAATTAGAAAGTAAACTTCCATTCGCTTATGTAACAGGTCATTATGAAATCCAACTGCAGCTATTTGCCGCGGCCGATGAAGGGAGAACGGAACCTCCGAGTGAAAGGCGAAGGAGGGAGGAAAAGGAAAAAGGGAATGTTCCCAAATCCAACGAAGTAGCTTCAACTTTAGTCCTCCTTGGAGGAACCGGTGTTTTGTTTTTGCTTGGTGATACCTTTATCAAAAATACAGCTCTCTTTATAAAAAAATACTTACCGATGGGGATGCACCACGAACGTTTCGGTGCAGAAGAGTTCCGAGTGATCCTATCTGGTGTTTCCAAAGATTTTTTTAACCTTCTATGGCCAGTACTTGCTATTACACTAGTGTTTGCGATTGTGGGAAATGTTGTGCAAGTGGGGTTTATGTTCTCTCCGAGAGCATTGTCCTTTCGGTTTGACCGAATTTCTCCCAATTTTAAGCGGGTATTGCCAAACCGCCAAACATTATTTAATCTTGTGAAGTCACTCGCAAAAGTTGTGTTAATCGGAGTGATTAGTTATATTTTGATTTCTGGAGATTTTTTAAAAGTTTTACTAACAGGCAACATGGGTATGATGCAAGCCATCACACTTGTGACGTATTCTGGATTTAAGATCATGATGGCGGCAGGACTATTATTACTTGGGATTGCGGTGGCCGATTTCTTTTTCCAAAAATCTGAATTTGAAGAATCATTAAAACAAACTCCTTCAGAAGCGAAACGAGAGATGAAGGAAGACTCTGGGGACCCTGTGATGAAAAACCGCAGGATGCAACTTGCTCGTGACATGATGCAAGGAAATATGTTACGCGAAGTTCCCAAAGCCGATGTTGTCATCACAAATCCAACACATTATTCAGTGGCTCTTTCCTATGAAATGGGAAGGGATTCTGCACCTCGAGTGATTGCAAAAGGGGAAAACCGCCTAGCACTTGAAATACGAAGAATCGCCCGCGAAAACGATGTTCCGATCGTGGAAAGTCCCAAACAAGCAAGACTTTTATATGCACAAGTAGAAGTGGGAGAAGAGATTCCACAAGAGTTTTTCCAAGCTGTGGTACAAATCCTCATCACACTTGAGAAGTTCAAAAAAAAGGTAGGAATGGCATAACCATATGAACTTTAGAGATATCTTAAAACAATCCGATGTAGTGTTAGGTGTGGGAACCTTAATGATCCTTGGGATGTTAATTGTCCCTCTCCCTGGATTTGTTTTAGATATCCTCATTGTTGTTAGTATAGGACTTGGCCTCCTTATCCTTATGACGGCACTCTCTGTGACGGAACCGAGTGAGTTTTCGATTTTCCCAAGTTTACTGCTCATCACCACACTCTTTCGTTTGGCGTTAAACGTATCGACAACAAGACAGATCCTTTCCAAAGGGCCTGCCATGAATTCAAGTGTGATTGAAGCGTTTGGTACCTTTGTGGTAGGTGGTGAATCAGGATTAGGAAAGTATGTGGTAGGGTTAATTATCTTTATCATCCTTACCATTGTACAGGTGTTAGTGATCACCAAAGGTGCTACAAGGATCTCGGAAGTGGCTGCAAGGTTTACACTCGATGGATTACCACAAAAACAAATGTCCATTGATATGGAACTGAATAGTGGTGCCATTACAGAAGCAGAAGCCAAGGTGAAACGTAAAAAAGTCCAACGAGAAGTGGATTTTTATGGGGCCATGGATGGAGCTTCCAAATTTGTACAAGGGGACGTAAGAGCAGGTCTTATTATCACAGCTATCAATTTACTCGGTGGAATACTCATTGGTTCTACGATTCGAGGGGAATCGTTCCTTGCATCCATTGAAACTTATGGTAAGTTTACGATTGGGGATGGACTGGTTTCACAAATCCCGGGTCTACTTTCTACAACTGCAACAGGTATCATTGTCACTCGTTCCAGTTCAGAAAAAAAACTTACAGTAGAGATCAAAGATCAACTCTTTGGAAATGCGAAAACCTTATACGTAGTGGCAGGGGCTCTTGGGATGGCAAGTCTCATACCAGGGTTACCTTTTTTCTCACTTCTATTTTTGTCTGGTGCCATTGGATACTTGGGGTATTCGATCGAACAAGTAGCAAAAGAAGAGATTAAAAAAATCGAAACAGTTTCACAAGAAAAAGTCCAAGAAAAAAAACCAGAAAACTATATCAAAGAAATTTCAGTGGAAGCAATTCAGGTAGAACTTGGTCGCGATTTACTTCCGTTAGTGGATGCATCTTCTGGTGGGCATCTTCTAGAACAGATTGCCAATACTCGTAAAAAATTTGCGATTGATTTTGGGCTTGTAATCCCTGCGATTCGCATCATTGACAATTTAGAAATCCCACATGATAATTATAGCATTCGTATCAATGGGGTTGTCGTGGGCCAATCTGCTGTAAGGGCAGACAGACTGATGGCGATGAACAATACGTCTCGAAACTTAGAGCCAATTGTTGGGGAACCTTTCACCGAACCTGCGTTTGGTTTGAAAGCTACCTGGATTGACCCAAATGATAAAATCGAAGTGGAAAACAAAGGGTATTCTGTTGTGGATCCTTCGACCGTCATCATCACACATTTAAAAGAACTGATTTCCAATTATGCTTCACAACTACTGGGTAGAGAAGAAGTGAAAGCACTTCTCGAACATTTACGTCAAACCCATCCTACGCTTGTGGGCGAATTGGATTACGACAAACAAGGAAGGCTTGGGATCATCCAACAGACATTACAAAATCTTTTGGCTGAAGGATTGTCCATTAAGAACCTTCCGAAAATTATGGATGCGATTGCAAACCACCTACCACGCACAAACAATCCATTCGATTTAGCTGAACATGTAAGACAAGCCTTATCGCGACAAATCATTAATGATTTCCTTTCTCCTGATGGTAAGTTGCATGTGGTGACAATTGATCCAAGAATCATTGATCGTATGAACAAAAGTATCACACTTGATGAAACGGATGGAAGTAAACTCATCATCCTTCCACATGATGTCCGTGTTCGAATTCTGGAATCGGTTTACAATGAATTACAAAAGGCTTTGGACGAGAACAGGTTCCTTATTTTTGTAGTTTCTAGGTACTTAAGACAAGCCTTTGCATTCTTTTTGACAAAGGAACTACCCCCAAGGAACTTTGCAGTAATTGCTTCTGAAGAAATCCATAGAGGGGTTCCGACAGAAATTTCCTCGGTACTAAGCCTTCCATCAAGAGAGGAACACCCACAAGAAGCATAGGAGATTTTTTTGCCAAGTCCTGTCCCATCGCACCGCGTATCTGTTGCTCCGATGATGGACTGGACGGACAGGCATTTTCGCTTTTTTTTAAGGTTAATCTCCAAACATACGTTACTATATACAGAAATGGTGACCACGGGCGCCATCCTTCGTGGGAAAGATAACCACCGTCACTTAGATTTTTCTAAAGAAGAACATCCCGTTGCACTTCAATTAGGTGGTGATTCACCGAAAGCTCTAGCCGAATGTGCCAACATTGGCGAAAACTACGGCTATGATGAAATCAATTTGAATGTTGGATGCCCTTCCGACAAAGTCCAAAGTGGAAGTTTTGGGGCTTGTCTCATGAAAGAACCTGAACTTGTAGCAGAAATGGTTTCTTCCTGCAAAACCAAAGTCAAAATTCCTGTGACCGTTAAACACCGGATTGGTGTGAATGGAAAAGAATCTTACGAAGACCTATATCATTTCGTTTCTAAAATCAATGAAGCTGGTGTGGACCATATCATTGTCCATGCAAGGATTGCGATATTAGAAGGACTTTCTCCCAAGGAAAATCGAACAATTCCACCATTACGATATGACGATGTATACCGATTAAAAAATGATTTTCCGAATTTGCCGATCACCATCAATGGTGGAATCAAAACCCATTCAGAAATTGATAACCACCTAACAAAAGTAAATGGAGTGATGATTGGAAGGGCAGCTTACGACAATCCGTTTTTATTTGCCGATGTCGATTCCCTTTATTTTGGATCAAAAGAAATACTACCCACAAGAGAAAGAGTTTTAAAAGAGATGATACCCTATCTAAAGTCCTTTCGATTGGGTGGGGGAAAAGTCCACCATGTGCTCCGGCATATTTTAGGATTGTATCATGGTGAAAAAGGAGCAAAAGAATTTCGAAAGTTTCTCACTGACCGTATGCATTTACCCGGAGCAAATGAATCTATATTAGAAGATTATTTAGCGCGTTAAGGATCCGTAGGGCTTTAGATCAGCGACTCGACTAACGGCGAGTTGCTGACGGAAGCGTAAGCGCACCCCGGAGGAGCCTGACCTTTCATCCAAGAAATTGACAAATCAAAAAATATTGGAACGCCCATCCGATACAATCCTGCTAAAGTGTAGAGATTTTGATTTTCGAAACTGATTCGATTATTTGATTCAGTAAAAGGATATAGAATAACTTGAATTAGACGGTCTGATCCATGTTTTCGTTCTTATTTTTTTGGTTTTGCCCTAAAAAACATGGGAAAACTCATCCAAAATCTCTTAAAATCAAATGAGTTGACAGGGCAGTTTCTCTCCACAGCCTGGTTAAATTGAGAGGGAATACCATGACCAAGCCACTCACCGTACAAAGTGACAAAACAATGCTTCTTGAGGTGGATAACCCAGAATTTGAAGCGTGTCGGGACCTCGTTTCCAAGTTTGCCGAGCTTGAAAAAAGCCCGGAATATATGCATACCTATCGCATATCTCCCCTTTCTTTGTGGAATGCCGCTTCGATTAAAATGACAGCGGATGAAATCATCGAAGGCTTAACAAAATTTGCTCGTTATTCCGTTCCGAAAAACGTAATGAATGAAGTGAGAGAACAAATTTCTCGTTATGGTAAAGTAAAACTCGTAAAAGAAGAGTCGGGGGAGTTGTACATCATCTCCAACGAAAAAGGTTTTATCACAGAAATCGCCAACAACCGCGCTGTCCAACCTTTTGTGGATGGAATGGAAGGTGATAAAATTCGTATCAAAAAAGAATACCGTGGTCACATCAAACAAGCGTTAATTAAAATTGGTTTTCCTGTAGAAGACCTTGCTGGATACGATGAAGGGAATAAATACCCGTTTAACTTACGTCCTACGACAAAAGGTGGGATTAAGTTTGGTATGCGAGATTACCAAAGAGCATCAGTGGAAGCATTCCATGCGGGAGGGCGAAATGAAGGTGGATCTGGAGTTGTGGTCCTTCCTTGTGGTGCGGGTAAAACCATCGTGGGTATGGGGGTTATGCAAATTGTTGGAGCAGAGACTCTGATCCTAGTTACGAACACTTTGTCCATACGCCAGTGGCGAAATGAAATTCTAGACAAAACGGATATCCCGGAGTCGGACATCGGTGAATATTCAGGTGAAATGAAAGAAATCAAACCGATCACTATTGCAACTTACAATATCTTAACACATAGAAAGAAAAAAGGTGGGGACTTCACTCACTTTCATATTTTCAGTGCAAACAATTGGGGACTCATTGTATATGATGAGGTGCATTTATTGCCAGCTCCAGTGTTTCGTATGACTTCTGAATTGCAAGCCAAACGTAGGTTAGGTCTTACTGCGACACTCGTAAGGGAGGATGGTTTGGAAGAAGATGTATTCTCTCTAATCGGTCCTAAAAAATATGATGTGCCTTGGAAGGAACTCGAAGCCAAGTCTTGGATTGCGGAGGCCAATTGTGTGGAGATTCGTGTTCCGATGGAAGACGATCTTCGAATGAAGTACTCTGTTGCGGATGATCGTGAGAAATTTCGATTAGCTTCAGAAAACCCAGAAAAACTTCGTGCGATCAGTTATATTTTGAAAAAACACTCCACTAACAATATTTTGGTGATTGGACAGTATATCAATCAGTTAGAAGAGATTTCCAACACGTTCAAAATCCCTTTGATTACAGGTAAAACTCCACTCCCTGAAAGACAAGAACTCTACCAAGCGTTCCGAACTGGTCAAATCAAACAACTTGTCGTATCGAAGGTGGCAAACTTTTCGATCGACTTACCAGATGCAAATATTGCGATCCAGGTTTCGGGAACTTTTGGTTCCAGACAGGAAGAAGCACAACGTTTGGGTCGGATCCTACGTCCAAAATCCCAAGACAATACTGCGATTTTTTACTCACTCATTTCGCGTGATACAAACGAAGAAAGGTTTGGGCAAAACAGACAGCTCTTCCTCACCGAACAAGGGTATGAATATGAAATTTATACTTTGGACCAGTTCAAAGAAACAGTTCCAGAAGAATCACTCACAAACTAGAGGACAAAATGAAACTTGTAGCAAAACGACTTGATGTCGTAGAACCTTCTCCCACTCTCGCGATCACAGCGAAAGCCAATCAATTGAAAGCGAGTGGACTTGATGTAGTTGGATTTGGAGCAGGGGAACCTGACTTTGATACGCCAACTCATATCAAAGAAGCTGCTAAAAAAGCAATGGACCAAGGGAAAACAAAGTACACTCCCGTAAGTGGAACTGTCTCTCTTAAAGAAGCCATCATCAAAAAGTTTGAAACAGAAAATGGACTCAAGTATGAGAAAAATCAAATTATTGTAGGGACTGGAGGAAAACAAGTACTCTATAATTTTTTTATGGCTACGCTCAACCCTGGTGATGAAGTGATTATCCCTGCACCGTATTGGGTAAGTTATGCGGACATCGTTCGATTAGCAGAAGGGACACCTGTCATTGTGGCAACAGACATTTCGAGTGGATTTAAAATCACTCCGGAACAATTGGAAAAAGCAATTACTCCAAAAACAAAAGTGTTTATCTTTAATTCACCTTCTAACCCTACAGGAGCAGCTTACACTCGTTCGGATGTGGAAGCTCTCGTAAAGGTTTTGGAGCCAAAAGATATCATCACTGTTTCGGATGATATCTATGAAAAAATTATTTATGATGGATTGGAATTTGTAAACCCTGCCATGATCTCGGAAAAGATGAAGGAAAAAACCTTTGTGATAAATGGGGTATCGAAAGCATACTCTATGACAGGATGGAGGATTGGATACGGGGCTGGTAATCCAGAGATTGTCAAAAACATGGACACTATGCAAGGCCAATCAACAAGTAATGCTTCTTCTATTTCGCAAGCGGCGGCAGAGGCAGCTCTTTCAGGTGACCAAACTCCAGTGGCAGAAATGTTAAAGGCCTTTGACACACGTCGCAAACTCATCGTAGGACTCCTTCGTGAGATCCCTGGTGTGGAATGCCGTATGCCAGAAGGAGCTTTTTATGCATTCCCTTACATGACTGGTGTTTATGAAATGCCTGGTTTCAAACGACTTCTAGCAGAGAAAAAAGAAACTTCGTATTCTAAATTATTTTGTGATGTCCTTCTCGACAAATACAATGTGGCAGCTGTACCAGGAATTGCTTTTGGAGATGACAAAGCCATACGTTTGTCTTATGCGTTAGGTGAAAAAGACATCGAAAAAGGTGTCGCACGTATCAAACAAATGGTTTTGGATTTACAAAAATAAGATGAAACCTGTCCCTTTACTAAAAAATCTTGGTAGAGGGACAAAGTTTGATCGATTGTTATCAAAAATGAATTTCAAACTTCTGAAATCATTTGGTGAATCCCATCATATTTCAATGAAGGGAAATTTTATGATTTATGATTCCTTTCGACGTTCCTTGTTATTTTTTCGATCCTTTTTAATTTTCATTGTATTTGTATCTCCTCTTCTTTCTGAACCTAAGTTTCAAACCAAACCAAAACAATCCAAACCATCAGAAATATTAAAACGAGATTTACAATCTGAAATTGTGATCCCTGTAATTGGGCTTAATTTGCATTTGTTTGCAGATGAGAAAAGTGATGTTTTGCGAAAATTGAAATTTGGGGAACCTGTTCGTTTTGACAAAGATTCCCTCGAAAGTCCAAAAGAAGATTGGATACCAATCAAATTGATAGACGGACTATCCGGGTTTATCAAACGTTCTGTTGTACGTTCTGTACCTCCCAAACAATACTTGTCAACTTTACTCTTCGAAGCAGAGAGAATGATCCTTGCAAAACATGTTGATTTTTTGACAAAACAAGAGATTACAGATACGATATTTTCCATTTCTTCAACTGGAAAATATACTGGTGATGAGTTTATCTTCATTCGTGCCAAGGCTGGTTTTTTCTTAAAAAAAACTGTTGATCTAATGAATGAAAAAGGCGTCAAACCAGACAATGATCCAAACACATTAGAATTTCTAAAACGCCACCAAACAAAGTTATTATATGATTATACGTCTGGGAAATATTATGTAGATTCTAATTATTTCTGGAAGTTACTTGAATCTTATCCGAAAACAAAACACTCAGATTACGCAGGATATCTTGCAACAGAGAGTATGCCTTCTCTTGATTGTGGTGTGGAATTACGTTGCCGTCTAGAAGAGCTAAGAAAAGGGAAATTACGTTATTTGTATCTTTTTCCCACTGGAAATTATGTAACTCTATATACTAAGGATTTAGTAAAAGAATTAAGTGTTATGACAAAGGATCCAGATTCTATCCCTTGTTTTCAACCTGTTAGTGATGGGATTAAATCAGAAATCAACCAAATGATTCGATATACATCAGAAATTGGTCCAAGAGAAAAAAAACAAATCTTACCACATTTACAAATTCTTAAAAAAGAATGTTTTCGTTAGTTAAATAGCAACACTGACTCTATAGGAAGGATTTGTGAAACTAAACTACAAACTCTATCCATTTCAAAATCCAAATCCGAATCAACAGTCCATTGGGGATATGATTATCTTACATGGGTTGTTTGGATCCTTAAAAAACTGGGTTACCGTCGCAAAATTTTTGTCTGAATTTGGAAACGTATATACGCTTGATGCAAGAAACCATGGTGATTCACCACATAGCGATGAACATTCTATCCCATTAATGTCCCAGGATCTAGAAGAATTCATTCTTCAGAATCATATCAAATCTCCATTACTATTAGGACACTCAATGGGTGGTCTTGTAGGGATGTACTTTGATTTAACTCATCCTGGAATTCTAAAAAAACTTATCATCCAAGATATATCACCTAGATCTTATCCATTTGCTTACGATAACGAAATTAATTCGATGTCATTCCCTTTGGATGGATTTTCTTCCCGAAATCAAATCGATTCTGAAATGGCAAAATTTGTTCCCGATACATTCATTAGACAATTTTTGCAAATGAGTTTAGAACGAAATGAAAATGGTTTGTATCGATGGAAATTAAATGTAACTGGATTAAACCATGCAAGGCGAGTCTTCGATGATGTGTTTGATTTAAATCAAACATCTGAAGCGAAAGTTTTGTTTTTGTTAGGTGGAAATTCAGAATACATAAAAAACACAGATTTTGATATTATGGATCGAATGTTCCCAAATAACCAAAAGATTACGATTCAAGGAGGTGGGCACTATATACATTTTACCCACCAAGAAGAATATTTGAAAATTTTAAAAAATTGGTTAGATAAAAATTAATCTGGTGAACGTTATAAACTAAAGTTAAGTTCGCGCTTTCATTTATTTCGATTTCTTGTTTTATGAACAGTAACCTAGAATCGGTTACTGTTCTAAGTAGAATTTTTTTTATTCCTCGAGTAAGGAACGTAACATCCAAGCTGTTTTTTCATGGATATCTAATCTTTGCGTTAATAGATCAAGTGTTGCTTGGTCATTGCCTTTTTCGGATGGTGCATAAGCAGCACGTGCAGTTCGTATGACCGCTTCATTCCCTTCTACCAAATTTTTGATCATATCTTTTGCTTTGGGTACTTCTTTGTCTTCGGAGATGCTGGAATACTTTGCAAATTCCCAACCACCCATAGGAGCATAGTATCCAAGGGATCGAATTCTTTCTGCAATTGGATCAATCGCATTCCAGAGTTCAGTATATTGTGTCATAAAAAGTAAGTGTAAAGTTTGGAACATAGGTCCAGTGACATTCCAATGGTAACTATGCGTTTTTTGATACAAGGTATATGTATCTGCTAATAGTTTCTTTAAAGACTCGGAAATAGCACTTCGTTCTTCTTCGGGAATTCCAATGTTAATTTTCATTCATGACTCCTTATGATTGAAATAATGTTTTTGAGATTTGCCAACTTGAAGCATATCTACTCTTTTATTTATTTAGCTCACTTACAATTCGATCAACCAAACTTTCTGCTACAAAGTCATATTGACTAGTTGCAATTAAAATATCATCGCGACTCCAAATAAATCCAAAACCAAGACTATATTGGAGGATACGAGCCATAGTCCAATCGGCTCCTGGTTTTTTTCTCGCATTGACAATCACTTGTCCAGATTCGATGTGAACAATTTTTAAAGAGACAGTATCAACTAGGTTGGGAATAAGTTTCCCTTTCTCATCAAATTTTTTTAAAGCGGAGCCCCTTCCGAAAACAAGTGCATCAACACCCAATACTTTCCCAAGTCTAACGGCAGTTTGTGTATCGATAATGCCGGTTTTTGAAAAACTTTGTTCGTTTACTACTTTTGAAAGTTGTTCCCTTTCTATGACTTTAAAGGGAAGAGATTTTGCGATTTGTAAAGAAACTGCATCTGTAAATTCGTCTCCCCATTTTGCTTCTTCTATGTCGAAAATGAGCACAGCCACCTTGGTGATCCCTAAATTGGATTTCCCAGATTCTGGGTATTGGATGGCGGCATCCATGGTCCGGCAGTTTGCCGAAAACACTGATAAAATGAGGGAGATAAACGTTAAATAATGTTTCATAGACTTTCTAAAGATGAAAGTAAAGTTGATAAGAGAGCAATTCTTTTTCGGTTTAAATTAAGAGATTTTGAAAAATTCGCTTTCCACTATCCAGGATTCCTAGATTTTCCTCCTAGGCACTCGTTCATGAAAAAATCACTTTCTTTGTTCTTTTTAATTACCGCCTTATTAATGCTAGTTGCTTCATATTTTTTATCTGCACAAATCTTGACTCCTTCCATACCTTCTTTAGTAGACGAAGGTGATTTTAAAAAACAACTTACGTTTTCAGATTTTAGTTTGCCCAAACCTGAATCGATTCGGTTTCAAAATGGAACAATACGTTTAAGGGGTTGGTATTTTAAACATTCTAAAAAACAAAATTGTGGTATTATCCTGTTACATGGAATTTCAGAATCAAAATACCAAATGTTACCATATGCACCCATATTTTGGAAACGGGGTTGTAGTCTCTTCGTGTATGATGCACGCGCACATGGCGAAAGTGATGGAAAATATTCTACTTATGGTTTCCATGAAAAAATGGATTTGGAGAGGGCAGTAGAATACTTTTCAGAAATTGACAATACACCCGAAGATCAGATCGGTATCTTTGGGGTGAATTTAGGTGCTGCGACTGCCTTACAGTTTGCTGACGGTCAGTATGAATATGGATTCATCATTGCTGACTCACCTTTTAAAGATATGCGTTCCTATGTGGAACAGAAGTATTCAATTTCCTATTCTCGTTTGATTCGGTTTTTAACACCACTCAGTTTGTCCTTTGCAGAGTTACGAGGGGATTTACTTGTGAATGAAGTATCACCAGAGAATACAGCAAAACTAATCTCAAAACCGGTTTTACTTTTGTATGACAAAAAAGAGAAAACTATTTCTCCAAACGGATCGGATTCTATCTTTCAAAATCTGAAAACACCTTCTAAAAAGATTTTTTATTTTGAGAATTCATTCTTCAAACTAAACCAAAGGAATGCTGTATCTGAAGAATATGATTTGTTAATAGGTAACTTTCTTAAAGAATTCAAATTAGTGGGTAGATCAACTTCTATTTCCGATTGAGTCATGAAGAAATAAAATCATGTTTCAAACTAGATAGACCTTAAAAATCTTATCACTAATCTTGCTTCATATATTAATTCATCGCAAAATGATTATTTTGTTTTATCTAATTTTGATGAGTTTTGGTAGATCTTCCCAAGACCCGTCGCCTTTTGTGAAGCGAGTGAGATAAACTGGAAAAGAGCCGACATTATTGGAGGTTGAAATTGCATAACTATAATTTAATAAACCATTGAAGGATTGTAATTGTTCTGCATTGGTGATAATTGTGCTATACTCACTAACATTTGTTGGAATCGTCGGAATCTGAATGACACTGCCAAGACTATCCGTACTGCGGAAGATTTCAACGGTCGGTGCCGCAAAAGTTGGATTATTTGATAAGATAAAATAATCAGCGTTTGCAGAGCTTTTAACAGTCCTTAGGATGGAACTTGTATTGCCATTGTTAATGGCCGAATTGAACCCGGAAATCAGTGTTCCATTTCTAGTGATAGTTGGTGATGGAAGTAAATAATCGGAATCATTGGTAAAAGTAAATCCGATTGGAGCTGTTGTAAAAGTAGCCACAAACTTACCCCTTACGAAATAAGGAAACGTTTCGAAATTTGTGCCAGAACCACTGAAACTCACTTGGCGATTGTTTAAAGTATTTGCTTCGATACTTCTTACAGTAATCGTTGCCGATGGTAATGTAGAACTTGGACATTGTAAATATTCTATGCCACCAATATTGACGATTTGAAATCCTACTGCATTAAAATTGGAATCTGCTAGATTGCAACTGAATGCACTCACCATATTTTGGTTTACTGTGAAATCTGCATTTAATAGGATTGGAGTTATTTCTACCGCAGGATACAATGTTGGTGTGATCATGTATCTTCCATTTCCAAAATATAACACCGGATACATCCAAGGTAAGTTATCTTGTCGAAATAAAAATAGATTAGAATCTAAAGATAAATTAGTGGCAGTTGCGGCACTGGGTGTAAAGAAAGCAGGGATACTTAAGACCAAATTGAAGTTTGATTGAAAGGTATTGGGAGGGGAATAATTTCTTTTTTCTTCCGAAAGGAAAAAAACATAAGCTGATCCATTGAAAACTGGTTTAGAAATTTTTAGGATTTTTTCGTAACTAATGTTTTTTTCAATCGTGACTCCATCAATTCGAGTCACCAAGTCATAATTTTCTCCATCGGCACTCGAAGCAATGTATCCGATGGAAGTGTTTTGGTCTGGAGCTATATAATTCGTTTGTACTTCTAAATAAATAAACTGTCTCCCGTTTGCAGAACCAAGTGGTGTGAAGGTGAAATTGGTAGCCAATCGGTTGCGATAATTGGCCAAATCTTCTAATATGAATTGAGCATTACCAACTTGACTTATGACAGAAAATGATTGTTTGGTGATGCCATTATAAATTCTAAAGTTGATGGAGCCAATTAAGTTGTTCCCTACATCCTTAAGGGTAACATTCGCAATTCCTCTTTCGCTAAAAAATAGAAATGCCCTTCCAATGGAATCAGGAGTCGATATATAAGTCTGAACATTTCCAGTTGATCCAAAAGGAGATACCGGGATTCCATTTTCATCGGCTTCATTAAATACGGAGTATTCAATATTGCCAGTAGTATAAGGAGTCCCGTTAGCATCCGTAAATTTCATAAATATAACGGTTTGACTTTGTGTATTAAAAGCATCGGCCAATGCTAAAAATCGTAGTAAGGCTTGCAACGATCCTAAATCTTCCGTTGGATCTAGGCTCGAAGGTTTAAATATTCGGCATTGGAATAATGAACTAGATAGGATTATCAATAAAATGATTCTTTTCATAAAATCTCCTTAAAAAAGAATAGAATAACGAAGTTCTGCATAAACAGAATTCATCGGTGGTCGGTATGATGTAATGGTTTGTGGTTTGTCCCAGCTGGTTTCAAAATCCCAACCTTCTTTAAATTGTTTTCCACCAGATTTTACGATTGGTCTTTCTGGGTATTGGTCACGACCAATCATATATGCGTGAATGACATTTGTGATATAGATAATTCCTACAGTACCTAGTCCGACTAAATATTTTGCATTCGCTTCTTTTGCATTGTCTTTACTTTTTACAATCAAATCATCTGCGATTGATGTTTCCAAAAATCCAAAGATAAACTCTGATGGTAAACTGATATTCTGTGCATTGAATCTTGTACCTGGCCCCGCAATTTGGTTGAATAAAACCATGTTATCATAATGTGATTTCGCATTTTTTTCCTCAGTATGAAGAGGACCAAGAGTGTAAAGGAGAGTTCCAAAAAACAATACTCCATAAGTAGCTGCTGAAGTTGTATTACCTCCGCAGTAATGACCCCATCCCGGTAAAACGGCAGATCGCCAAATCAAAGCTAAGCGACCTCCGCACTTTGTTGCTGCCGGTGATGGACCAAGTTGCCTTGTTGCCAACCATTCCGCTTCTGCTTTTGCTTCTTTTTCCGCTTGAGATTCTTTGATAGATTCCTCGGCTAATCTTTGTTTTTCAGCTAGCTTTGCTTCTTCTTCTAAGCGTTTTTGTTCCTTTGCTTCCGCGATTAATTTTTCTTTCTCGAGTTTAGCCCTTTCTTTTTCTTCTTTGTCTTTTAGTTTTTTTTCTTCCGCGAGTCTAATTTTTTCTGCTTCTTGGTCGCTTACATCTTTATAAATGACTTTTAGGATTTGTGATTTGGAAATGTTTTGCGAACCTTCACTTGTTTGGACAGTGAGTCCTTTCTCATTTTGATCTGTTACTTTTCCTTTGATTGTTTTTCCATTTTTTAAAATGACAGTGTTGATTGCAAATAAGGGAGATGTGAGTGATAAAAAGACAATAAATAAGATTAGATTTTTCATAACGGAATTCCTATTCGGAATTCTGAAATTTTTACATTCATTCAAGAAATTGCAAGTGAAATTTATTATGATTTTGGCAGTTGATTGCCCTGTAGTATTATCAATTGCTTATATTTGAAATTTTTGCAACCGAATGGTGACAGTGATGGGGAGGGAGTTGGGCTAGTAAGAAGGTATAGATCCCCGCCCAAATCGAACTG